>JBPCJZ010000024.1:0-12657 GCA_051004775.1 Gemmatimonadota bacterium
TCCCGCTCCGCCTCCGCCTGCCGGGCCATCGCGCGCTTCATCTCCTGCGGGAGGTCGACGTCCTTGACCTCGACACCGGTGACGGCGATGCCCCAGGCGTCGGTGCCCTCGTCGATGATCCGCTGCAGTATGAGGTTGAACTTCTCGCGTTCGGCGAGGAGTTCGTCCAGCTCCGCCTGCCCGATTACCGACCGCAGGGTCGTCTGGGCCAACTGGGAGGTGGCGAACAGGAAATCCTCGATCTCGAGTATGGCCCTGGACGGATCGGAGACGCGAAAATACAGCACGGCGTTCACCTTCACCGACACGTTGTCGCGAGTGATGACGTCCTGCGGAGGGATGTCCATCGCGATGATCCGCAGCCCGACCCGCACCATTCGCTCGACGCCGAACGGCACCAGGAACACGACGCCGGGCCCGCGCAGGGGCCGCACCCGGCCGAGCCGGAACACCACGGCCCGTTCGTACTCGCGAAGGATGCGCAGGCTGGTCACGAGCGCCACGGCGCCCACCCCGGCCAGTGCTGCGAGAATTATCTCCATCTCACCACTCCCGTCCCTTCTCTCCGTCTGTTCCGGCTACCCGCCCACTTCCACGATGACCGCGATTCCCTGTCCCCCGCCAATGCACGCCGAGCCGAGCCCGAGACCCCCGCCGCGCCGCTTCAGCTCGTGCAGCAGGTGCGTCGTGATGCGTGCGCCTGTCGCGCCGAGCGGATGCGTCAGCGCAATCGCCCCGCCGTTCACGTTCACCCGGTCCCGGTCGAGCCCGAGCTCCTTCTCCACCGCGCAGTACTGGGGCGCGAACGCCTCGTTCACTTCGACGAGATCGATGTCGGACAGCTCCATCCCGGCCCGCGCAAGCGCCGCTCGAGCGGCCGGCGCCGGACCGATGCCCATGATCCGCGGCGGGACGCCGGCGACGCCCCACGACACGAGGCGTCCCATCGTCTGTACCCCGTGCGCGGACGCGTATTCAGCGTCCGCCACGACGAGCGCCGCGGCGCCGTCGCCGATGCCGCTCGCGTTGCCCGCGGTCACGAGCCCGTCCTCCTTGAAGTACGGGCGGAGGGCGCCGAGGGCTTCAACCGTCGTGTCGGGGCGCAGGTGTTCGTCGCGCTCGAACGCCTTTTCCTTGCCCTTGCGGCCCACCATCACGGGCACGACCTCGTCGCTGAACCGGCCGGAGTCCCACGCCTCGGCCGCGAGGCGCTGGCTGCGGACCGCATATTCATCGACGTCGGTGCGGGACAGCTCGTACTCGTCCGCGAGATTCTCGGCCGTCTGCGCCATCGAGAATCCGCAGTAGGTGTCCGTGAGGGCTTCCCACAGGGAGTCTTCGAACGGCGTGGCGGGACCGAGCCGCAGACCCCAGCGGGCACCGCGGACGATGTGGGGGGCCTGGCTCATCGACTCCGTCCCTCCGGCGAGACAGACTTTCGCGCCGCCGAGTAGGATGTCTTCCGCGCCCGATATCACGGCCTGGAACCCGCTGCCGCACAGGCGATTGAGGGTCAGCGCGGGTACTTCCTCGGGCAGCCCGGCGCCCAGTCCGACGTGTCGGGCCAGGTAGACGGCGTCGGCGCTCGTCTGGATCACGTTGCCGAAGTACGTATGGCCGAAGTCCGCGGCGTCGACCCCCGATCGCTCGACTGCGGCGCGCGCCGCGTGCGCGCCCAGTTCGGTCGCGCTCTTCTCCTTGAGGCTTCCCCCGAACGTCCCGAACGGGGTGCGCACGGCGGACAGGAATACGACGTCTCGATCGGTCGGCATATCTATCTCCATCTCTCGTATGATTCAGATGTTCAGGTCAGGTGTTCGATCCAGGTGTCGATTCAGATCTCGGTCCCACTGTCTCAGTCGGACGTCCGCTCGATGCGCCCGGCGATCCATCGTCCGACCTCCTCCGTTCCCCGGTCGCCGCCGAGATCTGGCGTGAGCACGCCCGCCTCTATTGCCGCCGTCACCGCCGCGTCCACGCGCCGGGCCGCTTCCGCCGCGCCGCCGTGTTCGAGCAGCAGCGCCGCCGACAGGATGGCCGCCATCGGGTTCGCCAGGTCGCGCCCCGCGATGTCAGGGGCGCTGCCGTGAACCGGTTCGTATAGACCGGGACCGCCCGGACGATAATTGGCGGAGGGCGCGAGGCCCATTCCGCCCACGAGCTCCGCCGCGAGGTCCGACAGGATGTCGCCGAACAAATTGTCCGTCACGATGACGGAGAAACGCTCCGGCTGCCGTATGAGCTCCATCGCCAGCGCGTCGACATATCGCTCCTCGGACTCGATCGCCGGATACTCCGAGGCGACGTCCCGGAAGACGCGTCGCCAGAGTCCGTACACGTGAGGGACCGCGTTGGCCTTGTCCGCGAGGGTCACCCTCGGGCGTCCCGTCCGCTCCGCGTATTCGAAGGCCGCCCTGACGATCCGCTCCACTCCGAATCGGGTCGCGAACGCCTCGCTCACCGCGACTTCGTGCTCGGTGCCGACCCGCAGCGAGCCGCCAGCTCCCGTGTACATCCCTTCCGTATTCTCGCGGAAGATCACGAAGTCGATCGACTCGCGCTCCGCGGAACGCAACGGAGACAGCGCCGGATGGCGAAGGCGCGCCGGCCGGAAGTTGATGAACAGGTCGAGACGAAACCGCAGTCCGAGAAGGATGTCGCGCGCGTGGCGGTTGTCGGGTACGCGAGGATCCCCCACCGCGCCGAGCAATACGGCGTCCGTCTCGTCGCGGAGGGCGGCGAAGGCTTCGTCCCCGAGCGTTTCGCCCGTCGCCAGGTAGTGGTCGGCGCCGTGCGGAAAATCGCGGAACGACAGGTCGGCGAGGCCGGCGTCCGCGACCGCATCGAGGACGCGGCGAGCCTCCCGAATCACCTCGCCCCCCACCCCGTCACCCGGCAGCAATGCGACTCGAATCACGGGCCAGCTACCCCTCTACACGGCGCCCGGACGGCGAGAAGGCCGGGACCCGAGGGGCACCGGCCTTCTGCATCCTGCTGGACGTCCGGTCGTTGGTGACGCAGCGTCGCTCTAGTGACTCAGCGTCCACACGTAGGCGGACACCGCGTTCACCTGGCTGTCGGTGATGTTCGTTCCGGCTTTGGCCGGCATCGGGATACCCGACGAAGACTTGTCCGCCGTTACTCCGGTCATCACCGTCTGGACGATGCCCTGGTAGTCTCCCTCGGAGTGCAGCCACTCGTCGTCGGTGAGGCTCGCGCCGAGGTTCGGAATGCCCTCTCCCGCCGGACCGTGGCAGGACGAGCAGATTCCGGTGCCCTCGAAGACCGTCTTGCCCTCGGCAACCATCGCCGCCGTTACGCCGTCGGGAAGTTCCTGTGTCATCTCGTCCATCGCGCCCTCGGCGTCGTTGGCCATCTCGTCCATCGCGCCTGCGGCGTTGTCTGCCATCTCGTCCATCTGGTCGCCCGTCTGCGCCATGGCGTCGCCGTCATCCGCGTCGCCACCACATGCCGCGAGACCGAGCGACGCGACGACGAACAGCGCCATCCACTGTCGGTTCATCATCAGTACGGCTCCTTGGTTCTGTATTGCCTGTCCGAATCGGGAAATCTACGCGGTCGTACCCGTACATTCCAGCCTCGGAAACTCCATTCCGCGCCCGCTCTCAGGTCGGATCATGGTCTTGAAGCATACCGCAGAAGGCGCAGTATCTCCACCCCTCGGCGAGTTCGGCTCCGCAGCCCTCGCAGGTTGGGATGGCCTGGTCGGCCCCACACGCCGGGCAGAAGCGAACGCCCTCCGCATCCGGCAGGGCCGTATCGCACATCCGGCATGCGATCGCCTCCTCCGGCTCCGGGCTTCCCGGCCGCTCGACGCGTTCCATCACCTCCATGCGCTCCCGATCCATTTCGTCGCCTGGCGGGGCCCCGAGGTCTTCCTGCGGCAGCGGCTCCGGTTCCGGTGCAGACACGGCGGCGGGGTCGACCTTGAATCGCACTTCGGAGGCCGCGAACCGTTGGAGGAACGCCAGGCCGGGCTCCAGGTGCCGGATCTCGGCCTTGACGGCATCCCGCAGTGCGGGCTCCGCCACGGCCACCCGCCGCTCGTCGGCCAGCAGACCGAGGACGGCAGCGTCGTACTCCGCCTTCGAGACGTAGCCGAGTTCGTCGCGGCACAGATGATAAGGCAGCAGCCGCTTGTGCAACTCGGCCACCGTCACCGGATCGTCCGGCCGAATCTTTTCCTCACCCATCCGACCGCGGAGCAGTCCGAACAGTCCTTCTATCATGGCGTTCTCCCGTTGTCCCAGTCGTCGAGGCGCAAGACTCCCGCCCGAGCCGACGCTTCCAGGAACGCGCCCGGATCGTTCGTCGGGAGCGCGAGCCCTCTGGCGGCCCGCACACGCTGCGCCGTGTCTTCCATGAACTGCTCCACCGTGCGTTCCGGGTTCGACGACATACGGCAGAGCATCCGCACGATCCCGTGCCAGTCGCGCGCCCCCGCCTCAGTCGGAGCAAGGACACTCTCGGCGCCCGGCCGAAACAGGTCGAACTGACCTAACCCGGTCGGAGCCCCGCCTTCGTCGGTCGAGGCGACCACCTCGTCGAACAGTCGATCCTCGGGCGTAGACGCGTCGAACAGCTCGTCCAGCCGGTCGAGGTACGGCTGCAGGGTCTCCGCGGCGTCGTCCGCCGCTCCGGAGGCCCGAAGAAGCTCGATGACCCGCCATAGCGTGAGCGAGTCCCACATCGATGCGGCCGGGATGGCGCGGAAGTGGTCGAGCGCCACCCGCCGCTCGCCGGCCTCGTAGAGGTCGTTGGCGAGAAGCGCCCGCACGTCGTGATTGTCGGGGTCGCGGTCGAGGGCGGCCAGCAGCCACGGACTGGCGTCGGCGGGGCTTCCCTGTCGATGCTTCACGTAGGCGAGGTCCGCGATCGCTTCCGGCCCGGATTCCTCCGCGTCGACGGCCAGGCGCAGGAACCGCTCCGCCGGGACCAGGAGGCCTTCACGGAGCAGCGCCCGTCCGATCGCCAGCATGAGGTCCGCGTCGCGCGCGAATCCGAGCTCCAGCACACGTTCGAACGCCGCGAGCCCGCGGGCGCGCTCCCCCAGCTTGAGGTGCGCTTCGCCGATGCCGGCAAGCGCGTCCTCGTGATCAGGCTCGTACGCGAGCGCCGCCGCGAAGGCCCGACGGGCCCGGACGAAGTCTTCACGGGCCATCTGTGTGAAGGCGAGCGAAACGTGCAATTCGGCCGCGGCAGGGTAGATGACCGTCCCCTCCCGGAGAATATCCAGCGCGGCCTCGTACTCTCCGGCTTCGTACTGCTCCTGGGCCTTGGCGTCGTACTCCTCGGCGCTCCAGAATCCCGGGTTCATCCCGTATCTCGCTCCCCGTCAATTGCAGGTTCCGCCGGCTCCGTCGCGACCCCGCCGAGCCGAAGCTCCAGGCGGGTCACGCGCTGCTCCTGTGTCTCGATGACCTCGAGCTCGGCGTCCCCGATCGGAACCGTGTCACCGGTCGTGGGAATCCGGCCGAGATGACCGATGACGAAGCCGGCCACGGTATCGAATTCGTCCGCCTCTGTTACCGCCCCGACTTCGAAGCGCTCCAGCAGGTCCTCCAGCGAAGCGCCACCGTTCACGCGCACGCGGCCGCCGCCGAGGACTTCGATCTCCAGCTCGGCGATGTCGTGCTCGTCGAAGATGTCGCCCACGATCTCCTCGACGAGGTCTTCCAGCGTGACGACACCGTCCGTGCCACCGAACTCGTCGACGACGATCGCGATGTGGACCTTCTGACGACGGAACTCCGCCAGGAGGTCGTCGACCGGCTTCGTGTCGGGGACGAAGAAGGGGGCGCGAATCACCCGACCGAGGCGGAAGGTCGCCGGATCCGGTTCGCCGCCCACCCAGCGCAGCAGGTCCTTGACCAGCACGATGCCCACCACGTCGTCGATCGATTCGCGAAATACCGGAAAGCGACTGAACCCGGTTTCCGCGGCGCGAGAGAGAACGTCGGCGAGCGGGGTCGTGATCGGGAACGCCACGATGTCCGGGCGCGGCGTCATGACCTCGCGCGCCACCGTGTGGGTCAGCTCGAACACGCCGTGGATCATCGCTTCTTCGTCGCGTTCCACCATGCCCTGGGCGCGACTCTGGCCGAGCAGCAGCCGGATCTCCTGGGGGCTGTGCACGCGATCATGCGTATCGAGCATGCCCGCGCCGACGAGGCGGAGAAACACCTGCGCCGCCCCGTTGAGGACAAAAATGGCGGGAGAGACGACCAGGTTGAACAGGTTGAGCGGCCCCGCGACCAGCCGACTGATCGCCTCCGGACGCAGGAGCGCGGCGGATTTCGGCGCGAGCTCGCCGAGCACGATGTGGAGGAACGTGATGAGCGAGAACGCGATCGCCACGGCCGTGCCGTGCGTGGCGACCATCGAGAGCCCCTCCGGCAGGCCAGCGAACGCGTCCTCGATGAGGTGAGCGAGCGCGGGCTCCCCGATCCACCCGAGGCCGAGCGAGGCCAGGGTGATGCCGAGCTGAGTGCCCGAGATCGAGCGGTCGAGGTCCGCGTGCGCCTTGACCGCCTGGCGGGCGAGCAGGTCGCCCTTGTCGGCCATGTCGTCGAGCCGGCTACGCCGCGCCGACACGAGCGCGAACTCCGCCGCCACGAAGAATCCGTTGGCGAGCACGAGGGCAATGACGGCAATGAGACCGAGGGCCGTGGCCATCAGGTCACGATCCGGGCATCAGCTGACGGCGGGACGGGACGCACTTCCTGCAGGGCCGCAACGGCCCGGTGCATGTTTGTCCGCCGTAAAGGGAGTTCCAGTTCTGGGCCGACCTTTTTCTAGAAGCGCGTGGCTTCTACTCGACGGCCTCGACGCTCGCGGGCTCGATGTTCGCGGATTCGACGGGACCGTGGGGAATGGCCGGCTGGCAGTAGCGGTGGCCGATGGCGGCCAGTTCGGCCAGTTCGGATTCGCTGAGGTCGGGGAACCGCTCGCCGAGATACCCGACGGTGTCCTCCATCCATTCCTTACGCTCGGCGACTTCTGCGTCGAGGACGCCGCAGCGCCGGATATGACTGAACAGCTCGTCACGAGCCAGTTCAAGTTTGGTCGGTTTATACTTCGACGAACCCAAGCGATTCTCCTGTGAAAACGTTGTCGGGGCTACGCCCCACTAGCGGGCCGAATATACCCGGCGCCCGCGGACCGCGCAAAGCCCGGAAATCAGGGCGGATCCGACCCGACCGACCGCGCCTCGAGCAGGTCGACGATCGACCAGGCCAACATGGGCACCATGATCTCGTGATGCCCGGTGATCTGATATCCGGCCCCGCCACCGGTCCGCACCGGCCGCTCGACGACGTTCACACGCGGCCGGTAATGACGGATCATGTCGAAGTCGGCGGCCACGAAGTTCCCTGGCCGGCCGCCGGCCAGGTTCCGACGGACTGTCAGGGCCTTGAGAAAGACCTCCGGGAGCAGGACCGCGGAACCGACGTTGAGCACGACCCCGCCGTCGTCGAGGCCTTCGATGGCCCGCGAAAGGGTCATGAAGTCACGATACGACGTCGACCCGATCGCGCCGCCGTCGGCTTCGGGGTGCTGGTGGATGATCTCCGCGCCGATCGCCGCGTGAACCGTCAGCCCGATCCCCAGCCGGCGGGTCGCGAGGATGAGTGACAACTCGGGGTAGCGGTTGTCGTCGCGCGCGGCCAGGTCGTCGCCCAGGGCCTCGCCGAGCCCCCGGCCGGCACGCGCTCCCTCGACGATCGCCACGTTCATGTCACGTCCGGTTTCCTCCGCCATTCCGAAGGTGCCGTCGGCCAGTCCGGCCTCCACGTCTTCGGATGTGCCGCCCCAGCGACAGGTCTCGTAGTCGTGGATGACCGTGGAACCGTTGACCGCGACGTGCGTGATCGCGCCGCGCTCCATCAGTTCGATCAGCACCCTGCTGAGGCCCGTCTTGACGACGTGCCCGCCGAGCATCCACAGGCAGGTCCGGCGGCCGGCGGCGCCCGCGACCGCGCGGGCCACGGCCCGGAAGGCGTCCGCCTGGAGGATGTGCGGCAACGATTCGACGAACTCGGAGAAGGAGCCGCCGGCCACCGGCGGGCCCGCGAAATCGCCCGAGCCCACCTTGTCGGGGCGATCCGCGACCGGGACGCGGCGGATCCGCGTTCGCTCGTCCAGGCCGCCCGTGCCGTCCAGGCCGTCACTCACGGTCGGGGTGCCGGCGCAGGGGCATCCGACGCGGACTCGAGCTGCGGTTCCGGTTGGATCAGCGCGCCCGGTTCGCCCGGATCGTAGTCGGTCAGATAGAGATTCCCGGCACCAATCGACATACGCGTTTTCACGCGCACGGGGATCCTGCGCTCGTCGTCGGTCAGGTACAGCTCGGCCTCTCCACCCTCGGCGAACAGTCCGCTCGTCTTGATGGTCGGCCGCACGACGATCGTGTTGAACGTCCCCGCCGGCACCCGGATTCGCTCCCGCCGCAGGACCTCCAGGACGACGGGGTTGCCGTTCTCCTTGAAGTAGCGTTCGTACTCATAGCGGGATCCGACCTCGAGTTCCGACAGGCGGGCAAAATAGAAGTACGCGACCTCGTCGAGCGCTCCCGGCGGAATCGGAACGTCCGATTCGTCGGCCCGGATGACGTGGCGGTCGTCCTTGAGGTCGTAGCGGGTATACGTCGACGCGTCGACGTCCATCAGGTGACGACGATCCCTTCGGTACCCCCCCTGCCTCAACTGCTGGTCGAACCGCAGGGTCGCGAACGGGGCCGGCCGGATCCAGCTCGTGAGTTCGTCTTCGAGCCGGTAGAACGGGGGGCCGCCCTCCGTCTTGAGCGAGGTGCGGTACGTCGGAATCCCGGCGATCGTGTCGATCGCCTCTACCATCAGGACGCTCTTTCCGATTCTTGCCCCGCCCCACGTCACGGAGTACTCCATGCGCTCGCCGACCGGGAAGCGCCACGTGTCCAGGGTGTCGGCCGCGGCCATCGACGGGGGGGTCGATGACGACGAGTGGGCGGGGATGCGGGTCTGCACGCCCGCCAGGCCGAGTGGAACGGTGGCCGCGAGCACGGCCCCGAGGCGCAGGATCACGCCGAGGCCTGCTCGGCGTCCCGGGCAACGTTGCGGGCGGCGCCCCGGGGAGCGTTGCGTTTCGCGCGCCGCCCCGCGCGGTAGAGGGCGCGGAGTTCGTCCTTCGCGCGGAAGCGGCTGTCACGGTACCGCCGACTCAGGTCGAACGGGACCTCGATCTCATCCCACTGGCGCAGGTGCGGCGCCACCCGCAGGAGCAGTTCGAGATTCGCCGCCCAGCCGTCCTCGGTCATCAGGCGCTCGCCCTCGTCCAGGCTCGACAGCGCGCGTCGCACCGGGATCAGACGGTACAGGCGGAACCCGTTCCACGGGTCCGACAGACCATCGGGGACACCTGGAGGTCTGGCCACGAACCCGGCGCCCAGGCGAGTCGCCCGCACCGCCCGCGGAGCGCCCGAGAGCGAGGAGCGAACACCGGCCACCATGTCCGCGCCCCCCTGGAAACGGCGCATCAGCTCCGGGACGCTGTCGGGGTCGTCGGTGAAATCGGCCTGCATGACGAGCAGGCCGTCTCGCTTCGGGTAGCGAGTCGACTTGTCGACCTCACGGATCAGGCGCTCCAGCGAGGCCGCGTATCCCTGCCGCGTCTCGTTTCGCAGCACCGTGAGCGGCAGGACGCGCCCGTACGGTTCGAGTATCTCGGCGGTGCCGTCGGTAGAAGCGTCGTCCAGGACCAGGATACGAAAATCGCGTCCGAGCTCCGAGAATATCTCCCGCAGACGCCAGATCAGTACGCCGGCCGTGTGTCGTTCGTTGTGTGTCGGCAAAGCGACGAAAATCACGTGGTTTGCTCCTGCTTCGGGTCCGAATGGGGTACCGTCGAGACCGGCGAGTCGTTCCTTCCGGCGGCCCTCGCATCCGGTTGGCCCTTCCAGCGCCGATGAAACCAGAAGTACTGACGGGGCCGATCGCGTACGTGGCGATCGAGCTTCTCCACCCACTGCCGCGTCAGCGACAGAATGGACCCTTCGTCCGCTGTCGTGGGATGCGCCGCGGTGCGGACGGGCTCGATGTAGGACCGATATCCGCTTCCCTCGCGCACCGCCAGCCCGAAGACGAGCGCCGACCCGGTCGCCAGGGCGAAGCGCGCGGGCCCCGTGAACGTAGAGGCGGGCCGGCCGAGGAAAGGCACGACGACCCCGCGGCTGCGCGCATCCTGGTCGGCCACGAGGGCGACGGAACGGCCGGCGGCGAGCAGCCCCGGAACGACGTCGCGCGCCTCGTCCATGTAGACGGGTTCGATGCCCACGTCGCAACGGGAGCGGGCGATCCACTCATCGAACCGCTCGTTGCTCTGTCGCTTCACCACGGCCGCGAGCTGTACGCCGCGAGCCGCCAGGTAGGCGGCGGCCACTTCCCAGTTTCCGAGATGGCCGGTGACGAGGATCGTTCCCTCTCCGGCGAGCATCCGCTCGATGCACCGCTCGGTCGCCTCGTCCGTACGCATCCGCGCCTGAAGCGCACCACCGCCCGTACGGTGCAGCCGCACGATCTCCGCCGCCTCGCGGCCGAAGTGACGGTAGCAGCCGATCGCGGTGTCTTCGACCCAGGCGCGGTCTCGGTCGGGGAAAGCGGCGGCGATCTGGGCCCGGACGATCTCCCGGCGGGCGCCAGCCGCGTGGGCCGCGGCGCCCGCGAGCGCGCCCAGGCGGCCCCCCGGTCCGCGGGGCAGCGAGCCGAGAGTGCCCGCCAGCAGGCGGGCGGCGTAGAACTCGGCCTGTCTGGCCAACGCCGTCATGCCGGGCGTTCGTGACGCGCGATCCGGCGGTACGCCCGGGCGGTGCGGGAGACGAGCGCCGCCGGACCGTATCGCCGGACATACTCCCGCCCGCGCTCCGTCACCGCCGCACTGTGATCCGGGTCGTTCAGGAGTCGGGCGATCGCGTCCGCGAGCGCTTCGGGATCCCCGGCGGGCACCCGGACGGGTCCCTCGTCGTCGTCGAGAGCCGTCGGATCCATCGTCGGCATCACGACGGGCACGCCGGCGGCCATCGCTTCGAGGCAGGCGCTCGTGAGTTCCTCGTCGAACGCCGGCATCACGAACGCGTCCAGGTCGCCCAGGTAACGGCGGGCATCCGGCAGGTAGCCAGGCAGGCACACGCGGCCGTCGAGGCCGAGGCGGTCGATCAGGTCTTCGACCCTCGGTCGCTCCGGCCCGCGGCCGAGTACGGCAAAGCGGGCGGCGGGGCACGAGTCTTCGGTCAGCTTCGCGGAATGCAGCAGCGTGATGTGGTCACGGTCGCGGGTCAGCGCCGTGAACGAGCCGACGAGCCGATGCTCCGGCAGCGCGCCGATCGCCTCCCGCAGGACGCCTGGCTCCTCCACGATCTCCATTTCCATGTCGACGCCGTTTGGCACGACCACGACCCGCTGCGCCTCGACGCCCGCCGCCAGCAGGCCTCGACGGGCCGAACTGGACGACGCCATCACGAGATCGCTGCGACGCCAGCGGAGGGAGGACCCGGGGATCGAGCTGTAGCGCCGGGCGGCCACCAGCGGGGTGTTCGAGCCGTCGAGGGCCTGGATGTACAACATCATCATCAGCGCGGTGCCGTCGTGCGCGTGAAACAGATGCCAGCCGCTTCGCACGAAGCGCGCGAGAACCTGCAGGGCGCGCGGATCGCTCCCTACCGTCCACGGCAGCGGGATCACCGGGACCCCCAGCTCCTCGCACTCCGACGCGAGCCTGGAGGACTCGAGCGTGGCGACCGCCTGCAGGATGTCCGGCTCGTGGCGGAGGCCATCGACGAGGAGGCTGACCTGGTCACGCACCGACTGCCATTCCTGGCCGGAGTCGATGTGCAGGACGCGGATGTGGGAGGCGGGACGGATCATGTCCGCAAGCTATTCGCGCGGACCGCGGCCTTCAACGGGTGGTGCATCCGGTGCAAGCCCGATCGCGCCGCGCCTGGCCCCGGCACATCTTGGCCCATGGCCTCCTTTCAGCTTCCGGTCGACCTGGGCGACGCCTTCGTGGCACGCCGCCGCGGCTCGACCACGATCGTGGTGCGGCGCGACTTCCTTGACGTTTTCGAGGACCGCGGCCTCGGTTCGTCCGCGGCGGCGCCGCCGGACGGGCAGGCCCTTGGGGGCGGACGCGGCGCCGCCTGGACGGCCCCCGCGCCGGGAGTGGGGGCGTTCGTCGTGCGTCCGGGAAGGCGCGGCGGCTGGCCCGGACGCCTGGTGAAGTCGCGCTACATGCTGGGCCACCGGTTCCTCGACGAGCTGGTGTTGACGGAGCGTCTGCGGCGGCGGGGCGCTCCGGTCCCGGAGGCTCTCGCGGCCGTGCAGCGCGGCCGATCGATCGGCTACGAGACCTGGCTGGTCACGCGCAGATCGGTGGCCCGCCCGCTCGCGGGCGTGCTCGCGGACCTGGCGGACTCCGAGGCCGCCCGGGCGATGGAGGAGGCCGGACGGCTCGTCGGGGCGTTCCACGCGGCCGGCGGCGGGCACGCGGATCTCAACGCCAACAACGTGCTGGTGGGGGGGCCGGGCGCTCCCGGCACCGGGCTCGTAATCGACCACGACCGCGGCCGGCTGCGCCCCGCAGGCGCCCCGCCGGAAGCCTGCCGCG
>JBPCJZ010000025.1:0-8973 GCA_051004775.1 Gemmatimonadota bacterium
GGAGGGTACGCGGCCTACCTCGTGTGGCTATTCTGGACGGGCGGCGCGCCGATCGCCTGAGTCCCCACACGAATCCCGCCCTCGAACCCGACGACGAGGCGCGGAGAACCATCGAGCGAAATGGCTACTCCGTGGCGGAAGAGCTGGAGCGGGTGCAGCTCTGAAACTTGCCTCGGGGTACTGATTCGCGTTCATTTCATACTGTGCGAGCGTCCGTCCGGCCGCCCCGCGCACTCGCAACCAGACCGAGGGGACATCCGCATGAGCACCACGAAGAAGATCATTGCCGGAGCCGCCGCCGCCGCGGCTACCGGGATCGCCGCCGCCGCGGCCCGGCACATGATGAAGCCGAATGTCGTGTATCACGTCGCGGCCGACGGAGACGAGTGGACCTTGATGGCGGAGGGCGCCAAGCGCGCGGCGAGCCGACACGCGACGAAAAAGGACGCCATCGCCGCGGGTCGCGAGCTCGCCAACGCGAAGCAGCCGAGCCGCCTGGTGATCCACAAGACCGACGGAACCGTCCAGCGCACCCACGATTACGTCCCGGCCTGACCGGGCGTTCGACAGAGGGTAACCGGGCCGACGAGCCGAGTTCGCGCTCGGCTCACCGGCCCGAATCGGTGCGCTTCCCCGCGAGCTCAGAAGTCGCTCACGAGTCATCCATTGCAATCCGGGTCGATCTCGCGAGGTTCGGAGCGTGATCGTTTCCCACGAACCGCAGCCTGGTGAGGATCGGATGACTCAAACGAACTGGCGGTGGGTCGGCGGAGGGGCGGCGGTTCGCGGAGGGGCGGCGGTTCGCGCCGGGGCGGCGGTTCGCGCCGGGGCCGCCGCAGTGTTGTTGGCGGTGACCGGGCTAACCGCTCCGGTTCGCCTGGTGAGCCAGGAGCCGGCTGCCGACTCCATGGCCCTGCCTGACTTCGGGGGCGGTGTCGAGCCGGCCGACGTGATGATCCTCGGCCTGTTTCACTTCCACAACCCAAACGCCGACTACGCGCAGTTCGAGGGCATCGACGTGCTCACCCCCGAGCGATCAGGAAGAGATTCGCGCGGTCGCAGACCGTCTTGCCGAGTTCGCCCCGACGCGCATCGCCATCGAGAAGCCGCCGTCGGAGCGCGCCGAGATCGACGCGGCCTACGAGCGCTACCTCGCGGGAGAGTTTGAACTCACCCGGAACGAGACGCACCAGTTAGGCTTTCGCCTGGCGGCGCGCCTCGGTCACGATCGGCTCTACCCGGTCGACTACCGGCAGGGCCTGCCGATCGATTCCGTCATGGCCTACTCGGCGGCGCATGGGGGCGAGTTCGCGAGGCGGTTCGAGCAGACGATTGGAGAAGTCGTGGAGCTGCTCGATCGCATGCAGCGGGAGGAGACGATCGGTGCCAATCTCCGGTTCATGAACCGCGCCGACGTGCTCGATCTCGCGCAGTCGCCCTACTCGAGCATGGCCGCCGTCGGCGCGCGCGACACGTATATCGGCGCGCGTGCCGCCACCGAATGGTACGAGCGCAACCTGTACATCTTTGCGAACCTCACCGAGGTCGCCACACCGGGCAGTCGAGTCCTGTTGCTCATCGGCCAGGGGCACGCGCCGATCCTGCGCGAACTGGTGCGTACGGATCCCCGCATGCGGCTCGTCGAGCCGCTCGACTACCTGGAGTAGGCCGCCCGAGTCAACTCTCCCGGTCAATGCCCGGCAGGGTCGGGAGATCCACGGAGGTCGGCATGGGAGACTCGGGAAGAATCGCGGCGGGTGTGGTGGCTGGAGCCGTGGTGTGGGCGGGTCTGTGGGTGGGCGGAACGCTGGCTGCGCAGTCGGCGATGCCGGATCTCCTGACGGCCGGCGAGCGGCTCGAGGACGTGGGGCCGCTGCTCGGCTACATCGGCTATAGCGTGGTGCTTTCCGTCCTGGCGGGATTCCTCGCCGCGCTCGTGGCCGGTCGTGGTGTTGCGATGAAGGCGGTCTGGATCCTCGCCTTCCTGCAACTCGCGCTCGGCATCTTCTTCGAGACCTCGGCCTGGAACCTGACGCCCGTCTGGTACCATCTCGTGTTCCTGGCGCTCATCGTGCCGGCTACCGTACTCGGAGGGCGGCTGAAGGCCGGCTGAAAGCCGGCTGAGCCGCTCCGCTGGAACTCTGCGGGACGAGTCGCCGTATGCAACGAAGGGCGCGGGCCGCCGCAGGCACCAACGATTGATCGGGGACATGACCAGACGCCAGTCGTTTCGAGAAGAAGTCGCCAACGCGATCAGCCATGGCCTCGGGTTCGTGGTCGCGCTCGCGGCCGCTCCCTATCTGCTATGGCAGAGCTGGCACGGCGGGGACCCGATCGACTTCACCGGCGTCGCGATCTTCGCGGGTACGATGGTGCTCGTGTTTCTCGCGTCCACACTGTACCACTCCGCGCCGCTCGGCCGTGCCAAGCAGGTGTTCCGGACGCTCGACCAGGGCGCGATTTTCCTTTACGTCGCGGGAACCTACACGCCCTTCGCTCTCGGCGTCTTGAGGGGCGGACTCGGGTGGAGTGTCCTGGTCATGGCCTGGACAGTGGCCGCCGCGGGGCTCGTGCTACTCGGCACGGGCCTTTTACGGCGGCCGCTCGTCATCAACACGCTCTACCTGTTGATGGGCTGGGTGGGGTTGTTCATCATCCGCCCCCTGTGGGAGCGGGTCCCGCTGCCCGCGATCCTCCTCCTGGTGGCCGGAGGGATGTGCTACACCGTCGGCGTCGGCTTCCTGTGCGCGGGCCGGCTCCGGTATCGGCACTTCATCTGGCACCTGTGGGTGATCGCGGGCACCGCCTGTCACTTCGTCGCGGTGCTGTTGTACGCGCACTGAGTGAACGTCACGCCGTTCCTCGGCCGCTATCTTCCGGGAGAGAGCGACGGAAAGGTCGTCGTCCGTTCGGCCAGGCTCGACGAGATGGACGACTTTCTGGTCGTGGACGCAGGGCACACGTTCATCATGTACCATCCGACCGTCCTGCGAGCCGTGGTGCGCTTTCTGGTGGCGGGTTCATTCGAGGAAGCGTCATGAAGATTCGCGAGTCACTGCTGGTTGGGATGCTTGGAACCCTGGGGCTGGTCCTGGCGTCGTGTTCCGGAAACCGGGCGCCGGAACCGAGCGGCGAGACACCGGCTCGCGAGCCAGATGCCGCGGCGGAGCGGGCACGCACTACGGTACAGGCCGTGTACGACTTCGGGATGAGCTTCGGGACGACGAGGGCTGAACTGCGTGAGGGCCTGGGGCGTCCCGAGGATATCGAAGTCGAGCTGGCGGAGAATCGGCATGACGCGTCTTCCACCGACAGCCTCTTCGTCGTGCGCTACCCCGGCCTGCGTTTCAGCCTGAATCGCCCCGGCCCGGTCGGTCACGACCTGCTCACCGAGGTCGTGCTGACCGATCGCGGCCAGGAGGTTCCAGGTGGCATCCGCCCGGGGTCGACGACTCGCGCGGATGTAGAGGACGCCCTCGGGCCGGCGGACAGTACGCTGCCTCTCGCGGACACGCTCGTCCTCGTCCACGCTACACCGAACCCGGGCGCGGAAGAGTACGTCCAGTTCTACGTCGTCGCTGGCGTCGTCGAGCGCATCCGCTGGATCCCGTACGTGGACTGAGTTGAACGACGTTGGTGCGCGAGCCCACGAATCGCCATCTTTCGAGGAATCCCCCACGACATAGCGACGGGCCGCCAGGCTCCTCGGATCACCACCTACGACCAGGAGCGGCAGGCCTTGAACGACGCGCTGCGCGACAGTTGGGACAAGATCGAAGGCTGGATGATGGGGGCGATTCGGGCGCTTCCGAACTTCATCGTCGCCATTCTCATCCTGGTGGTCTTCTTCTACCTCGCCCGCTTCCTCCGGGACCTCATTTTCCGGCTGCTCGGGCGGGTCTCCGAGTACAGCGCGGTCAACCGCCTGCTGTCGACGGTGGCCTTCACCGGCCTGATCCTGATCGGCCTGCTCTTTTCCTTGAGCGTGCTCAACCTGAGTACGGCGGTCACGTCGATCCTCGGCGCCGCGGGGATCCTCGGTCTCGCGATCGGCTTCGCGGCGCAGGACACCGTGTCGAACCTGATCTCGGGCGTGATGATCTCCGTGCGCCGGCCGTTGCGGGAAGGCGATCTCGTAGACACGAACGACACGTTCGGAGTGGTCGACCAGGTGAACCTGCGGGCGACGGTCGTGCGCACTCCCACTGGCCAGATCGTGTTCGTTTCGAACAAGAACGTATTCCAGAACCGCCTCACCAACTACTCGCGCTCCGGTCAGCGGCGCATCGACCTCTCATGCGGCGTCAGCTACGGCGACGACCTCGAGAAAGCGAAGCGCGTGGCGCTCGAGGCGGTCGGCGCGCTCGAGAATCGCGTGCAGGGCCGCGACGTCGAACTGTTCTACAACGAGTTCGGCGACAGTTCGATCAACTTCACGCTGCGCTTCTGGATCAATTTCTCGCGCAGCCAGGCCGAGTACCTCGCCGCGCAGAGCGACGCGATCATGGCGCTCAAGCGGGCGTTCGACGACAACGAGATCACGATCCCGTTCCCGATCCGCACGCTTGACTTCGGCGCGCTCGGCGGCGTCACCCTGTCGGAAGAGCTCGGCGAGGCGGACCGCGCCGCGGCGGAGTTCGACCGCGGCAAGTCATAGGATTTGCAGCGCTTCCCGAATGCGGAAGGCCGGCCCGAGCGCGATGCTCGAGCCGGCCTTCCGGCACTTCCCGGCTACGGTGAAGCGGCGAGCCGCTACATCACCATGTCTTCGTGGCGCTTCACCATGAAGAATCCCGCCGCGCCACCCGTCACGCCGACGGCGCCGCTCTTGAAGTAGGGATAGTTGCTCCAGCTTCCGCAGCAGTTCAGGTCCGGATCGGTGTCGAAGTAGCCCACTTCGTGGATGTTGTCCGGATCGGAAATGTCGATGATCCGCAGACCGGCCCCGTAGTTCGACTGGTACATCAGGTCGTTGAGGATGTAGAGGTTGTGGTCGGTCTCGGTCGTCTCCGCGAAGTACTCGCTGATCAGCACCGGATCGTCCAGGTCCCGGACATCCCACACCAGCGTGCGCGTGTGGTCGACCAGGCCGCTGGGCTCGTCACCCTCGTCGTTCGCGAAGAACATCGTCTGGTCCTCGGTCAGCCAGCCCTGGTGAGCGTAGGCCACGTTCGGATAGCTGACGTTCGAGATCGCGATCGGGTTGTCCTTGTCGGTCACGTCCGAGAAGCTGAGCGCCGTCTCGTTCGCGCCGATGCAGATCTCGCGGTCCTTGTAGTCCGGGTCGGGGCCGATGTAGTTGACGCACTGCGCGTCATGGCTATAGCCCGTGCCGCGGCGCCCGGTGACGCCGTCGGAGAAGCAGCCCGCGAACTTGGGCTCCTTCGGCGTGCGCACATCGATCATGTGCAGCCCGCCGCCGCAGGTCTCGCCGCCACCGCTCGCGCCGACCGCATAGGCGTACCCGGTTTCCTCGTTCATGACGATATTGTGCGAGCTCGCGATGCCGTCATACAGGACGTCGGGCTCGAAGACCTGTGGTTCGGTGATGCCACGGAGCCGCGTCAGGTCGAACACCTGCATCCCATGGTCGCCCGCGCCGTCGGCGACGATGAAGGCGTGGTTGTCGTACACCTTGATGTCGCGCCACACGCTGATCCGCGCGGCTTCGGTCTTCGGCAGGTCGCCCACGTAGATCGGGTTGGCGGGGTCCGTGACGTCGATGAACGAAGTGCCGTCGTTGCGCCCGACGATCGCGTACTCCTTTTCGGTGTCCGCGTCGTACCAGCCCCACATGTCATTCAGGCTGATCCCGGGCGCGCCGCCCATCTGGCTGACGGGGATGAACGACACGAGATCGACGCTCCCGCAGCTCCACTCCGCGGCTACTCCGTCTTCGCAGCGAACCTCGCCGCCCACGATCGGGTCGAGCGATTCCGGTTCGGACGAGACGGTGGAGACCAGGCTCCACGAACCGCCGGAGCGCTCCATGATTAGCGCCTCGCCCAGGCCGCGCCCGGCACCGGCGTTGCCGATCACACCGATGTTGCCGGCCATGGCCAGCGCGCTGCCGAAGCCGCGACCGGTCTCGGCGTCGCCCGGTGTCACCTGCTTCACGCCGGTCCAGCCGTCCTCGCCCCGCGTGAAGGAGTACACGTCGCCGCGTCCCGGCGCGCCCACCCACACGGTCTCTCCGTCGACCGCGATCGACGAACCGAACGCGGGCCCGAAGCGTGCCCGGCGTCCCTCGAGATTCGTGGAACCCTCGAACGGCATGAGCGCCGTCTCCTGGTCCCAGCCGTCGTCCTCTTCGTTGCGCGTGTAGACCAGTACGGCTCCGTTGCCGCCGAAGCGCGGGGCGGCGACGTACACGCGCTCGCCCGCGATCACGATCGAGGAGCCCGCGCCGGGGTCGTCTCCCACGACGTTGACCGGGAGCTCACCCGCGTGCTGCCAGGCGCCATCGGTCCAGGTGAACTCGTGAACGGCGCCGTCGATCTGGTCGGAAGCCTCTACATCGTCGGAAGCCTCGACATCGTCGGAAGCCTCGACCTTGCCGCGTCCCGGCGCGCCGACCAGCAGCCGTCCGTCCGCGGCGGCCATGGCGCTGCCAAAGCCCGAGCCGACGGCGTCGTCGATCTCGAGCACGGCGCTCTCGGTCCATGATCCGGCGGCCCAGCGATAGACGTACACTTTGCCCGGGGTCGTTTCGTCGCCCGGGGCGCCTACGAGCGCCTGCCCGTCGAGCAGAACCAGCGACGACCCGTAGTTCTCCCCCTCCGCCGGATTGTGCGGCAGATCGGCCACGTATCCCCAGGTCCCGGAGCCGTTGCGACGGAACATCGCCACCCCCGCCGGCTCGTCCTTACGCGGGTTGAGGGAGACGAGCATGTTCACGTCACGTACAGCAAGGACGCCGCCGAAGCGGTCGGCGCTGCGCGCGTTCTCATCCGTCAGCACGGCCGACTCCGTCCATCCTCCCGCAGCTCCGCGACGGTACACGTACACCATTCCCGGACGGAACACGTTGCCGGGCTCCCCGACGAACACGTCTCCGCCGCTCAGCGCGACGGTGGATCCGAAACCCCTGGCGAACGGCTGGTCCGCCCCGGCGGAACTCTGGGCCCAGACGGGCGTTGCTGCGGCGACCAGCGCCGCCGCGACGGCGAACTGAGTGATGCGTTTCATATCTTCCCTCGAATATCGGTCCCTGTCCCAACTGCCTCGACGGCTGGATTATGGGGACTTCGGGCACATTTTGAAAGTTCGACGCGACGATGTGCGAGGGTCGTGGAGGTGGAGCGTACATCGAGGTTCCCTCGGGGCTTGACGTCAGGCTGCGCGACGACGCGAGGCAGGGGCGCATCCCGAGGATGAGCGGTACCTGGTCCGGCGCGACATGCAGGTGGAGCACTTCGAGGTGGCGGAGTACCTTCCGCCGGAGGGGTACGTGCCCGGGGAGGGGTACGTGCCCGGGGAGGGATACCGCTGATGCCATCCAGGGCAGCGCCCGGACGGGAGCGATAGCATGTTCGGAAAGACACTCCGCCTGATCATCCTCACGGCAATGTGCCTCGCTGCGTGCGATAGCGGCGGCGGCGGGGCGACGGATCCGGCCCCGCCTGCCGGCGGCCCGACCGGACCGGGAGGCGGAGCCGACGACGACGATGAGTCCGGCCCCCGAACGATCGACGTCACCATGCAGGGCATAGCCTTCAACGCGCCCGGCGGCGGCGACTTCGTCACGATCCGACTCGGCGAGAGCGTGCGGTGGGTCAATCGGGACGGAACCCTGCATACCGCGACGAGCACCGTCGTGCCGCCGGGCGGAAAGCCGTTCCACAGCGGGCATCTTCGCCCGGGAGACACGCACACTTTCAGGCCGAGCGTGACCGGTACATGGGAGTACCACTGTGAGCGGTTTCCCGACCGGATGACACAGGCCCGGATCACGGTACATCCTTGAACCGGGGGCTTCCCGGTCGGGCGCCGGCTCACGTCCAACCCGGAGTATCAGCATGCCGACGCCGACACTCTTTGCCAAAGGCGCCGCGGAGTTCATCGCGACTTTCGCCCTCGTGTTCGCGGGAACGGGTGCGGTAACCGTCGATCAACTCACGGGAGGCGGGATCACCCACGTCGGCGTCGCCCTGACGTTCGGCCTGGTCGTGATGGCCATGGTCTGCGCCATCGGGCCGGTATCGGGGGCGCATCTGAATCCCGCCGTCAGCCTCGGTTTCTGGCTATCCGGGCGTTTTCCGGCCCGCCACATGCTGGCATACTGGGGAAGTCAGACGGCCGGAGCGCTCACGGCGAGCCTGCTGCTCAGCTTCGTGTTCCCTGACAGCCCCGGGCTCGGAGCCACCGTTCCGGTCTACGGCGTGGTCCCGGTGTTCGTGCTCGAGGTGGTGCTCACCTTCTTCCTGATGTTCGTGATCATCAACGTCGCGACGGGCTCGAAGGAACAGGGCATCATGGCAGGGGTCGCGATCGGCGGCACCATCGCGCTGTGCGCGCTGTTCGGTGGCCCGATCAGCGGCGCGTCGATGAACCCGGCGCGCTCCCTGGCGCCGGCGTTGGTGGCGGGGATTCCCGACGGGCTGTGGATCTACTTCGCGGCGCCCGCACTCGGGGCGGCCCTCGCCATCCCGGCGTACCGGGCCGTACACGTAGCACGGCCACACGCCGACTGACCGCCCCGCCGGGTGGGCCACCCGTTCCCGGGGGCCCGGTTCTCGGCCCCGGTGGGGGTCAGCCGTCCGTCAACAGGGCCAGCGTCAAACGCTCGTTGCGCCGTCTGCCCGGGGTGCGAAACTGCGCTTCGCGCCTCACCGCCCGTTTCATCGCCGCGTGGAACTTGCCCTCGAGAAACAGCTCCTCGACGCGCGGGTGAATGTAGGACTGTCGTGACACCGTCGCCGTGTTGTGCAGCAGGTCGCCGACGAGCCCGGCGATCTCCACGATCGTCGAACG
>JBPCJZ010000026.1:0-5553 GCA_051004775.1 Gemmatimonadota bacterium
CTCAGCTACTACCTCGGCTCGGAGTTCTGGCGCTTCGCGAGCGGGGAGTACGAGAACGACCTGCTGACGGCGCTCCACGAGCGGGAACGCGGCATCTTCTCGCGGCTTCGCCTGAGCGACACGCTGCGGGTCCGATTTCTCAAGGACCAGGCGCTGTACAGGGCGCCGGCCGCAGCGCTCGAAGACATCTACGGCGTCACCATGCCGGAGCTCGACCGGGCGTTCGACCTGTACCTCCACCTGCGCTACGGCCGCGACTATAACCAGACGCTCGACCCGGTCATGTTCGCCGACCGCGTGCTGCCGGGCCTCGACGAGTGGAGCGAGCAGCCCGATCTCGTCGGTCCGCGCGTCGTGCAGATCACCCCCGAGCGGGCCGATACGGTGGTGGACCTGTTCTATACGGCGAATCCCGACGGCTATCCGGGGATCTTCACCCTGACGCTCCCGTTCTCGCACGAATCGCTGCGCCGGAAGCGGGAGACGCCCGATCCCGCCCTGTTCGACTTGTGCCTGCGCCGCGATTCCGCGGATTGCGAGGAGTACCTGGTCGTGCTGGCGGGCGACGGCGCGGACGGCGCGGAGGCCGGGGACGCCGCCGAGGAGTCCAAACAGGCCGACGAAGCCGACGAGCCCGACGAAGAACTGACGGACGAAGAGAAGGATCGCCTGAAGGCGGAGGA
The DNA here is from genome assembly GCA_051004775.1 of Gemmatimonadota bacterium. Taxonomy (GTDB): domain Bacteria; phylum Gemmatimonadota; class Gemmatimonadetes; order Palauibacterales; family Palauibacteraceae; genus JARFPW01. The sequence goes on from JBPCJZ010000026.1 coordinate 684, forward strand.
GCGCCGCCTGAAGGAGGAGCGCAAGGAGGAAGAGCGCCGGCAGGAGGAAGCCGAGAAGGAACGCGAGCGCCTGTTGAAAGCCGCCCGGCGGGCGATCACGCCGCGGCCGCACCGCATCGTCCGGTCGGGGACCGAGAGCTGCCAGTCGCTCGACCCGCGCACCAACCGCCTCGAAGGCTTCTCCGACGGAAAGCGTCGGCTGCTCGCCTACGTCTGCACCGACAGCCGTACGCAGGTCCGACTGATCGCGGTGCGCGACCTCGCGACCGATCGGGAGATCGAGCGCTTCCCGATGGAGGGGATCGCGAACCTCAGCTCGCCCACCTGGTCGCCGGACGGCTCGCAGCTCGCGGTCGCCGGGATCTCGAGGTCGGGAACGTGGGATCTCTACACCATCCGCCGCGCGGGCGGCGAGATCACCCGCCTGACGTCGGACGTGTACGCCGACGGGGCGCCCGACTGGTCGCCCGACGGCCGCACGATCGCCTTCACGTCCGACCGTTCGCCGTTCGGCGTGCCGGTCGGCGGCCAGACGTCGTCCAACATCTTCCTGCTCGACCTGGCGAGCGGCGACATCACCTACCTGACGTACGGACGCTGGAAGGACCTGGCGCCCCGCTGGTCCCCCGACGGAACGCGCGTGCTGTTCTCTTCCGATCGGGGCGGCGCGTTCGACCTGTACGTCGTCGACGTGAGCAGCGAGGCCACGGCGGCGCCCGAGCAAGTCACGCAGATTTCTACCGGGATCCTGTCCGCCGAGTGGTGGCCCGACGGCTCGTCGATCGTCTTCACGGCGTTCGACGGGCAGGCGCAGATCTTCCGGATGGACCTCGACGCCGGGATGCCCCCGGAACCCCGCGAAGACGACGCGGCGCGAGACCGGGCACCGAGGATCGTGACCGCGGAGCTGCCGGCCGCGGAGCTGGCGGCCGCGGAGCGCGCCGATGGGAACGGCGAGGCGGCGACCGTTGCCGCGGCCGGGGCCGAACTCGCGCGCGCGAATTCTTCGGATTCTTCCGACGGCCCCGGGCCGGGCGACCGCTGGACGCCGAGCTGGAGCTGGGCCGAGCAGCTCGAGGATCCGCTCGTCCGCATGGCGCAGGCCCGCCCGCTGCCCGACCGGTTCCACCTGACGCTAGGCGGCGTCGGCGGGGTCGTCGGCACCAACGTCGGGCTCGCGAGCCTGAGCCTGCTCTACACGACGCTCGACAACAGCCGCATCCTGTTCAGCCAGTTCAGCTCGGCGGCCTACACCGGGGACACGCGTTTCCGCGCCGGCTTCGGCAAGTATCAGAACATCTACGGCGCCGTCGGCTACCTGAACCTGAGCGGCCGGACCTTCTGGGGCGCGCACTGCTACCGGCAGAGCGGCCTGTTCATCGACGACGTGCGCAGCAACATCTTCGGCGAGGATCACCTGGGCTGTCGGGCGACTGCCCAGCACCCGCTGTCGCTGTTCCGGCGCTTCGAGTTCCAGGCCGGGGCCGAGTGGTCTGACCAGGCGGACCTGCGCGAGGTGGACTTCCTCACCTTCACGCGCCTGCGCGACCACAAGGACGACATCAGCTTCACCCGCCGCGCGGCGCTGCTACAGGCCGGTGTGGCGTACGTCCAGGACAACACCCTGTGGGTCGACGGGCGGTATCCGGTCGACGGAAGCCGCTACCGGGTGGACTGCCACGCGGACTTCGACATCGGGCGGTTCCGGCCGGACACGTACACGTGCTACGCCGACGGCCGGAAATACTTCCGACTCGGGGAGCGCAGCAACGCGGGGCTCCGGGCGTACGGGTTCCACAGCGACGGCGTCACGTCGCGCCGGTTCACGCTCGACTGGCGCAACCACATGACGCTCTACCCGGCGTTCGGCCTGTACGGCCAGCGTGGCTGGATCGGCAACGCGTTCCTCGCGTTCCCGCTGATCGAGCGGCTGAGCATCCGCACGCCCCCGTGGAACATCGCCTTCCCGCCCATCCGCGGCGCCTTCTTCGCCGACGCCGGGCAGGCCTGGCTCGACGGCGAGGAAGTCGGGCCGGTGTGGGCCGACGCGGGGATCAGCGCGACGATGCCCCTCGGCCCCGTGTCGCTTGGGGTGGCGTGGGGCGGGCGCTTCACCCTGGGGGGCAGCGCGATCGAACTCCCGGAGCGTCTGCGCGGCACGACGTGGCGTCTGCTGCTCGTGGGTACGCCGTAGCGCGGGTATGCGTTGCGCGGGCGCAGAGCCGCTCGTTCATGACGTGAGCCGCGCGGTGGCCTCCTCGACCGCCCCGAACAACTGATCGAACGAGTCGACGACGAAGAGCACGTCCTGGAGGCGATCGATCTCCACCGGCTGATCGACCACCGCGTCGAGAGAGAAGGGGAGTCGTCGGCAGGCCGGACTGAACGCGTTGGCGGCGTCGCCGGCCGAGGAGATCAGGCCGCTTCCGTAGGCGCGCAGTTCTCCGTTCTCGCGGATCAGGCCGAACTCGACCGTGAACCAGAACAGGCGCCCCATCGCCTCGATCTCCTCCTCCGAGCGGGCGAGCGAAGCGGCGCGTCCGAATCCCTGCAGGAAGTCGGCGAACACGACATCCGCATGGAGCGGTACATGCCCGAAGACGTCGTGAAAGATGTCCGGCGCCGGTGTGTATTCGAGCTCGTCCATCGCACGCATCGTCACCGTGGTGGGAAACCAGCGCCGTGCCAGGCACCCGAAGAAGTCGTTGCCGGGGATGAATCCCGTCACCGGTACGGCCCGCCAGCCGGTGCGAGTCTCGAGACGGGCGTTGACCTCCGCCAGGTCCGGCACGCGGTCCGGTCGCAGGCCGATGGCCGCCGCTCCGTCGAGAAACACGCGGCTGGCCGTCGTCTCGAGCTCACCCATTCGGCGTTGGAACAGCGTTCGCCATGCCTCGTGATTTTCGGCCGTGTAGGCATCCCACTCCTGAGTAGTGAAAAACGGACGTTCGGCGAGATCGCCCGCCCGGGTCGCCGCTGGATTCGTGGACATCATCTCTTCCCCTTGACCTGTGGACACAAAAAAGCGGCCCGCGGAAATCATCCGCGGGCCGCAACTCCGAGAACCGGAGCAGCTACTACGACGCCACTACCTCTCGGGCCGACCCGCGCAGGGGAGGGCCGGATAATACTTCGAGGCAGAGACGGTGAGATGCTCGATCATGGCTCGAACTTATGTGCGTGTGAGGCCGGTCGTCAACATCAGACGGTGGAAGGCATGCACAGGTTGCATCGTTCACCCCGCGGACATTCGAAACACGAAGGCACCCGCTGAGCTGGACGGAAGCCCCGGAAGTCCGCCGCAGCCACGTAATCGAGCCATGGCACGCCGGTTGCACCTTTCATAGAGCACGCGGCGCGTTCGCGCGTCGCCTCAAAGACACCCACACGAATCACCAGCAACGAAGAGGACCATGATGAAACCCGAAATGAAGACGTGGGCGGCGGCCCTGGCGATGCTCGCCATGCTGCCGGCGACGATGCAGGCGCAGGAGAACGAGGAAGAGAAGCCCGTACAGCCGCCGCGGGCGGAGCCCGGGCAGATGCAGCAGCCCGCGCCAGCCGGCCAACCCGGCCAGCCGGGGCAGATGCGCCAGGTCGGCATGGAGGAAGACGTGACGGCCGAGAGCGCGAAGAACCTGATCGCGCAGTGGCCGAAGACCTCCAAAGAGGCCGGCAACGCAATGATCCAGAAGTACGGCGCGCCGGACGAGACGACGGCAACGATGCTGGTATGGCACGACAACGGCCCGTGGACGCACACGATCGTCTACCGCGAGCCCGTGCAGCATGACTTCCCGATCCCGCACGAAGACGTGCTGGAGCAGTTCATCAACTACGACGTACCGGCGGACAAGTTCGACGACCTGGCCGAATACGACGGCAGCGTCATCGCCGAGCGTACGAAGGGGATCCTCTCCGCTCGCTGCGACAAGGAAGGCGCCAACTTCCTCGCCCTGAACCTCGCCAACGACATCATCACCGGCGAGAAGACGGTCAGGAAAGCACGCGAGTTCTACGGCGAGACGATCAAGGCCAAGATGAACGGCGAGTCGCCGGAATACATGACCGGATTCGTGTTCGACGTTGCCCAGGGCAACACCGCCGATCCCGATGTGACCATCGTCGAGGTCGACAAGGGCAACATGAAGGCCGGCGAGATGAAGCCGAATCACCCGAAGCCGAATCACCCGAAGCCGAAGATGAACGAGCGTCCGGACGAGATGGAGAAGGACGCGCCCAAGCCGGAGATGGACGACGAGATGGACAACGACTCCGGCAGGTAGGACCTGGTAAGACCTGGGCGCGGTTTCGATATGGGCCGCACCCGAGGAGTCAGCCGTAGCGCTGGAACGAGCCCTCCGCGACATCGCGGGGGGTTTCGTTTCTTCACCCGGATCACGACGGATGGCCCGCCGGATCAGGATAGCGCGCCGCATCAACCGATTGGAGTCGAATCTCCATCCCGAGAGGAGATCATGAGCAAAGAGCGAAACATCGAGATACAGAAGCGCTGGGGCGAGGAAGTAGCCAACAACGGCAATGTCGAGGTTCTCGACGAGATCCTCGCCGATGATTTCTACGATCACGACCCCGCGCCCGACGTGACCCCCGATCGCGAAGGACTGAAGAAGTTCTTCCGCTCGATGCACGCGGCCTTTCCGGATCTGCAGACCGAGGTCATCGAGATGGTCGCGGCAGATGACAAGGTCGGCATCCGCTACCGCGTACGGGGCACCCACAAGGGCGAGTTCATGGGCCACCCGCCCACCGGCCGGACCTTCGACGTCGCGGCGATGCAGATCGCGCGGTTCGAGGACGGAAAGGTCAAGGAGCGCTGGGGGCTGACCGATCAGCTCGGCATGCTCGA
>JBPCJZ010000027.1:0-7280 GCA_051004775.1 Gemmatimonadota bacterium
CGGGTCCAGTCGACCATGCGTTCCTCGAGCTCCGTCGCGGCCGGGGAGGAGCGCCACAGCATCGCGTTCACGTTGATCGCGGCGGTCACGAATTCGGCGAGGATGCCGGGGTCGGAGGCCGAGCTCGAGAAGTAGGCCATGAAGCCCGGATGATTCCAGTGCGTAAGTCCGGGGACGATCGTGCGGTCGAGGTCGGCCAGAAGATCGCCGAGCGGTTCGGGTTCCTCGGGTGGCGACGCCGGCAGGGCGGCCGCAACGTCACCGGGGCGGACGCGGCTGAGCACGGGCAGCTCTTCGATCGCCCCGCGGTAGGAGGCGATCCATTCGGCGACCTCGGCGGCCGCGGCGACGAAGTCGTCGTTCAACCCGATTGTCCTGACGTTTCCGACATGTTGCCGTCCGCGCGGGTGGTGTCGCATCGCCCGGGGCGCGCTAGGTTCGCTGCTAATGACACCGACACCCGACCCCACGTTCCTCGACCTCGTCGGCGGCTGCCGGGCCGCCGTGCGCGAAGAGATCGACGCCGTACGCGCCGAGCTCGATCGCCGGGGAATCGCCGCGCCCGTTTCGGCCGCGGCGGGCGTCCGGGTCCGCGGTTCCGGCGTCTCGCGTATGTTCGATTGGAGCCTGCCGCCGGGAAGGTATGGCGTGCGGGTGGACGACGCCGTGAGCATCGAGACGGAAACCGTGTCGGGCCTCGGCCACGTCGTGTGGTACGACGCCGAGCGAAACGTCATCCGCATCGCGTCGGACACCGGCTTCGGCCGCCATCCCGGCGCGGCGCAGCTCACCTTTGACCCGACCTGGCTGCTCGAGGCGCTCGACGAACGGCTCGCCCGCATGGAGGACGACCCCGGCGATTACCGGGTCGACACGGTGCTGCGCCTGTTCGGGGCCGAGTTCTCGCGCACGGGCGGCGCGGAGGTGGCGGCGGGTTCGGCCGTCGGCCTCAACGCCTCGCAGGCCGCGGCGCTCGCCCGCGTCGCGGGCAGCGAGGTGCAGTTCGTGTGGGGTCCGCCGGGGACTGGGAAGACCCGGCTGCTGGGGCACGCCGGCGCGCTGCTCGCGGACGCCGGGCGCGTGCTGGTAGCGGCGACCACGAACGCCGCGGTCGACGAGGCGGCGTCGCGGATCGCCGGCGTGATGGGGCCGGGCGCCGTGCGCGCGAACCGGATCATCCGCTTCGGCGCGGACACGTCGGCCGGCGCGGATATCGAACTCGGCGTCGAGGCGGCGGTCACGCGCGCGGAGGACGTGCGGCCCTCGGCCCTGTCCCGGGGGATCGAGGAACTGAGCGGACGACTCGGCGTCCGGTCGGAGCCCGGGGAACCGATCGGCCTCTCGGTCGCGCGGGTGCAGGCAGCCGCCCGACGGAGCGGCACGCCCACGGACGAAGCGCTCGCCGCGCGCGTCGTGGCCTCCTACCAGGCCGCGTCGCGCCGGGTGGTCGAGGCCGCCGACGTCGTCCTGACGACCTTCGCGCGGCTCGCTACGCGGGAAGAGTTGGCGTCGCAGCGGTTCGACTCGCTGCTCATCGACGAGGCTAGCGCGGCGCCGCTCCCGTACGTGCTGTTCGCCGCGGGACTCGCGAAGCGGAGGGCCGCGGCGTTTGGGGATTTCCAGCAGCTCCCGGCGGTGGTCGTCTCGCGCGGAGAACTCGCGAAGCGCTGGATGCGCCGCGACGTGTTCGAGGCTTCGGGCGTGCTGGCGGCCGACGACGGCCTGCCGTCGCCGCGCGACCAGCTCTGCTCGATGCTGAACGAACAGTACCGCATGCGTCCGGCGATCCGGGCGCTCGTGGGAGACCTGTTCTACGGCGGGCGCCTGACCGACGCGGACGGCTTTCGGGCGATCGAGCCGCCTGGACTCGAGGGTGCGGGCGGCGCCGGCGACACGCTCGTCATGGTCGACACCGCGGGCCTGGAGCCGCGGGTCACTCGGCCCGACGGCTCTCGGCAGAACGACGTGCACATCGAGACGCTGCTCCAGCTGCTCGAGGCGCTCGCCCGCCGCGGCGAGCAGGACGTCGCGGTCGTGGCGCCGTACCGCGCCCAGGTGCGGGAACTCCGGCGCCTCGTGCGGGCGCGGCTCGGCCGGCTCGCGCCCGCTGGCCTCGAGATCGCGACGATCCACCGGTTCCAGGGACGCGAGAAGAGCGTCGTCGTGTTCGACACGGTCGACGCGCCGCCGGGCGCGAGCTGGTTCCTCGACGAGCGGCGGAACCGCGACTTCCCCCGCATGTTGAACGTCGCGCTGTCGCGGAGCCGTGACCGGCTGATCGTGGTCGGGACAGTGGAAGGGCTGCGGCGGACGCTGCCCGAGGGCGCGCTGCTGAACCGGGTGGTGGAGCGGGTGTGCCGGGAGGGAACGGTGGTAGACGCGGCGAAGGTGGGAGACTTGGTCGGGGTGTAGGGCGTCCTGAACCACGTCGGCCAACTACTCGTTGCAGAGGCCTTCTCGTATTTCTTCTTCTACCTCTTCGCCTCCTAACGCAAGAACAGAGTCCTACTCCCGTTGTTCTTCCCCTATGATCCTGGCGACCAGTTCGGTAAACGGAAGAATGTTCCCCTCAACGCTCGCCTCTTCCAACGCCGCCATGTAGTCATCGCGATGATCAAGCCTGATGACCGTCCAGGGACGCCCTGCGGCCGCCATCATCACGTTCATCAAGAAGCGTGCGGTACGGCCGTTTCCGTCGAAGTAAGGGTGTATGTAGACAAAAAGGAAGTGGCCGAGAACAATGCGCGCGCCAGCGTCCTGCTCCTCTTTCAAGAGATCGAAAAACGCTGGCATGGCGTCGCGAACGGCTTCCGGGTTTCGCGGAACGTGCTTTGATCGCCTGATAGAGACCGGGCCGTTTCGATATCCCGCGAGATTGGCTTGCGTCACCAGTCCAGCCGCTACGGACGGTGCGAAGAGCTCGCGATACCACTTCCCGAGGTCGTCGTCGACGACGTCACCGGGATTCGCGCCTTCAAGAACCTTGCGGACGCTCTCCTTCACGATCTGAAAGGCCTGCCAGTAGCCACGGGCCGCCAGCGCGTCGCGCTGTCCACGGTCTTCGTCATTGGTGTCGGGATTCCAGGTGCCGGATCGCACGCGATCGATGAGTTCGCGGCTGACCCGATAGCCTTCGATGGAAAGTGAATGATAGGCATCGGTGAGGTAGATTTCGTCGACAGATTTCAAATAAGCATCGATAGCGTTGGGTGGCGGCTGCATCGCCGGGAAACGTTCGATCACACTCTCGCGCATTTGGCGCCACATCAAGCGAATGCGATGGACATACGGAGATTGCGCCCTCCCCGATCCGACGACGAGTATCTTCTCTTCGAATGGATCGCTCTCGCGTACATCATGAAGCGCCGCCTTCATGGCGCTCAGAATGTCATCGGCGATTCGTTCGGCGCCGATGCTTCGCAACGCGCCGGCGAGACGACCAGCGGCGCGGGTGTGGCCGCCCTCGAGGAGTTTGGCGAGGAGCGCCGATGCGTCGGGGATGGTGGCAAGAACAGTCCTCGCGTCAGTCCCGTTCAGCGCGAAGAAGTTTTCCGTGACAGAAATGAGCGCATCCTCGATCGAAAATAGACGTAATCCGCCTTCTTCCGCGCCCTGCCCGGTTTCGGCGCGGACTTCAAGGATCGAGGTGCCATGCGGAAAATCTGTCGCCTTGTTGCGGCCTGCGGGCGCACGGACATGTAATTGGCCGGGAACAGTCCAGTTGCCGGCGTGAATGAGAAGCGACTGCTCCGGCGACAGGCTCCATTCCTCACCGAAGCGCTCGCTCAGATACTGTGCGCAAAAGCCCCAATAGGATGTGTACCAGGCGGTGCTTTCCCCGGCGGTCTCGTCGGGCCGCGATGCGATATACCAGCCTTTGATGACGTCCTTGAGGAAGCCGGCGTCGCTCAGCCGTTCGCGATGGGTGCGCGTGTTGTAATGGCGCAAGCCGCGGCGTCCACACCCCCGCGCTACCCCACCCACCTCCGCCAGAAGCTTCCGCGCCTCCCTCGCCTGCGCATACGCCGCGTCCGCTTCCTTCTCGCCGCGGGCGTCGAGAATTCGGGTGATCAGAATCTCGGCGCCTGGCTGTGGAAACGATGTGGATAGTGAGTGGAAAACACGTCGACTGCTTCCTGGGCCAGCGAATTGTCAAACACCATGGGAGGGTGTCGACTTTCCCCACTGGCGGGGATTATCCTGAACCCATGCACATGAGAGGGGAAGCTTGATCCAGACCGTCGTCGTCCGCACGAGCGGCCCGGGCCTCGTGGAGTTCACCGATCGGCTCGCCGAGATGATCGACGCGTCCGCCGTGACGGAGGGCCTGTGCACGGTGATGATCCAGCACACGTCGGCCAGCCTCACGATCCAGGAGAATGCGGATCCGTCCGCCCGTCGTGACCTGGAGGCGTGGCTCGACCGTCTCGTGGCCGAGGACGATCCGCTGTTCACGCACACGGCGGAAGGCCCCGACGACATGCCGTCGCACATCAAGGCGGCCCTGACGAGCACCACGCTCTCGATCCCGATCGTCGACGGCGAACTCGCCCTCGGCACGTGGCAGGGCGTTTATGTCTGGGAGCACCGGCGTGGGGGTTCCGACCGCCGCTGCGTCGTACACGTCGCGTGAGGGTGGTCCTTCAGCGGGTCGACCGCGCGGCCGTTCGGATCGACGGACGGACGGCCGGGGAGATCGAGCGCGGCCTCCTCGTCCTGGCCGGGTTCGCGCCCGGCGATACCGAGGCGGAGCTCCGCTGGATGGCCGACAAGCTCCGCGGCCTGCGGATCTTCCCGGACGATGAGGGCCGCATGAACCTCGACCTCGCCGCGGCGGGCGGCGCCCTGCTCGTCGTCTCGCAGTTCACGCTGTACGGCGACGCCTCGAAGGGACGCCGGCCGTCGTTCATCGGAGCCGCGGCGCCCGCCGAGGCCGAAGCCCTGTACGATCGGTTCCTCGCCCTCTGCGCCGAGGACGGCACCCGCGTCGAGTCGGGCGAGTTCGGCGCGATGATGGACGTCGAACTGGTCAACGCGGGGCCGGTCACGCTCGTGATGGAGCGATGAATCGTTGATGTCGTGATCCGCCTCGTCCTCGCCTCCGGCTCCCCCCGACGCCGGGAGATTCTGGACGCGCTCGGTCTCGCGTTCGACGTCCGGCCGCCCGACACGGACGAGACGCTGCGGCCGGGCGAGGCAGCCGTCGCGGCGGCCGTCCGTCTCGCGACCGAGAAGGCGGAGGCGGTGCCGGCCGCTGGCGGAGAACTGGTGCTCGCCGCCGATACGATCGTCGTGCTCGGCGAGGAGATCCTCGGAAAGCCGGCGGACGAGGCCGACGCCGCGCGCATGCTGGGGCGGCTCTCCGGCCGGGCCCACCGGGTCGTCACTGGCATCGCGCTGCGGTCGGAGGGCAGGACACACTCCTCCTTCGCGACGACGGGCGTCCGGTTTCGCGAGTTGGACGCCGACGACATCGCGGCGTACGTCGCCACCGGGGAGCCGCTCGACAAGGCGGGGGCCTACGGCATCCAGGGCTACGGCGCCGCGCTGGTCGAGGGCATCGAGGGCGACTTCTTCAACGTGATGGGCCTGCCGGTCCCGGCTCTGCTCGGCCTTCTGCGCACGGCGGGCTACCGCTATCTCTACGGGGAGCTGGTGGCGCTGCCCGGCGCGGCGGCGGGCGGCGAAGGAAGCGACGAGCGCGGCCCGGGCAATGAGAGTGGAGAGAGAGCGGAGTGAGCCGATGAGCGGAACCCACATCGTCGCGATCGACCAGGGGACCACCGGATCGCGCGCGCTCGTATTCGGTCCGGGCGGGCGGCTGATCGCCTCGGCGTACGAGGAGTTCCCGCAGTACTTCCCGCGGCCGGGCAGGGTCGAGCACGACGCGGCCGAGATCTGGCGTTCGGTCACGGCGACGCTCGCCGCGGCGATAGACGAGGCCGGCATCGACGCGTCGGAGGTCGGCGCCGTCGGCATCACCAACCAGCGTGAAACGACGGTCCTGTGGGATCGCGCCACGCTCGAGCCGGCGGCCCGCGCCATCGTCTGGCAGGATCGGCGCACGGCGGCCCGCTGTGACGAGCTGCGGGGGACGCCGGAGGCCGAGATGATCCGGAGGAAGACCGGCCTCCTGGTCGATCCATATTTCTCCGCGACGAAGATCGAGTGGCTCCTCGCCTCGGACCCGGATCTCTCGCGCCGCGCGGCCGCGGGCGAGCTCGCCTTCGGCACGATCGACTCATGGCTCATCGCGCGGCTGACGGGCGGCGCGGTTCACGCGACGGACCCGACCAACGCGAGCCGTACGCTGCTCTACTCGCTGGACTCGGCCGGCTGGGACTCCGAGCTGTGCGCCCTGTTCGGCGTGCCCGAGCCGCTGCTTCCCGAGATCCGTTCGTCGGCCGGCGACTTCGGGACGACCGACGCGGCGGCCGCCGGCTTCGAGGCGCCGATCGCCGGCGTCGCGGGTGACCAGCAGGCGGCCCTGTTCGGCCAGGAGTGCTGGAGCGCCGGCTCCGCGAAGAACACGTACGGCACCGGCGCCTTCCTCCTGCTCCATACCGGAGAGGAGCGCGGGCCCGACATCGATGGCGTGCTGACGACCGCGGCATGCGGCCCGGACGGCGGCCTCACCTTCGCGTACGAGGGCGCCATCCTCGTCGCGGGCGCCGCGATCCAGTGGCTGCGCGACGGGCTCGGGCTGATCGAGACGGCCGAAGAATCCGAGGACCTCGCGGAGGGACTCGACGACGCGGGTGGCGTCGTGTTCGTCCCGGCGCTCACCGGGCTGGGGACGCCCTACTGGGAGCCGGAGGCGCGCGGCGCGTTCTTCGGCCTGACCCGCGGAACGACGACGGCGCACCTCGTGCGCGCGGTCCTCGAGTCGATGGCGCAATCGACGGCGGACGTGATCGAGGCGATGACCGGCGCCGGCGGGCTCTCCCTGACGGCGCTGCGGGTCGACGGCGGGGCCGCCCGCAACGACTGGCTGATGCAGCAGCAGGCCGACCTGATCGGCCACACCGTGATCCGGCCCGAGGCGGCCGAGCTCACCGCGATCGGCGCGGCGGGACTCGCCGGCGTCGGTTCGGGCCTGTGGGAAGGCGCGAAGGAGCTCGCGGTGGCGCGCGGCGGTGAGAGAGAGTTCGAACCGGCGGCCGATGCGCCGGAGCGGGCGGAGCGCCGTCGCCACGAGTGGAAGCGCGCCGTCGACGCGGTGCTCGTCTGGACGCGCGACGGCCAGCGGGGGGCCGAGTGATCCCGGTCTATTTCTTCGG
>JBPCJZ010000028.1:0-8673 GCA_051004775.1 Gemmatimonadota bacterium
TCCGTCATGGTCATCGGCCATCAGAAGGGCCGCGACATGAAGGAGAACCTCCACCGGAACTTCGGCTCTCCGCATCCCGAAGGGTATCGCAAGGCGGAGCGCCTGATGCACCTCGCGGCGAAGTTCCGGCGACCCGTCATCACCTTCGTGGACACCCAGGGAGCGTATCCGGGGATCGGGGCGGAAGAGCGCGGCCAGGCCGAGGCGATCGCCCGCAACCTGCTGGTCATGGCGGGACTTCCCGTCCCGATTATCACGACGATCATCGGCGAGGGCGGCAGCGGCGGAGCGCTCGGCATCGCCGTCGCCGACCGAGTGCTGATGCTCGAAAACGCCATCTACTCGGTGATCTCGCCCGAGGGATGCGCCGCGATCCTGTGGAGAAGCCGCGATCGCGCCGAGGACGCCGCCGAGGCCATGAAGCTGACGGCCCCGGATCTCGAGGAGTTCGGCATCATCGACGAAATGGTTCCGGAGCCCCCCGGCGGCGCCCATCTCGACGCGGACGCCGCGGCCGTCGCCCTGGGAGAGGCGCTCGGTCGCCATCTCGAGGACCTCGCCGACATCGCGCCCGACGAGCTCATCGCGCGGCGGCGGGACAAGTACTACGCAATGGGTCGATGGGACGAGGTGGACCGTGGGTGAGCCACGCCGCAACGGACCGCCCCGGCCCGCCGCGCAGCCGCCGCGTCCCATCCCCGTCGGAGGCTCGGGTGGGTGCCGCCAGATCGTCGAGGTCCGGTTCCAGGGCGTCCGATCGGACTACTTCACATTCCGCGGCGATTCAGCCCTCCGGGAGCGCGAGTACGTCATCGTCGAAGCAGATCGCGGGCAGGACCTGGGTTGGGTACGGCGCGTCGCCGATGCCGAGGCGCACTCCTGCGAGGGCGGGTGCGATCACGCGCACCACGGCCCCGTCATTCCTCCGGCCCGGCGTGTACTCCGGCGCGCGGCCCCGGTAGACGTGGAGCGGCGTCTGACGCTCGACGCCGAGGAACCGGAGATCCGGCGGCGGACTCGCGAGCTGGCGCGCAAGTATGGGCTTCGCATGAAGGTCAGCGAGGCGGAGTGGCAGTGGGACCGGAACAAGCTGATCGTCTACTTCACCGCCGATAAGCGCGTCGACTTCCGCGCGCTGGTCAAGGAGATGGCGCGGACGTTCAAGACCCGCATCGAGCTCCGGCAGATCGGCGTACGCGACGAGGCGAAGCGACTCGGCGGACTCGGCCGCTGCGGCCGGGAATTGTGCTGCCGGTTGTGGCTGCCGCAGGTCGAACCCGTCACGCTGCAGCTCGCGAAGGACCAGGGCCTGTCGCTCAACCCGGCCCAGATCTCCGGAGCGTGCGGGCGCCTGATGTCGTGCCTCCACTACGAGCACGATTTCTACCTGCAGGCCAAGAAGCGTTTTCCCAAGGTCGGGCGCACCGTCTCGACCGACGCGGGCGAAGAGGAAGTGATCGCGTGGGATATCTTCCGCGACGCCGTGTCGCTGCGTGATTCCGAAGGCGGCGTGCGCACGGTGCCGCTGGAAGAAGTGAAGCGGCAGGCGACTTCCGCCCGACCCGGCGGTGACCGACCCGGCGCCGAGCGACCGAAACCCGTCCCGCGACCCGGCGGGGGCGTGCGCGGCCGGCGCGGCGCCTCCCGGCGCGAGCGCGACGACCGGGACCGTTCTGATCGCGGCGAGAGCTAACCGGCTTGGCGCGATTCTACCTGACGACGGCCATCGATTACGCGAACGGCGAGCCCCACGTAGGGCACGCGTTCGAGAAGATCGGCGCCGACGTGATCGCCCGGTACCGCCGACAGCGCGGTGACGACGTGCGCTTTGCCATCGGCATGGACGAGCACGGCCAGAACGTGCTCCGCGAGGCCGAGGCCCGCGGCGTCGATCCGAAGGACCTGGTCGACGAACTGTCGAGCCGCTGGAGCTCCGTGTGGGAGAAGCTCCTGGTGTCCAACACCGACTGGGTGCGGACCACGGCCCCCACGCACCACGCGGCCGTCCAGGACCTGGTCCGGCGCGTCCAGGCGGCGGGCGACATCTACCTGGGACACTACGAGGGCTATTACTGCGAACGTTGCGAGGCCTTCCGCAAGGAAGCGGAGCTGGTGAATGGCCGCTGCCCGCTCCATCCATCGCGCGAGATCTCGTGGACGGAAGAGGAGAACTACTTCTTCCGGCTCTCGGACTATGCCGGTCCCCTGCTGGAACACATCGCGGCCCACCCGGAGTTCATCCAGCCCGAGAGCCGGCGCAACGAGATCCTGCGCCTGATCGAAGGCGGGCTCGACGACGTCTCGGCCTCGCGGGCGCGCGTCCCGTGGGGCGTCCCGTTTCCGGACGCCGAAGACCACACGGTGTACGTCTGGTTCGACGCGCTCCCCAACTACCTGTCCGTGCTCGGATTTCCCGACCCGGACTACGCGGAGTGGTGGCCCGCCGATCTACACGTGATCGGCAAGGACATCACGCGCTTCCACTGCGTCATCTGGCCGGCGATCCTGATGTCCGCCGGTCTCCCGCTGCCCGAGACGGTCTGGGCGCACGGCTTCGTGATGATCGGCGGGGGAAAGCTGTCGAAGTCGGAGGCCCGGCTGCTCGATCTCGGCGAACTGGTCGACCGGCACGGGCCTGACGCCTTTCGCTACGTCCTGATGCGCGAGGCGCCGTGGGATTCCGACCGCGACTTCCCGTCGGTGGAGAGCTTTCTCCGGCAGTTCGACGAGCGCTACCAGGCGGAACTCGCCAACGACCTCGGCAACCTGCTGAACCGGACCGTCTCGATGCTCGGCAAGTACCTCGGCGGCCGGATCCCGGCCGGCGGCGGGACCGAGCTGGACGACTTCGCCGAGGCCGCGATGGACGAGTACTTCGGGCACATGGACGCGCTCCGCCTGCACGACGGCATCGAGGCCGTCATGACGATCGTCCGGCGGTCCAACGCGTGGGTCGATGCCCGCGCCCCGTGGAAGCTGGCGAAGGATCCCGACGCCGCCGAGGAGCTCGAAGCGGTTCTCGGCGCGCTCATCCGATCGCTCGCTCGCGCCGCGACCGCGCTCCAACCTTTCATGCCCGTCAAATCTTGCGAGATCTGGGCACGGCTGGGGGGGACCGGAGACGGGCCACCGCCGTTCGAGGAGCTGGCCGGTCGGTGGCCCCATCAACTGCCGGAAGCCAGCGAGGGCGTGCTGTTTCCGCGACTTGAAACCTGACGGGGACTTTGCTGTAGTACTTCCCACGCACTGGCCGGGCGGGACGGCACCATCCTTGCTTGACACGCTACGCCGGTGACCCTCAGTTTCGGGCCGTCCCGCTCGGTGACCGTATGTCATCCCGAGCCGTAGTTTCGCGGCACAATCTGAATAAGTACGAGGGCACACCCATCCATCGGGCCTCGACGGCCCCGGGTGCGGTATGCCTTTGTCAGTTTGTCGGATAGTTGTCAGATAGAGATTAGAGATACGCAGAAGGTTTGCTAAAGCACACATAGGGAGGTCGAGCTGAACCGCTCGCACTGGACGATACAGGTCATGCCGGAAGGCGGAGGCGACATCCGCCAGTTGCAGGTCACGCGTCGCGTCGTCGGCCTCGCCGCCACCGTCGCGGTGCTCGCCGTCGCGCTCGTCGTGGGGCTCGCCGTCACCGCCGGCTCCGACCTCGTACGCCAGGCCGAGCTCGCGAAGCTTCGCATCGAGAACCGGACGTTGACGCGGAATCTCGCGCAGATGGAGTCGCAGGTTGGCACCCTCGATCGATTCATCGACGACCTCTCGGCCCGGGACCAGCGCATCCGCCTGCTCGCCGGCCTCCCGCACATCGACCCTGACGTGCAGGCCGTCGGCGTTGGTGGACCACGCGTCCAGGATCCGCACCGCACCGAGTTCCTCAAGACTTCGCCCGAACTCGCCGAGCGTACGCTCGCCGTGGGCTACGACGTGGACAAGCTGGTCCGGCGCGTGGAACTGCTGTCCGCCAGCATGGACGAGGCGATGGATTCGGTGGCCGTGCATGAAGCCGTCTTCCGTTCGCGCCCATCGATCCGCCCCGTTCAATCGCAGGACTCGTGGATCAGTTCCAGCTTCAGCCGCAGCCGGTTCCACCCGGTGCTCCTGGTGAATCGCCCGCATCCGGGAATCGACATCTCGGCGCCCGAGGGCACACCGATCCTCGCGACGGCCGCGGGACGCGTGGTCTTCTCCGGCACCCAGCCGGGCTACGGGAAGACGGTCGAGATCGACCACGGCTACGGCTACGTGACCCGCTATGCGCACGCCGCGACGCTCAGCGTGAAGCGCGGGCAGCGGGTGCAGCGCGGTGAGATGCTGGGCGAGATCGGACGCAGCGGGCTCGCCACGGCGCCGCATCTCCACTACGAGGTGTTGATCGACGACAAGGCCGCGAATCCGCGCGATTACATCCTCGACAAGGTCGTCTACTAGAAGCTCGACAAGGTCGTCTTCGAGTCGGACCTCGTCTTCCAGGTTTGAAAAAATCCCGCGATGCGGGTATTTTTGCGCCCGCCTTCGAACCGGGCTCATCGGGTTTTTCAACGTGGAGACGTGAATGCCGACCCTCAGGATCAACGCAGTGCTCGTCACCGCCGTAGTGCTCGTCGCCGCCGCGTGCGGCTCCAGCGTCACGATAGAGGTGACGTCCGAAGGTGCCGACGGGCCTCAGCCGCAGGCCAATCTGCCGCTCCAGTTCCTGCCGTTCGACCGCGATTCCGTCTTCGACGCGCTCGATCAGCAGGCCGCCACGCCCCCCCCGGAAATGTCGGCCGAGCTCAAGACCGCCTGGGAGCAGGTCGCCGCTCTGCAGGAGGACTGGCGAACGAAGGAGGCGGCCTGGGGCGACGCGCGCGACGAGTTGCGCACCGTGCGCGAAGCGCTGGACGGCGTGGACTCCCGGGATCCCGGCTACCGGCGCCAGTATGACCGGTTCAACGAGCTCGAAGGCGTCGAGCGCCGTCTCGACGGTGAACGGAAGGCCGCCTTCGAAGCGTTCACGGCCGCCCAGGGTGACGTGACGGCCCGCGTCGACTCTTTCCGCGTGGTTCGCGAGAACTGGGCGGAGGAAGCATACGCCGGCTATTACGACATCGAGGTCCAGTTGCTCGGCGGCGGCGAGGTCGTGGAGGACACCACGGGCGCCCAGGGCACGGCTACCGTCCGGCTGCCGGGCGGCGACTGGTGGGTTACGACGCGCGGGCCGGTCGCGGCGGGCGAGATGTACTGGAACGTGAAGGTTCCGGACGCCGACACGGTGCGACTCGACGCGAGCAACGGCGAGTTGCGCGCACGGCTCTAAACGGCCACTACCACCGCCTGATACGGATCCCGGGGCGCTCGCGGCGCTCCGGGATCGTATTTTCTCCCACCTACCGGCCCCAATGAACGACGTTCAGCGTCTCGACGGCGGGATGAGTTTCGAGGTCGACCGAAGCCACGTCGGCTGGCTCACCCTCGATCAACCCGGCCCGCTCAACATCCTCTCGCATACGATGCTGCGCTCGCTGGACCAGCTCATCGCCCAGCTCGAGTCGCGTATCGCGAACGGGCAGATCCACGCGATCGCCATCCGCAGCGGGAAGCCGGGCACGTTCATCGCGGGCGCGGACGTGCGCGAGTTCGTCGAACTCGAGTCGGCTGCCGAGGCAAGGGCGGCGAGCGCGGAGGGTCAGCGGATCTTCCGGCGCCTGCAGCGGCTGCGCGTGCCGAGCGTCGCCGTGATCGACGGGACGTGCCTCGGAGGCGGGACGGAGCTCGTCCTGCACTGCGACTACCGCCTGGCGACGGACCGGCCGTCGACGAAGATCGGGCTCCCGGAGGTCCGCCTCGGCATCATCCCGGGCTTCGGCGGAACGGTGCGGCTTCCGGCGGTCGTCGGCCTGCAGGAGGCCCTCGGGATCATCCTCAGCGGCAAGCCCGTCGGGGCGCGGAAGGCGGCGCGCATCGGGCTGGTGGATCGCGTGATTCCGCTGGCGCGGCTCGACCGGGAGCTCGACGAGTTCATGACGCTGGTGCTCTCGAAACGAGTGCCGGAGCGCCAACCGGAGTCTGGCCTCGCGACGAAGCTCCTCGAAGGCACGGCGATCGGTCGCAAGATCCTGTTCTCTATGGCGCGGAAGCGCACGCTGAAAGAGACGGGTGGCCACTACCCGGCCCCGCTGAAGGCCATCGACGTCATCGAGCACGCCTATGGCAAGCACCCCGACGAGGCCTACAAGCTCGAAGCGAAGGCCGTGGGCGAGCTGCTGACGAGCCCCGGCTCGAAGAACCTGGTCCGGGTGTTTCTTCTCTCCCAGCAGGCCAAGCGTGCGCTGCCCGACGAGATCATGGAGCGCGCGACGGAAGTCCGACGCGCCGCCGTCCTCGGCGCCGGCGTCATGGGCGGCGCGATCGCCGAGCTGATCGCGTCCAACGACGTGCCGGTGGTGCTCAAGGATATCGATCAGGACGCCCTCGATTCCGGGATGCACCACGCGGCGGACCTGCTCAAGAAGGCCGCTGCGGCGCGGGTGTTCTCCGAGGAAGAGGCCGGCCTCAAGCTCGCCCTGATCACCGCGACCCTCGACTACGAAGCGTTCGACAACGTCGACCTGGTGATCGAAGCCGTCGTCGAGCGCCTGCACGTGAAGCAGCAGGTGCTGAGGGAAGTCGAGGCCGAAGTGGGACCGGGCACCATCCTCGGCAGCAACACGTCGTCGCTGTCGGTGACCGCCATGGCCGAAGCCGTCGACCGGCCGGGGCGGGTGATCGGACTCCACTTCTTCAACCCCGTGCACAAGATGCCGCTGGTCGAGATCGTGCGCCCGGCCACGACCGACGACGAAGCGGCGGCCACGGGCGTGAAGTTCGTGCTCGACATGGGGAAGACGCCGGTCGTCGTGGCCGACAAGCCCGGCTTCCTCGTGAACCGCCTGCTCAGCCCGTACCTCAGCGAGGCAGGGCGACTGTTCGCCGAGGGCGTGGACGTCGAGACGATCGACCGGGCGCTGACGGAGTTCGGGATGCCCATGGGGCCCCTGCGGCTGCTCGATGAGATCGGGTTCGACATCGCCGAGCACGCCGGCAAGGAGATGGGCGCGGCCTTCGGAGAGCGTCTCGCGCCGGCCCCCGTCATGGATCGGTTGATCGAGAGCGGCCGGCTCGGCAAGAAGAACGGCCGCGGCTTCTATTTATACAAGGACGGGAAGGCGACGGGCGTCGATCCGCTCGTCGCCGACGTGGCGCGCGGTCGTTCCGGGCCGAGCGCTCCGGCCGCGAGAGGTTCTGGTGCCGGGGAATCCGGTCGCGACGCGCCCGCGCCGGCGAAGGAGTCCCGGCCTTCGAAGGAGTCGAAGGAGGAGATTCAGCGGCGCTGCCTGTACGTGATGGTGAACGAGGCGGCATTCGCGCTCGAAGATGAGGTGGTCGAAAACGCCGACATGGTCGACCTGGCCATGATCATGGGTACCGGCTTCCCGCCCTTCCGCGGCGGCCTGCTTCGCTGGGCCGACGACGAGGGCCTCGCGAAGATCCGGGACCAGCTCGAGGCGTACTCGGAGCGCTTCGGCCCGCGGTTCACTCCCGCCCCGCTCCTCGAGCGGCTGACGGACCGGAACGGGATGTTCACGAATTCTTCCTAGGCGGCTGTTCCGCAGCCCCCACAGGCGGGGCGTCCCGGCGCCCGGCCACGCCAGCGCGCCGGCCGTCGAGGTCGTCTACACACGACCGCCCGCCGATGTCCGGCGCTACGAGCAGGAGCTGCTGCACGACGGACCCGAGTGCAAAGTCACCCTGATGCCGGTCGGGCCGGGAGTAGCGCCCCTCAAGATCGGCGATGTGCGCGTGCCCGAGGGCGGCACGGTCCTCTGGTACCTTTTCCCGGGCCGCGCCTGGGAAGTCGCGGCGGCCTACGACCCGGTCGGCCGGCTGATGGGCTTCTACACCAACTTCGTCCGCATGCCCGTGATCGACGCGGGCCGCTGGGAGATCACGGACCTCTACCTCGACGTCTGGCAGCCGCCCGAGGGCCCGGCGCTCCTGCTCGACGCGGACGAACTCGCGGCGGCCGTGAAGGCGGGGCATGTGACCCCCGAGGAGGCGGACGCCGTCGCGTCGGAGGCCGAAGCCGTACTGCGGGCGGCCGAGATCGGCCGCTGGCCGCCGCGCATCCTGCGGGAGTACCCGCTCGCCGACGTGCCGTCGATGCGCCTGCGGCGCGACGAGCCGGGCACCTACTTCGCGAACCTGATCGTGGGACGCCTGATCGCCTTCGGCATCTACGCGCTCGGCGCGATCTCGCTGACGTCCCTCGCCTTCGCGGCGCTGACCGACGCGTTCCACGGCAACCGGGCCGGCCTCGTCTCGTGGATGACCGTGATCGTCGTCGAGCTCGTCGTCCTGTTCGGCCTCTCGATGGCCGGCCGCCTGCCCGCCACGCACCGGCCGCAGCCCGAAGAAGTGCTGACCGAGAAGATCCTGTTCATCGGCGCGCTCGTCACCGGCCTCGCGGTGTTCCTGTACCCGGACGTCGAACTGTGGCGCGACGGGCTCGCTGGGATCTACGGCGCGCTCGGCGTGTTCCTGGGCGTGTTCGCGGTGGCGCGTCTGCGCTGGGAAAGCCGGTTTCCCGTGCTCGCGGTGGCCGGCGTCGTGGTGTGCGTGGTGGCGCTGGTGGTGCTGTTG
>JBPCJZ010000029.1:0-14715 GCA_051004775.1 Gemmatimonadota bacterium
CGCATCGACCTGCCCGAGGGCTACCGCCCGTCGCTGATCGATTTCTTCGGGCCCATGAGCGTGCTGCTCGGCGTGGCGATCATTCCGTTCATCTATACGTTCGGATTCCTGGGCCGCGATGATCCTACGTTGCCGATCGCGGAAGCCTTCGTCCTCGCCGTGCTCGCCGCGATCGGCCTCGCCCTCGCCCGCGGCATGCCGCTGCGTGACGCGATGGACGGCTTCGTCAACGGCTGCAAGGGCGTGACGATCGGCGCGATCGTCCTCGCCCTGGCCGTCACCCTGAAGTCGGTGGCCGACGCGGTCGGTACGGCCCCATACGTCGTGGAGACCGTCGGCTCGTGGATCCCACCGGTCGCGCTGCCGGCCTCGCTGCTCCTCATCGCGATGTTCGTCGCCTTTTCCACCGGCACGTCTTGGGGCACGTACGCCGTCCTGTTTCCGGTCGCGATGCCGCTCGCCTGGGCGGTTCTTCCCGACCCGATGTTCCTCACCCTGTGTTTTGGGGCGGTGACGGGCGGCTCCGTGTTCGGCGACCAGTGCTCGCCGATCTCCGACACGACGATCCTGTCGTCGCTCGTATCGGGCTGCGACCTCATGGATCACGTACTCACGCAGATGCCCCCCGCCTTGTTCGCGGCGGCGCTGGCGGCGCTCGCCTACACCCTCGTCGCGCTCGCCGTCGTCTGACGACGGAATGATTCTGGCTCCGCCCTCCCGGGGCCCCGTGGCGGTTCTACAACGGCTTCTGGTCCGAGGTGCGCTCACCCAATATCATCGACTGAGACTGCTTCGATCTCTCATCGATACCGTCCTTTGCGGAGGCTGTGGTGGGGAACACGGACAGACAGGCGGTATTGATCCTCGGAGCGTCGAGCGGCTTCGGTGAGGCCGCCGCTCTCGAGTTTGCCCGCGCGGACTACGACATCATCGGCGTTCATCTCGATCGGCGGGCGGGCATGTCCCACGTCGGCGAGATCCGCGATAAGGTCGAAGGGGCGGGCGTCGAAGCCGACTTTCACAACATGAACGCCGCGAGCTCCGAGAAGCGCGACGAGCTGCTCGACGACCTTGCCGGACGGCGCGCGCCCGGCTCGATCCGAATGATGCTCCACTCCCTGGCCTTCGGTACGTTGCGCCCCCTGGTATCGCAGCATCCGACAGATGCCATGACCCCGGACCAGATGGACATGACGCTCGCGGTGATGGCCCACTCCCTCATCTACTGGACGCAGGGCATCGTCACGCGCGGCCTCATGGGCCAGGGCGGCCGCATCTACGCCATGACGAGCTCGGGGGGCGATCGGGTCATCCCGTCCTACGGCGGCGTGTCCGCCGCGAAGGCGGCGCTCGAATCACACACGCGACAGCTTTCGCTCGAACTGGCGCCGTTCGGCATCACGGCGAACGCGATCCGAGCCGGCGTCACGGATACCCCGGCGCTGCGGAAGATCCCGGGCGCCGAACAGATGATCGACGAAGCCCGCCGCCAGAATCCGTACGGCCGTCTCACGACGCCCGAGGACGTGGCCCGCTGCCTCCTGGCGCTGTGCGACCGGGGGACCGACTGGATGACGGGCAACACGATCCGCGTCGACGGCGGTGAAGACTTCGTCGGCTCGATGCCGTCGTCATGACGCGCGGGAGGCGCGCGAGCCGTCCGTCGCTCGAGCGGCGCACGGCGCAGATCGATTCCACCCTGGACGCCCTCCGGCGAATCGCCCGTCTGCCCGATCGCCTGCAGCATCGCTGGCGATACGACAGGGCCCTGACGAGTGGAACGACGTGGGGCCGTCGGTTGGGTGGCGCGCTGTCCGTAGGGGTCGTGGCCTTCGGCGTCGGCCTCGCGCTCTACGCGGTCTTCGGCCAACCGGAGGAGTGACCGGATGGCCCCGCCCCTCGTCGCCTGCGGCGTGCAGTTCGACGTCAAGCTCGCCCGCCCGTCGGAGAACGCGGCGTTCATCGCCGATGAGATCCGCGGCGTCGCCCGCGAGGAAGGCGCCCGACTGGTGATCTTTCCCGAGGCCGCGCTCACCGGCTACGTGTTCGAGTCCGAGGCCGAAGCGATCGACGGCGCGGTAGAGGCCGAGGGGCCCGAGGTCGCGACGCTCAAGGAGGCGTGCGCCGACGCCGACGCCTGGGCCGTGGTCGGCGCGGTGGAGCGGGAGGGCGGCCGCGCCTACAACGCGGCTTTTCTGGTGGGCCCGGACGGTCGCGTCGGTCGCTACCGGAAGGTGCACACGCTCTGCCTCGGCGTCGATCGATTCGCCCGTCGAGGCGAGGGGTTCCGGGTCTGGGACCTCCCGATCGGCCGCATCGGCCTGAACATCTGCTATGACGGGACGTTCCCCGAATCGAGCCGCACACTCAAGCTCATGGGGGCGCAGCTCATCGTCCTGCCGACGAACTGGCCGCGGCTGACGATGAAGCGGGCGCAGACCACGATGCGCGCCTACGAGAACCACGTCTTCTACTTTGCGGTGAACAGGGTCGGGGAGGAGCGGGGGACGGTGTTTCCGGGCGGGAGCATGGCGGTGGCGGTGGACGGAGAGATCGTCGCCGAAGGGACCGACGAGCCCGGACGCGTCGTGGCGGAGTTCGATCTCGACCACGCGGACGACAACCGAGTCGTGCTGTCACCCGGGGCGTACGAATTCGACTACGCGGCAGACCGCCGCCCCGACGCCTACCGGCCGGTGACCGATCAGCCGCCCGAGGGCCGGCCGACGGGTTCGATCGACCCGACGGGAGCCGCGGGACCGGCCGCCTCGTAGCCGCCGGTACCTACCGGAGCCACGGCGGCCGGCGCCCCGGGCGCCTCGCGTACGTCTACTACTTCCTGCGGATCGGCAGTCAGCGAACTCAGCCCCCATCCCGCCCCCACCAACGTCCCCAGGACCATTAGCATCCCGGCCAGTTCCTTCACTTCCCGCCACCTCATGTTTCCCCATCCCTTCGAGTCTGTGTGCCGATCCTCCCTCACCTCGTTGGACGCGGCTCGCGCCCCAACGGTTGCAGGTCCCTACGAACTCGCCCTCGGGGAAGTTTCGTTGGAGGCCCGAGTCGGAGGGCCCGTTTCGGCCAGTTGGCCTCTCGCTGGAACCGCGCGGGCCGTTCGTTTGCGAAGGGCGGCCCAGACGCGAACCTTCGAGCATGCAACGGACGGCCCGCCGGTTCCGGAGAGTCCGCGGGCGTAGCCTCGCCGCTACGTTCCGCCACGCCACGGCGGTCTGCCTGGTGTCGGCGTTCGGGTCGACATGGGCGACTCCGGCGGCTGCTCAGCAACCCGACGCGGGCGCCGCGTCCGACGCCGTCCGGGTGTTCATCGACTGCCAGACGCGCTGCGACGAGGACCATTTCCAGCGTGAGATCGGCTTCGTCGACTACGTGCGCGACCAGCGCGACGCCGACGTCCACGTGCTCATCACCCGCCAGTCCACGGGCGCCGGGGGCAGCCGCTACGACCTGCGGTTCATCGGTCGCCGCGGCTTCGCGGGCATCCAGGATTCCCTCCGGTACACGTCGGGAGACACCGACACCGACCAGGAGGTGCGCGACGGGCTGACGCGGACGCTGGCGGTCGGGCTCGTGCGCTACGCTGCCGGCACGTCGCGGGGCGAACGGCTTGAGGTGACCTACGAGGCGCCGGCCGACGGAGACGACGCGACGGCAACGGCCGACCCGTGGAACGCGTGGGTGTTTCGCCTCGGCTTCAATACGTTCCTGAACGGCGAGAGCTCGTCCCGCTTCCTGGACCTGTTTGGCAACACGAGCGCGACGCGGATCACCGACGCCTCGAAGATCCGGCTCAATCTCAACGGATCCTACTCCGAGAGCAGCTTCGACATCGACTCGGTGACGACCATCACCAGCATCCGCCGCTCGTACGGCGGCCGCGCCCTCTACGTTCTGAGCCTCGACCCGCACTGGTCGGCCGGAGCGCTGGCGGACGCTTCCGTGTCGACCTTCCGGAACTTCGATCTATCGGCGAATGTTTCCCCCGCGATCGAGTACAACGTCTTTCCGTACGCCGAATCGACGACACGCCAGTTCCGTTTTCTGTACTCGGCGGGGTTGCAGTACTACGACTACACGGAGAAAACGATCTTCGATGAGACCGTTCAGACGTTGCCGCTTCACAGCCTCGAAGTCGCGTACGAGGTCAACCAGCCGTGGGGCTCGGCCGACCTCACGCTACTCGGCTCGCAGTTCCTGAACGACCTGTCGAAGAACCGGGTCACGCTGCGCGGCGACGCGGACGTGCGTCTCATTCGGGGCCTGTCGTTGAACGTCGGAGGGCGGATTTCGCACATCGCGGACCAGCTCAACCTGCCGCGCGGCGACCTGAGCGACGACGACATCCTGCTGCGGCAGCGCGAACGGGCGACCTCGTTCAGCTATTTCCTGTCGGTGGGGCTATCGTTCACGTTCGGGTCGACGTTCAGCAGCGTCGTCAATCCCCGGTTCGAAGGATGATCGCATGAAAGAAGGCGCGAAGGGCGCGAAGCGTCACCACTGGATCGTGCGCTTCACACACTGGAGCGCGTTCATCCTGCTCGCGGGGATGGTGACCAGCGGGCTGCAGATCTACGGCGCCTACACACGCTTCGGGGAACGCGGCGAGCCCGCCTACCCGAACGTGTTCGAAGGGATGGCCTTCCCGGAATGGGCCCGCCTGGGCGGCTGGCTGGCCGGCGGCCTCAACTGGCACTTCCTCCTCATGTGGCCGCTGATCGGCGTCGGGCTGCTCTACCTGGGCTATCTCGCCGTGTCCGGCGAGTGGCGCAAGCTCGTGTTTCGCCCGAGCGACGTCCGTCCGGCCATCGAGATGCAGAAGTACTACTTCCGTCTGCGGAAGGATCACCCGCCGCAGGGGAAGCACAACGCCCTGCAGAAGCTGGCCTACAGCGGCGTCCTGCTGCTCGGCATCCTGACGGTTCTGTCCGGATTCGCGATGTACAAGCCGGTCCAGCTCGGCTGGCTCGCGAGCCTGTTCGGCGGCTTCCAGGCCGCGCGCTACTGGCACTTCTGGGCAACCTGGATTTTCGTCGGATTCTTCGTCCTTCACGTCATGCTGGTGTTCGTCGCCGACCCGGCGAGCCTCAGAGCCATCATCACCGGACGCTATCGGGGGAGGTACACCAGTGACGATGCCTGAGTCGCCCGTCGATTCCGGCCCGGGCGATACTCCGTCGACGCCCGACGCCAACGACCCGCGCGCCGCAATTTGGCGGGCCGGGAAGGTCGACCGGCGGAAGTTTCTCGCCGCGGGCTGCGCCACGTTCCTGGCCGCCTGCGGCTGGGACGGGGGCGACACGTTCGAGCCGCTTCAGCAGCGGGCCAGCACATGGAACGACCGACTGAGCGAAGCGCTGCTGTCGCACGGCCGCCTCGCCCCCAAGTACGACGAGAGCGAGCGTTCCACCCGGTTCCCGAACTACCACATCGCGCCGATGACACCGACGCTCGAGGACCCGAGCGCCTGGCGGCTCGAGGTCGCCGGCCTGGTCGACCGGCCCGCCTCGTTCTCCGTCGACGAGGTGAAGGCGCTCGGGCGGGTGCGGTACACGGTGAAGCATCACTGCGTCGAGGGATGGTCCGCCATCGCGACCTGGACGGGCACGCCCTTCCACGCGCTCGCCGAGGCGGTGGGCGCCCGGCCGGAAGCCCGCTACGTGCGCTTCGACTCGTTCGACCAGGGCTACTACAACGGGTGGGACATGAAATCGGCGCTGCACCCCGAGACGATCCTTGCGTGGGAGTTCAACGACGAGGAAATCGGCCCCGACCACGGCGCTCCCCTGCGCCTCTACGCGCCCCACAAGCTCGGCTACAAGCTGACGAAGTACCTGACGACGGTGACGTTCACGGCAGAGCGCCCAGGGGGCTACTGGGAGGACCAGGGATACCCGTGGTTCGGCGGCGTATGATGCGCTTGCCGCGCGGCGCGGCGTCCCTGGCCCTCGTCGGCGCGATGACCGCGGCCTCGACATCGTGCGGCAGCGAGCGCGACATGCCCGATTCGGTCGAAATACCGGACACGATGGAAGTGAAGCGCGCGCTCGAGGACCCGGCAGCCGGAGACGCCATGCTCGATACGATGCCGGGCGGCGAGATGGTTCGCGGAGACTCGGCGGCCGCACGCCGCCTGCTGCGCGACAAGATGCCCTGACGCGCCCCGCCCGGCGGCGCGGCCGTCTCAGAACCGGGCCCGGGAGCCGGCCCTAGAAGCCCACTTTCGTTATCCGCCCGCCGGGTCCGACGAGCCAGCCGGCGTCGGGTGACGCGAACCCGAGACCCCAGTAGGACTCCGAGTCGAGCGCCTCCCACGATTGGCCGCCGTCGGTCGAGTACTCGGCGCCGGTCGGCGCGACCGCGACCATCACCGGCGGGTCGGTGCCGGGCACCCACTGCCCCCCGAAGATCGCTCCCCCGATCGCGGGCTCGCCCGTGATCGCCCACGAGGCGCCCCCGTCGCTGGAAACCGCGACGCGCGGCGCCACCACGGGCTCCGGGCGCAGATCCCCACCGAAGATCACGCCGTTCAGTGAATCGCGGAACGAGATCGAGAACAGGCCTGCGCCGACGGCACCGGGAATCGGTGAATCGTAAGGAACCCAGGACGCGCCGTAATCCTGCGTCGTGAGGACCCGGCCGATCGGGGCGTTGCCGGTCGAGATCCAGCCGCGACCGTCTTTGCCGGCGACGAGGCAGGTTCCGCTGGCGGCGAAGCCGCCTTCACCGAGCTGCCCGTCGGGCACGGCGCCCGGGCCGAGACGCTCCCAGTTTGCGCCGCCGTCGGATGTGCGCAGCACCCGCAGGTTGCCCTCGACCGCATCGCCGTAGACGGCCCCGCGCTCGGCGCTCCAGAAGTCAAGGCAGTCGTAGAATCCATCGGGCTCGGGATTCGTCCACTGGAGGGTCCAGTTCGCGCCCCCGTCGTCCGTGCGATAGATGCGCGACATGTCGGCGGGGCCGGCCGCGAGCAGCCAGGCCACGTCGGCCGACAGGGCATGCACGTCGCGGAACTGCAGCGTATCCGCACCGGGGACGACGCCGGCGGTCCAGGTGTCGCCTCCGTCGAGCGTGCGCGCGAACGTGCCGCCGTGCCCGCTCACCCAGACCACCCGTTCGTCGACCGGGCTCACGGCCTGCAGGAGCACCTCGGTGCCGCTCACCTGCGCCTGCAGCGTCGGGGCGTCCGCGGATCGATCCTGCATCGTGTCGGCCCGCGTGAGCACCGACTCGCCCCCGGCACCGCCTCCCTGGCCACCGCACGCGGCGGCCAGGACGACGAACGGCAGGGCAAGGGTCCAGCCCTTCAGGTCAGACGGCCGCCGCATACAGCTTCGCCACGGCATCCCAGTTGACGACGTTCCAGAACGCTTCGACATACTTCGGCCGCTCGTTCTGGTACTTGAGGTAATAGGCGTGCTCCCACACGTCGCAGCCGAGGATCGGCGAGAAGCCGGCGCTGAGCGGGCTGTCCTGGTTCGGCGTCGAGTACACGCGCAGGCGGCCGCCGGTCGAGACCTTGAGCCAGCCCCAGCCGGAGCCGAACTGGCCGGTGGCGGCGCTGGTGAACTTGGCCCGGAATGCACCGAAGGAACCGAACTCGTCGTCGATCGCCTTCGCCAGGTCGCCGGTTGGTTCAGACGCGCCGCCCGGGGCGAGGATCTTCCAGAACAGGGAGTGGTTCGCGTAGCCGCCGCCGTTATTGCGGACGTCTTTCCGGATGTCTTCGGGCAGGGAGTCGAGCGAGCCGAGCAGCTCCTCGATCGACTTGTTCTGCAGGTCGGAGTGACCCTCGAGGGCCGCGTTCAGCTTCTTCGTATAGCCGGCGTGATGCTTCGAATGGTGAATTTCCATCGTGCGCGCGTCGATGTCGGGCTCGAGCGCGTCGTAGGCGTATCCGAGTTCGGGTAGCTTGAATGGGTAGGACATCCTGTATCTCCTTCAACTGGCGTGAAATGAGTTTTCCGGACACCCGTGCCGGGGAATGGCTCGGGCAGACTATCAACGTGTTCGGCGCGGGCCGCGCGCACAAGTTAGGCAAGTTGCGAAATGCCCTGCCGGCAGTGGTCGCAGAGTCGCCGCAGCCGGCGCCGCGGCGGTCGACGCACCGGTGGCCGCGAGGCCGCCGCGACGGTAGTTTTCGAGGCTGTCCGGATGCCGATCGAAGGCGTCCGCATCGAAGTCGATCCACGAGTCATGGAGTGTATAGCAATGGCAGGCGACCAGTTCAGCGGACGAACCGTCGAAGGCGATCACCGGCCCCCGTTTCCGGTGAACGAGCCGGTCCTCGGCTACGCGCCCGGCTCGCCCGAACGGGTGGCGCTCAAGGCCCGGCTCGAGGAGATGCGGGCTGAGGTCGTCGATATCCCGGTGATCATCGACGGGCAGGACGTGTTCACGGGTGACGTCGCCGAGGTCACGATGCCGCACGACCACGGCCACGTGATCGCGCGGTACCATAAGGCAGGACCCGAGGAGGCCAGGCGCGCCATCGAGAGTTGCATGGACGCGCGCTCCGATTGGGCGAGTTGGAATTGGCAGGACCGGGCGGCCGTGTTCCTGCGCGCTTCCGAACTCCTCGCAGGCCCGTGGCGCCAGACGCTGAACGCCTCGACGATGCTCGGCCAGAGCAAGACGTGCCACCAGGCAGAGATCGACGCCGTCTGCGAGCTGATCGACTTCTGGCGGTTCAACGTCCACTTCGCCCGGAACATCTACGCGGAGCAGCCGCTCAGCGCCCCGGGCGAATGGAACATGCTGGACTACCGCCCGCTCGAGGGCTTCGTGTACGCGATCTCGCCGTTCAACTTCACCTCGATCGGCGCGAATCTGTGCTCCGCCCCCGCACTCATGGGCAACGTCTCGATCTGGAAGCCGGCCCACACATCGCTGCTCGCTTCCTACTACAACATGCGGCTCATGCAGGCGGCGGGTCTGCCGGCGGGCGTCATCAACTTCGTGCCCGCCGACGCGCGGAAGCTGAGCGAGACGCTGATCGCGAGCGAGCACCTGGCGGGGATTCACTTCACCGGTTCGACGGGCACCTTCCAGCACCTGTGGAAGCAGGTGGCCGCGAACCTCGAGAACTACCGGACCTATCCGCGGCTCGTGGGCGAGACGGGCGGCAAGGACTTCGTGCTGGTCCACGAGAGCGCGGATGCGAAGCAGGTCGCGACCGCTCTGGTGCGCGGCGCGTTCGAGTACCAGGGACAGAAGTGCAGCGCCGCATCCCGGGCCTATGTGCCCGAGTCGATGTGGCC
The DNA here is from genome assembly GCA_051004775.1 of Gemmatimonadota bacterium. Taxonomy (GTDB): domain Bacteria; phylum Gemmatimonadota; class Gemmatimonadetes; order Palauibacterales; family Palauibacteraceae; genus JARFPW01. The sequence continues at coordinate 9,276 of JBPCJZ010000029.1, forward strand.
GGCTGTGCGGGAGAGCATGGAGGCGCAGCTCGCCGAGGTCGAGATGGGCGACGTGTCCGATTTCGGCAACTTCGTCGGCGCCGTGATCGACGAGGCGGCGTTCAAGTCGATCACCGCTTACATCGACGAGGCGAAGAAGTCGCCCGACGCCGATGTGATCCTGGGCGGCGAGTACTCGGACGAGACTGGCTGGTTCGTGGAGCCCACGGTGATCGAGGCCAAGGACCCGAAGTTCAAGACGATGTGCGAGGAGATCTTCGGCCCGGTCCTGACGGTGCACGCCTACCCGGCCTCGCAGTGGGAGGAGACGATCCGCCTGGTCGACGAGACCTCGCCCTACGCGCTCACGGGCGCCGTGTTCTCGAACGATCGCGGAGCCGTGCGCCAGGCGCTCGCCGGGCTGCGCGAGGCGGCCGGCAATTTCTACATCAACGACAAGCCGACGGGCGCGGTGGTCGGACAGCAGCCCTTCGGCGGCGCGCGCGCCAGCGGAACCAACGACAAGGCCGGGTCGTACCTCAACCTCCTGCGCTGGGTATCGCCCCGGACGATCAAGGAGACGTTCGATCCGCCGAGCGACTTCCGCTATCCGTTCCTCGGATCGGATCGAAAGCTCGCGGAGCTCAAGGACGAGTTGCGCGAGCGCTTCGGCGACCGCGCGGGCGACATCCGCGGGCAGCTCGAAGGGCTCGGCGGTTCACTGAAGGATCAACTGACGAAGGTGCTCGACAAGGCGGACAAGTCGCCGGAGGAGGTCTAATATGGCGAGGTTCACGGACGAAGAACTGATGCGGAAGGTCCAGGAAGGTTTCATCGTCGAATCCGAAGCCGACATGACCGACCTGTACAAGAAAGCTCTGATCATCCAGCTCACCGTGCAGGGCGACACCGAGCTGATCAGCGCGCCCGCGTATTACATGGCCGCGAAGGATGCGCCCTCGACGAACACGATGGTGTCGGCGACCGCCATCATCCAGGACGAGCTCGGCCACGCGAACATCGCCTACCGGCTGCTCGCCGACCTCGGCGAGGATCCGGAGGCCCTGCTGTACGACCGGCCGCCCAACAAGTTCAAGAACCCGTTCGGCTTCGACCAGCCGCTCGCCAACTGGGCGGAACTGGTATCGGCCAATGGCCTGTACGACCGCGCCGGGATCACGCTGCTGTCGGACGTACATCGCCACACTTCGTACGGCCCGCTTAAGCGCGCCCTCACCAAGGTCGCGATGGAGGAGAACTTCCACCTCCGCCACGGCGAGGTATGGATGCGCCGGCTGTCCGAGGCGGGCGGCGAGGGGCGCGAGCTCGTCCAGCGCGCGGTCGACTGGATGTTCCCGATGGGCGTCGAATGGTTCGGCATGCCGGACGATCGCAAGCGCCACAACGCGCAGCTCGAGTTCAAGCTCAAGGGGATGACCAACGATCAGCTCCGCGCGACGTGGCTCAAGGCCGTCGTTCCGCTGTGCGAGCAGCTCGGCCTCGACGTGCCCGCGCACACGGACCCGGAGACCGGCGAAGTCGAACTCGAGTACGAGTTCCCCTGCCGCTGGGACGCCGACGACCGGGTATGGATGTACGACGACTCGATCACGTGGGACGAGGTGTGGGACCGCTGGAAGGCGCGCGGCCCGATGAACGAGGAGTTCGTCGAGTCGATCCGCCGCAGCCGGTCCGCCACGGAGCGGCTGCTCGCGGCGTGAGCGAGTTCGTGAAGCTCCGGCGCGCGGGCGATGCGGGCGATGCGGGCGATGCGGCCGATGCGGGCTACGAGTCGCCGCGCGAGGCCGGGATGAACTTCGCGGCGGTGCTCGCCGAATCGGCGGGGCGGAATCCCGATCTCGAGCTCGACGTCCCCGAGTGGGACGGACCGCCGGCGACGGCCGAAGAAGCGGTTTGGCGCGCGCTCCACGAGGTACCGGACCCGGAGTTTCCGATCTCGCTGCCCGACCTGGGCTTGATCTACGGCGTGTCGGTGGATGACCGCACCGCGCGAGTGGCGGTCACGTTTACCGCCTCCGCCTGTCCCTGCGTCGAGTTCATCAAGTGGGACATCCGCGATCGGCTCCTGCTGGAGCCCGGCATCGAGGCGGTCGAGGTCGAGGTGACGTGGGATCCGCCGTGGACGGCGTCGCGAATCAGCGAGCGTGGGCGTCGGGCGTTGAAGCGGGCGGGCGTCGCGGTCTAACGGTTCGATTGCGTGACGGGGTAGCCGCCCGGCGGTTGCGGTTGCTGTTACGGTTGCGGCGTGCCAGAAGAGGCGCGTCGTCATGTACCTTTTCGTGTCCTGCCTTCACTTTCCCAAATTGGGAAATTGGGAAGATGCACACAGGACCCCGATGGCACCGAGAACAAGCAGAGGGATTTTAGCCCATGGGTCGTCTGAGCGGCGAGAAGCTGTTCGAAATCTTCGCGCGGCAGAAGCGCGAGGACCGGTTCGAGCACGTCGGCACCGTCCAGGCACCGAGCCCGGAGCTGGCCCGCGTCTACGCGTGGCAGACCTACGACGAGGCGAAGTGGTTCGAGATGATCGTCGCTCCGCGGGAGGCGTTCCGGAACGTGAACCGCGACGAGGTCCCCTTCACCCTGCATCCTGAGGCCTCGTGAGCGACGACAAGAAGGCAGCCAAGAAGGCGGCCGGTAAGACCGGCTGGAAGGCGGCGGAGAACATGCCGGAAGAGCTCCACCGGCCGCTCTCGGGTCTGCTCCTGTCCCTTGCGGACAACAAGCGCCTCCTGGGGATGCGCTACTCGGAGTGGATCCTCGGCGCGCCCACGCTCGAGGCCGGCATCGCGTGCTCCGCGATGGCGCAGGACGAATGGGGTCACGGCCGCATCCTCTACGCGATGCTCAAGGACTTCGGGCACGAATCCGGCAGCCTCGAGCACGAACGGGAGGCCGATGCGTATGTGAGTTCCGAGCTGCTCGACGAGGCACCGGACGGGTGGCCCGGACTCCTCGCGCTCAACGCGCTCCTCGACCAGGCCCTGTCGGTGCAGTGCGACGCGCTCGCCGAGAGCCGCTACTCGCCGCTTCACTACAAGATGGGGAAGCTCGCCGACGAGGAGCGCTTCCATGCCGAGCACGCACGAGGCTGGACGCAGCGCCTGGCAGGCGCTGACGCCGGGCGCGTAGCGCTGGCCGCCGCCTACTCCGCCGCGCTGGAGCCCTGCCTGCGCTGGTTCGGCCGAGACGGTGCAGACATGTGGAAGGCGCTCACCGAGCAGAGGGTCGTGGACGGCGGTCCCGACACCCTGCGGGCTCGCTGGCTGGAACGCGTCGGACCGCTCCTTGAAGACGTCGGCCTCGACGTGCCGCCTCCGGCCGGCGACGCGCTCGACTGGGCCGATTGGGACGACGAACGGCGTCGCACGGGTCCCGGCGGCCCCGATGCGGATACCCTGGCCCGCGTGCGCGGCGACAAGAACCGCGCAATGCTGATGGATTGATGGACGACGCGGATCGCGACGACGGCGCGCTCGACGGCACGCTCGACAGTTCGCCCGGGCCACCGCTCGACGCGCCTCTCCAGAGCGACGCCATGCCCGCCTCCGTAACGTGCCCGTTCTGCGACGGCACCGAGACGGAACAGTTTTCCGCCTTCGGCTCCGCGGTATCCGTCAGCCAGTACTACTGCCGGCACTGCCGCACGGTGTTCGAATGGATGAAGTGGAGAAGGCCGGATGATGACTAGCTCGGGCGATACGCCATGGAGGAAAAGGATGATGTCGACACGGATCACGGCGCTCGGGCCGGCCCTGCTTCTGCTCGCGATGGCATGCACCCGCTCCACCGCCTCCGAGTCGCCCGCCGCGACGAGCCCTGCCACGTTCGTCGATCGAGTCTGGAGGATCGTCGGGCCGGCTGAAGCGGAACACGGTGCACTGCGGGTGTTTCTTTCGGAGGGTACTCTCGTCTCGGCTTCCTCCAACTCCCGTCCAGCCCTCGGCTCATGGACCCGTATGGGTGAGGCGATGACGATCACCGAGGAGGGTATCGACTACCCGGTCGAGATCCTCCATCTGAGCGATTGTGAGTTTCACATCCGGATCGACGGCCCGGGAGACCCGGTGGAGATCGAGTTGGTACCGGCCGCGGAACCCGGTTGTGCCGAATGAACCAGGATGGCCGAACGTTGCTTGCTCGCGACGCGAACGTCCTCGGTTGGGATGCTTCACCACCTGAAGGGAGCGGGGCCATGCGACGTACACCCCACGAGTCGCGAAAGCTCACATATCTGCTGGTCGCGCTGGTCGCGCTCCTCGCGCCGGCCTGCGCGAGTGGTAACGGCTCCGGCGATTGGGTCACCGTGAGCGCCGATGGAGCCGACAGCGGCAGCGCGACCCGGATCACCGGCACCGTCCGTCACATGGACCTTGAGGGCGGCCTGTACGTGATCCGTGACCCGGAGGGCAAGAACTACAACCCCACCAACCTGCCCGAAGCGTTTCAGGTGGATAAAATGCGAGTGGAGGCGGAGGCTCGGCCCCGTGACGACATGGCATCGATCGGCATGGTCGGTCCCCTCGTGGAGATTCTGCGCATTCGCGAGCTTGCGGCCGAGGACGTGGCCGGGCCGCGCCCGACCGACGGCCCCGGCGATTCTTCCGCCGACCTGCGGGGCACGTCGTGGCGCCTCGAGGACCTGGCCGGTGCCGGCGTGATCGACATGGCGCAGGCCACCCTCGAGTTCACGGAGGACGGCCGTGTCGGCGGCAGCGGTTCCTGTAATCGGTTCCGCGGCACAGTCGAAGTGCATGGCGACTCGATTTCCTTCGGGCCGCTCGCGACGACTCGAATGGCCTGCGCGGAAGCCGTGAACAATCAGGAGACGAATTACATCGCGGCGCTGTCCGGCGCGGAGCGCTTCCGGATCGATGAGCCGTTCCTGTTCATCCATGCGGCCGGCCTGGCGGCCCCGCTCAAGTTCATCCGCGCGGACGAGTCGGACGAGGTGGGCGAGTAGCCATCGGATGCTCGGATGAAATCGGTGCTCCTGATGGAGCGGCCTCTCTCTCGCACGCTCGCCCTCTGCGCTGCGATCGCGCTGACGAGTGCGGCGTGCAGGGGGTCCGAGGAGGAGGCGGCCGCGGAGGGGCCCGCGAGCGCCGCAGCCGATTCCTCGGCCGCCGTAACCTCCGACCTGACGGACCTGACGGGCAACTGGACCGTCGTAGCGCACCGGATCCCCGGCGTCAGCGCGATGGGTGGGGCGGAGGCCGCTTCCTGGCACCGCCGGACGCTCCGTCTGGAAGGGACAGAGGCTCTCACTTCCGGAGGCCGCTGCGGCGACCCGAACTACGAAAAGCGGACGGCCGATCTTGATAGTCTGCTGGCGGCCGGGTTCAAGATCACTCCCGCCCGCCTCGGCTTCTCCGAAGACCACGACCGCGTGAGGGTTCTCCAGGTCTCGTGCGAGGGCGATCCCTGGACGGCCATGGGC
>JBPCJZ010000030.1:0-5859 GCA_051004775.1 Gemmatimonadota bacterium
CGGGAACCAACTATCCCATCTATCCCAACGACATGCCGCAGGCCTCGGCCCAGGTGCAGATCGAGCGTTCGGGGCGCGTGACCGTGTTGCATGGCGCGTCCGAGATCGGGCAGGGCTCCGACTCGACAATGGCCTACATCGCGTGCGAAGAGCTGGGCGTGCCGCTCGACTACGTGCGGGTGTTCAGCGCGGACACGGACCTGACGCCCGTCGACCTCGGCGCGTACTCCTCCCGCGAGACGCTGATGGTGGGCAACGCGGTGCTGATGGCCTGCCGCGAGCTGAAGGCAAAGATCGTGGCGTCGGTCGCGCGCTCGGCGGACGTGGATGCCTCGGAAGTGAGGCTCGCCGAGGGCTGGGCGTTCGCGGGGGAGGGCGACGGAGCGGGCAACGAAGCGGGGGCGGGACCCGGCGACGGACCGAACGACACCCATCGCATGCCGATCGCCGCCGCCTTCATGCTCGCCGAGGCGGAGCACGGCACGCTCGGCGCGGTCGGCCACTACAACACGCCGAAGGAAGGTGTGCACGGCGACTACCGCGGCGGGACGATCGGCGCCTCGCCGGCGTACAGCTTCACGGCGCACGTGGCCGAGGTCGAGGTCGACGAGGACACAGGGTTCGTCGACGTGAAGAAGATCTGGATCGCCCACGACTGCGGGAGGGCGCTCAACCCGATGCTGGTCGAGGGCCAGATCGAGGGCTCGGCGTACATGGGCTTCGCCGAAGCGCTCATGGAGGAGCAGGTCGTCAAGCGCGGCACGCCCGAGGGCGGGCTCCACAACGCGCCGTCGCTGCTCGACTATCGGATCCCGACGTCGCTCGACTGCCCCGAGTTCATCGCGATGATCGTCGAGGCGAACGACCCCGAGGGCCCGTACGGCGCGAAGGAGGCGGGCGAGGGTCCGCTCCATCCGTCGCTGCCCGCGATCGCCAACGCGATCTACGACGCCGTCGGCGTGCGGATCGATCGCTTGCCGTTCACGCCCGATCGCGTGTGGCGGGCGCTGCAGGAGGCGAGGGAGCAGGCGGCGGGGAAGCAGGCGGCCGAGGCGAAAGCCGGCTGAGGTGAGCAGCCGGAGCGCCGGGCTCTTCCTGTTGACGCTAGTCACGGCGTGCGGCGAACGGCCCGGCGCCGACCGCCGCGCTTCAACGGGCGACTCCCTGCGTTCGGTCGCCGACGCTTCTACCACCGACACTTCGACCACGGACATCACACTCTACTTCACCGATGCGTACGAACTGCAGGTCGCCGACTGCGGCGCGGTGCTTCCGGCGCCACGCGTGGTTCCAGATTCTCTCGCCACGCCGGGGCATGTGCTGCGGCTCTTGCTGGCCGGCGTGACTCCGGCGGAGCGAGCCGCCGGGATGTCGAGCCAGTTCCACCCGACACCGGGGGTCGGCACCGATCGTGCGCTGGTCGACTTTCTGCTCGGCATCGAAGTGAACCACGGCACGGCCTACCTCGACTTTTCGCCGGGGGCTCTCGCCTACCTCAACAACGCGGCATGCCTGCAGGGAGCGGTGAAACAGCCAATCATCCGGACGCTCACCACGTTCCCGGGCATCGACCGCGTCAGGTTCCGTATCAGCGGGGAGATTTTCGAAGACTGGGACGCCTGATGCCGAGTCCCGGCGCGCCCCTCTCCCGCTCGGCGGTCGATCTCCGGCAGCCCGAGAAAGCGACAACTCTCGCCGAACAGGCGCGACGCCAGAAGAAGTTCGGCACGTTCGGCGGCGTTTTCACCCCGACGCTGCTCACGATCCTCGGCGTCATCATGTTCCTGCGGGAGGGCTGGGTGATCGGCAACGCCGGCATCCTCGGCGGGGCGATGATCATTCTTCTCTCCTTCGGGATCACGATCTGCACCGCGCTGTCGATGTCGTCGATTACGACGAACATCCGCATCGGTGCGGGTGGGGCCTACGCGATCATCGCGCAGTCGTTGGGGCTCGAGATCGGCGGAGCCCTCGGCATTCCCCGCTATCTCTCGCAGGCGCTCGCGGTCACGATGTACATCTTCGGTTTTCGCGAGGGATGGTTGTGGATCTTCCCGGGGCACCCCGCGCTACTGGTGGATTTCTTCACGCTGGCGCTCCTGTTCGGCATCGCATTTCGCAGCGCCGGCTTCGCCATCAAGATCCAGTACGTGATCATGGCCGTAATCGGCCTGGCGCTGTTATCGATCGCGATGGCGGCGGCCACCGGTTCCATGCAGTACCCCGTCGAGAACGTCGGCCTCTGGGGCAGCTTCCCCGGGACGCCCGAGCACGGATTCCGAGGGACCAGCTTCTGGGTGGTGTTTGCCGTCTTCTTTCCGGCTTCGACGGGTATCATGGCAGGCGCGAACATGAGCGGCGATCTCAAGACGCCGAGGCGCAGCATCCCGCGGGGCACGATGTGGGCGATCGCCGTGAGCCTCGTCATCTACCTGCTGCTGGCTTACTGGCTCGCCCGCTCGGCCTCTCCGGAGGAGCTGGTTTCGAACTACACCGTGATGATCGACAAGGCGTACTGGGGACCGGCCGTCGTGGCAGGACTGCTGGGCGCGACCTTCTCCTCCGCGCTCGCTTCGCTCGTGGGGTCGGCACGGATTCTGATGGCCATGGGCGAGCATCGCGTACTTCCGTACGGCGGGTGGCTCGAGCGAAAGACCGAGATCGGCGAGCCTCGCAACGCCCTGATGGTGACGGGCGGGATCCTCGTGTTGTCGATCCTGCTTCGCGACCTGAACGCCGTCGCTCCACTGGTGACCATGTTCTTCCTCGTCACCTATGCCATGCTGAACGGCATCCTGCTGGTCGAGCAGAGTCTCGACCTCGTCAGCTTTCGGCCGCGCCTGAGGGTTCCCCGTGTCGTCCCCCTCATCGGGCTGCTGGGATCTCTCTTCGCCATGTTTATCATCCATCCGACGATGGCCTGGCTCTCCCTCGCGATCATGCTCGGATTCTACTGGCTGCTCCTCCGCCGGCACCTCGAGGCGCCATTCACCGATGTGCGGAGCGGTCTGTTCGTTTCACTGGCCGAGTGGGCGGTCGGCCGGGTCGCCGAACTCCCGTCGCGCCAGGAGCGCGCCTGGCGGCCGAATCTGCTCGTTCCGGTCGCATCGGCCGGCGAGCTTCGCGGCACGTTCGAGATGCTGTCGAGTATCGCGCGGCCGACCGGCTCGGTGAAGATCATGGGGATCACTCCGGCAGACTCCGACGACGAGGCGCTCGGACGACAACTCGCCGGAATGGCAGCGAGCTTCCGGAAGCAGGGCGTATCGGCGACGGCGACCGTCCTCCAGGCGCATGCCTACACTGACGGAGTGGTGGCGGGCATGCAGGCGCTGAGCGGGGCGGTTTTTCGACCGAACATCGTCTTCCTCCGACTTCCCGGCTCCGAGGATCGCATCCAGCTAGCGGAGTCGGCCCTCGGCCGGATCGTGCGGGAGGCGGGTCGCCAGCGCACCGGTACGCTGCTGTGGCTGCCCCATCCCGTGGCCGCGATCGGGCAGCGTCAAACGCTGAACGTATGGATCAGGGATCGAAGCCCCGACTGGAGCATCGGCTGGGATATCGGCAACCTCGATCTCTCGATCCTCACCGCACTTCACCTCCAGAGGAACTGGCACGCCGAGCTCCGGCTCATGATGGTCGTGCAGGACCCGGCGGAGGAGGCGAACGGCCGCGCGTTCCTGGAGGACCTGGTCAGCTTCGCGCGCGTCCATGACGCCGGGATATTCGTAGAGAGTGCGGACTTCTCGACGTTCGTAGCTTTCGGGCCCCAGGCCGACGTGAGCATATTCGGGCTGACCGGCGAGCCGCGCCTCGACTTCATGCGCGCAATGGTGGCGAAGACCGGCTCGAGTTGCCTGTTCGTGCGGGACTCGGGCGAGGAAAGCGCGCTGGCCTGAGCCCGCTTCGCCCGTCAGCCATCCGCGTGATCCTCGGCGCGTCGCCTCAACATCTCTCGCAGGACGAGCACGTCCTGTCGATCTTGCGGTCGATCTGCCGCTACTTTCGATCGAATGATGTCCTCCAGCCCCGCGACCAGCAGGTCGACTCTCGGGTTGGCGCGCCCCACGGCGGTCTCCAGGCGGCTGAAGTTTCGGACCTCGATCAACCGATCCTCCGGAGTCATGCCGAGGATTCGGGGCACGTCATCGAGCATGTGGCTCTGGAGTATCGGCAGGGGACTCAACGCCGCGTCAAGCTGGAATCCCGCCGCTGCGAGGAGACGTTCGAGGGTCGAGATCGTCGGGCTGGTAGTGCCCGTCTCTATCCTCGCGACGACCGACTGCGCGGTATCGGCCAGCTTGGACGCCTGGCGGCTCCTCAGCGCCCGTAGCCCTCGAACGCCTTCAGCACCCGAGCCATCTCCTCCTCGCCCAGCAGCGTCGGCTCGGCCACGGACAGCGCCCGCATGTACTGGCCGGCGAGCGCCTCGACTTCGACCGCGAGTCCGAGCGCCGACCCGACCGTGGCGCCGCAGGCGATGATCCCGTGGTTGGCGAGCAGGCAGGCGCGTCGATCGCCGAGCGCCACCACCGCGGCCGTCCCGAGCTGCGTGGTCCCGAAGGGCGCGTACTCGGCACACTCGATCAGGCGGCCACCGGCGGCGGCCACCATGTAGTGGAAGGCCGGAATTCCGCGCCGCAGGCAGGAAAGGGCCGTCGCCCACGGGGGATGCGCGTGGACGATCGCCGCCACGTCGGGCCGGTCGCGCAGGATCCCGGCGTGCATGCGCCATTCCGTCGAAGGACGGTGCGCGGAACCGAGCGGCGGCGCCCCGTGGATCCCGCCGTCGAGATCGAGGAGCACGAGGTCGTCCGGCCCCATCGCCGCGTACGCCACCGCCGACGGGGTGACGAGCATCCCGTCACCGGTGCGGGCCGACAGGTTGCCGGAGGTCCCTTGCGTCAGGCCGAGTGGCTCCAGCCGGCGCGCCGCCGCGACGAGTTCGAGGCGCAGTTCTGCGACGCTCATCCCGCCTTCTCCGGATAGAGTCCGCGAAGTCCCGCCGCCGAGGCGGCGCACACGCCACGCTCGGTGATGAGCCCGGTCACCAGCCGCGCCGGCGTCACGTCGAAGCCGAAGTTCGCCGTCGCGCTTCCCTGCGGCACGAGGCGCACGGTCGAGGCCGCGGCTGCGCCGTCGGCCAGGCCCGAGATCTCGGCCACTTCTCGTCCGTCACGTTCTTCGATGGGTATCGATGCCGCGTCCTTCGTCTCCCAGTCGATCGTCGGACCCGGGAGGCCGACGTAGAACGGCACGCCGTTGTCATGGGCGGCTAGCGCCTTGAGATAGGTGCCGATCTTGTTGCACACGTCGCCCGTCGCGAGCGTCCGATCGGTGCCGACCAGGCAGAGGTCGACCCGGCCCCGTTGCATGAGATGCCCGCCCGCATTGTCGACGATCACGGTATGGGGGATGCCCGCCCGGCCCAGCTCCCACGCCGTCAGCGCGGCGCCCTGGTTCCGCGGCCGCGTCTCGTCGACCCACACGTGCAGGTCGATGCCCTCTTCGACGGCCCGGTAGATGGGCGCGGTGGCCGTACCGTAGCCCGCGGTGGCGAGCGCGCCGGCGTTGCAGTGTGTGAGCACCTGTACGGGGCCGGGAGGCCGGTCGCCGTCGTTCGCGATCTCCCGGATCAGCGCCAGGCCGTGGTCGCCGATCGCCCGGTTGATCGCGATGTCTTCCTCGCGCAGACGGTCGGCCTCGTCGCGGGCGAGGCGCGCGCGGTCCGACGGGGCAGCTCCCGCGAGCAGGGCCCGCACATCCGACACGACGCGGGCGAGGTTGACCCCGGTGGGCCGGGTCGCGAGCAGGCGCTTCGCCGCCGCGTCGAGGGCCTCGTCACCGGGCGAGTCCCGC
>JBPCJZ010000031.1:0-6002 GCA_051004775.1 Gemmatimonadota bacterium
GTATGGGCCGCTTCCGGACGCCGCCACGTCCACCGAGTACGCCGGTTTCGGCCGCGATTGCGCTGTGGACAGCGCGATCGGAATCAACGAGGTTCCCGGCGAGCATGCGTTCCCGGCCGTCGTCGACACGTCGGAGCCGAGGACCCCGACACTCCGAAACCTGACTGACGGCATGAGGATCACACATTATCTGTCGCACTTTCGGCTGGCCGAGGGGGGCGTCGTACGGGCCGTGCTCGATTTTTGCGAAGTGCTCGCACAGCGCGGGCACGACGTGACCGTCCTGACCTCCGACGCTACGGACGTCCCTGGCGCCTGGAAATCCGCGGTTCACGGGAGACCCCGGCTGATTCGGCTCGAGCCTCCGGCCCGGACGACGGCCCGGTTCACGCCTTCGGACCGGGCGCTGATCGACCGCACCGTCGCCTCGTCCGACGTTCTGCACATTCATACTCCGTGGGACCGTACCAACCTGACCTTCGCACGCGCGGCGCTCCGACACGGCGTTCCCTACGTCCTGACGGTGCACGGCATGCTGGACGACTGGAGCATGGATCAGAAGCCGCTCAAGAAACGTCTGTACCTTGCTTTGTCTGGTCGCCGGCTTCTCGAGCAGGCGGCATTCGTCCACTGTACCGCACAGGGCGAGCTCGACCAGGCCGAACAGTGGTTTCCCGAAGGGCGCGGCACGATCGCGCCGTACATCTTCGATCTCGCCCCGTTCCGCGTTCTGCCGGGCCCGGAACTGGCGCGCCGGTCGATCCCGGCCGCCGACGTGGACGAGCCGACGATTCTGTTTCTCAGTCGCCTCCACCATAAGAAGCAGCCAGAGGTGCTGATCGACGCGGCGGCCATACTTCGCGAGGAGGGACGGGCGTTTCGCGTCCTGGTGGCGGGCACCGGGACGCCGGAGTACGAAGCTGCGTTGCGACAACAAGTGCTCCGGCGCGGCCTCGAGGACGTGGTCCACTTCGTCGGTCTGGTGCTCGGCCAAGAGAAGGTCTCCCTGTACGAGCGAGCCGACGTCTTCTCCCTCCCCACCAGCCAGGAGAACTTCGGCTTCGTGCTGGCCGAATCGCTGGCGGCATCGACGCCGGTCGTCACCACGAAGGGTACGGACATCTGGCGGGAACTCGAGTCGAGCGGCGGCGCGGTCATCACTGAAGGAGACGCGGAGTCCACGGCGCGTGGCATCGCCGCGCTGCTCGATGATCCCGCGCTGGCGCGGAGGATGGGCGAGGTCGGCAGAGCGTGGATCCTGGATGCTCTCGATCCCGGTACGATCGGGGCGAAGTTCGAGGCGCTCTACCTTCGCGCCCGTGACTGACCGGGACTACGACTTCTTCCACACCGCCTGGAAGTATCCCCCCGAGTCCGCGAGGCGACGATGCGCCTGGTACGCGTCCGGGTGTTCGTGGGCGAAACAGTAGCGTGGATAGTAGCTGAGAAACTGCATCGAATAGTGTCTTCCCCCCGCCTCGAACAGATCGGCCGGGCCGCCGAACGTCGACATCTCGATCGCGTCGATCGGGACCGCGTTCGCCAGCTCGCCGAGCAGTCGGCAATGGCGCACGGCCACCTCGCGCAGATCCGAGAGTTCAGGCCATACGGAAGAATTGCCCGGTCCCGATAAGCCGATGGAAGGCCCTCTGCAGCGTCTTCTTCCACGCTGGCAGCGTCGGAGGATATGCGTAGACGAGGTCGCTGAATCCGAAAGTTGAGAGTATCGGATACTTGCCGGATCGGAGGTCGTCGGGCTCGAGGTTCTCCAGGGTATTCAGGATCGGTTTCTCGTAGCGATCCCAGTAGGACGTCGCCTGGTAGATATCCGGCGCCTCGCGATAGGCTCGCAGCAGGCTGGAAAAGGCCGCGGTTTGCATCAAGCTTTCGTTGGCTGGAGTAGATTCTTCACGTTGCGGACGCCACGCGCTGGAGAACTTCCAAGTAGCGGCGCGCGATCACCCGGCGGTCGTTGTTCTCCCGTACGTACTCGGCTCCGGCATCGCCCAGCCGACGACGAAGCGCCGGGTCCTCCTTCAGGCGCAGCACCGCGGCGAGCAGCGCGTCCGGGTCCTCCGGGGCAACGGAGATCCCGCCGCTCGCCCGGTCGAGGATCTCCGTTGCCTGCCCCGGCACCGCCAGCACTACGGGGCGGCGCATGCCCATGCATTCGAACAGCTTCGACGGAATCACCTTTTGAAAGGCGGGACGATCAAGCAGGTGGACAATGCTTACGTCGCTAAGCGCATAGAAGAGCCGCGTCCGGTGCCGCGACTGTTTCTCCACCAGCCAGAAGTTGTCGAGGGCCGACGCCTCGGCCCGATCGCGTAGGGCGTCCCATTCGGCGCCGGCGCCGACGACCACCCAGGCGACCCCGGTGTCCGCACATCGTTGAGCCGCCTCGAGCACGACAGTTGCTCCGTGCGCCATACCTACGGTTCCGATATACGAGGCTACGAACCGGTCTTCCAGGCCGAACTCGGCACGCAGCGCATCGAGCTCGCCGGTCGGGGCCCCTGACTCGAACCACTCGGGATCGACTCCGTTGGGGAGCACCGTGATTCGCTCGGGCTCGACACCCCTCGCTTCGATGTGCTGGCGGAAGGCGGGCGAGACGATGACGATGTGGTCGGCCGCCCGGTACAGGAAGGTTTCGAGCCGCTCGAGCGCGCGGACGAGCAGTCCCCGCCGCATCGCGCCTACGTCGACGATCGATTCCGGCCAGAGGTCGCGCACCTCGAGCAAGAAGGGCCGACGCAACCTACGGGCTACGAGCCAACCGGCGAGTCCCGCGAAGAATTGTGGTGATGACGCCACCACGATCTCCGGATGGCCGGGCGCCCGCCCAGCGAACCAGGCCGCCGACGCCATGTAGGAGAGGTAGCTCAGCGTGCGTCGCAGAAATCCTGCGTTTGCCGCGATGTACATGGGGACGCGCAGGACGTCGACGCCGTCGATCGTCTCTCGCGTAAGCGCGTTGCGATACCCGGCGTATACCGTCCCCTCGGGAAAATGCGGGGGGCCGGTAACGACGGAAATCCGACCGCCCTCCCGCGCCCATTCCCGCGCGTGCTCCCACGTGCGGTTGGCCAGCGCGTTGACCTCCGGCGGGAAGTTGCTGGACAGGAAGAGAACGGACACGTCGTCACGGTCGGGGGATGACCCGTTCCCGCGCATCAGGCGACGGGCCATCGCAGGCGGTAACCAAAGTCTCGGCCCTCGTTGGCGGCGATGCGCATCTCGATGACGGACGCGGGGATCGCCCGACCGAACCGTGGGCAGTACCAGCCCTGCACCGGATCGCGCGCTCCTGTCACCAGTCTGATATCATCGGCCCCGAAGAATTCGATCGCTACTGCCGGGGCGCCCTCGTCGGGGCCGGCGGCTACGAAACCGGCGGCGGAGGGCCGCAAGCGAAAGTCGGGGTGGACGTGCAGCCAGCTTGCCAGGCTTCGACCGTTCGCACCTTCCACGCGGTCCGTCACCGCGAGGGTTCCGCGGAGGATCTTCACGCGGCGTTCGTGGACGGCGCTCCGATCGTGGTAGGACCGGGCGGCGCCCCTGAACTCGAAACCCTCGTCCCCCACGGGCCCGCTCGTCGCGGACAGGATTTCGCCGCGTCGCGCTACCCTGAATGTGGCCCACATCTCGTGCTGGTCGAGTCCGTCGATCGCTACCGTGTTGTGAGCGCGGGTGCTGCGAACGTACTCACGATATGGATCGCCGTCGTAGCCGTGGAGCCCCGAATCTACGACGAAAGGGCGGCCATGGACGTCCAACTCGAAGGAGAGCATGTCACAGTGTGCGTGGCCCGGCTGGTACGTGGGGCCTGCCGGGCCCGCATCCACGACGAATCGGTAGTCGCCGTCCGTGTCCACACAGCCGTGGTATCCGGTGTGCTGCAACGCGAAGGCGCCTGCGGGCTCGGCGAAGGTCGACTCGAGGACGTCGGCCGCGAGGGCGACAACGTCGTTCCGGTCGGGCCGTTCGCCGTCTGCCGTATCGTTGAACAGATGGAGGGTCCCGTCGCTGCGGCTCAGCAGCTGAAGGGCTCGGGTCATTTCGGCCAAGCGACCGGGCACGAACTTCGGCACGGCTGCTCCCCCGACACGGCACATCGCCAGCGTGCGCAGGAAGTCGTCGAGAGCCGCGGCGTGGTACATCGGCGAACGCTCGAAGTGGCCCCCGTCCGGCAGGACCTGCTCAGCGAGTTCCCGCCACAGTTCGTCACGCGCCTGCACGGCACCCGGCGGAGGATCCGCGAAGGCGAGGGATCCCCACGTCAGAGCCGCCAGGTTCTTCAGCAGGTGATTCGCCCGCAGGTGACGTTCCAAGTGCGAGCGTAGCCAATCCAGCTGCGCCCTGGTGCCGGAGACCAGTCTGGCGGAGAAGTCCGCGGAGACCCGATCCTCGACGAGCCAGAGTGAGCGGAGGGCGTTCATGCACCGGACGGACGTCGGATAGGGTTCGATTCTGGCGCGTCCGCTCCCTGCCGCCTCCAACCATCCGTTCCACAGCCGGACCAAGCAGTCGCCGTAGCGTGGCTCGCCGCTCGCCCGCCAGGCGCGCGCGAGGTCGACGGCGTAATCGAAGTACTGGAGGTTGTACGTCCACAGTGGAGACTCGTAGCCGGTCGACCAGTCCACTTCGGGGAGGCGGAGCTCACGACCCGCAAACCGGAAGCGGTGGTCGACGGCGAGATCGGCTACCTCCCTGCCCGATCGGCTCTCCCCTTCATCGACGGCACGGGCGAGGCTGAGCAGCTCCGGCCAGGCGGCGGATCGCACGGCCGGCCTCGTGACGTCGAGGGGGATCGGCCGCG
This sequence comes from Gemmatimonadota bacterium, assembly GCA_051004775.1. GTDB lineage: Bacteria > Gemmatimonadota > Gemmatimonadetes > Palauibacterales > Palauibacteraceae > JARFPW01. Next base: position 4,823 of record JBPCJZ010000031.1, read on the forward strand.
ACGCCTGGAGCCGACGGCGAAGCCACTCCGCCGCCTGCCCGGGCGGTAGGTTCGCCGCCGTCCGCATCCACAGGCGCGCGCGCAGCAGACTCCGCCTACGCAGACGTAGCCGAATCGCCCCGGGCCAGCGAGGCGGCCCGGATCGACCAGCGAGAGACCTCGAGGAGTTCGCCGAGTGGGATGGGCGACGGAGTACCGGAGCGGATGGCCGCGGCCAGAGCCTCGAGCTCCGATTCGTGACCCTTGTCCAGGCGCCTGCCGAGGCGCGGACCGCCACCGGAGAGCCCCCAGGTTCTGAGCCGGCGCCAGTTGTCGATCGCCGCTGTCTTCCCGTCGAAAAACGCCTCTACCCGCTCCTTGGGGAATCGGCTCGAGCCGGTCGCCAGATAATGGATGGCCGCCGTCGAACCCCCCTCCAACGCGAGCGTGATGTGTGCCACGTCGTCGAGCGGCGCGCCCGTAGAGTCCGCGGCCGCCTGCACCGATACCCGGGTGATCGATTCGCCGGTCAGCCAGCGCGCGAGGTCGATGAAGTGGCAAGCCTCTCCGACGATGCGCCCGCCTCCCTGGCGGGGGTCCTGCGTCCAGTGATCCGGCTCGATCCAGCCCGCGTTGACGGTGATCACGAGAGACAGGGGTCCCGCGCGCCCGTCCGTGAGGGTCTTGAGCCGGGTCGCCAGCGGAGCGAAACGCCGGTTGAAACCTACCATGAGGAGCCGGTCAGACGCGTGTGCCGCCTGCTCCACCCGAGCCAGCCCCTCGAGCGAGAGCGCGAGCGGCTTCTCCACGAAAACGTGCTTCCCCGCCTCGAGCGCCCGGACGACGAGATCGGCGTGCGAGTCGTGGCGGGTGAGTACGAAAACCGTGTCGATCTCGGGATCCGCGAATACGTCTGCATGGTCGGAGCTCGCCAGCGCTGCGCCCGCCCGCCTGCCCTCGACCGCCGCCGAGAGCCCTGTGCTGGAGACGACGGTCTTGATCCGGATTCCGGCAGACTGGATGGCGGGAATCAACGTCCGCCGCGCGAAGCTGCCCGCGCCGAGCAGGCCGGCGACCCCCCGGGCCGGCTCCCCGTTCGCCGGCCTCGGGAGCACGATCCGACTCGCCGGCTTCTGCGTTTCCTCGCCCGCTTCCGGGTACGTCAGCATGACGCCGAGGGTTCTCTCTCCGCTCAGCATCG
>JBPCJZ010000032.1:0-27249 GCA_051004775.1 Gemmatimonadota bacterium
CGGGGGACAACGTGAACATGGACGTGGAGCTGATCGCGCCGATCGCGATGGACAAGGAGCTGCGCTTCGCCATCCGCGAGGGCGGCCGCACCGTCGGCGCCGGCGTCGTCACCGAGATCGTGGAATAACATGGCTGAGAAGATTCGGATCCGACTGAAGGCGTTCGATCCCGTCGTGATCGACCAGACGGCGGCGGACATCGTCCGCACCGCCCAGAAGACGGGAGCGTCCGTCAGCGGTCCGATTCCGCTCCCCACGCGGCGCCAGCTGTACACGGTGCTGCGCAGCCCGCACGTGAACAAGAAGTCGCGGGAACAGTTCGAACTCAAGACGCACAAGCGTCTGATCGACATCTACGATACCCGGCCCCAGACCGTCGACGCGCTGACGAAGCTCGACCTGGCCGCCGGCGTAGACGTCGAAATCAAAGTCCAATAGAGGGCTGAGACTGATGGCAGGCATGATCGGCAGGAAGATCGGGATGACCCAGATCTTCGACGAGAACGGCAAGGCGGTCGGCGTCACGGTGCTCGAGGTGGGCCCGTGCCCCGTCGTGCAGATCAAGACGACCGACACCGACGGCTACGACGCGGTGCAGGTCGGCTTCGGCCGCCGCAAGGACCGCCGCGCTAAGAAGCCGGAAGCCGGCCACGCCGCACGCGCCGGGCTGGACTACGTGCCCGAAGTCCTCGCCGAGTTCGAACTCGAGCGGGACGCCGTCTACGAGCCGGGCCAGGAGCTGACGGTCGATATGTTCGAGGTCGGCCAGCGGGTCAAGGTCACGGGCGAGACGAAGGGCCGGGGGTTCCAGGGCACGGTCAAGCGGCACAATTTCGGCGGATCGCGCGGGTCGCACGGCGGCAGTTCGGTCCTCCGGAAGCCCGGATCGATCGGGCCGGGTACCGACCCGTCGCGCGTGATCAAGGGCAGGAAGATGTCCGGCCAGATGGGCGGCACCACCCGGACGGCGATGAACCGTCGGGTCGTGGCGGTCGACGCCGAGAAGAACCTGTTGATGATCAATGGTTCGGTTCCGGGATCCCGGAACAACGTGGTGCTGATCCGCACCGCCTGAAACGACGAGCACTGAGGAAGCGAGACGCGGGATGAAGGCGAAAGCATACACAGCGGCGGGCGCGGCGCGTTCCAAGGGAGTGGATCTCCCGGAGAGCGTGTTCGACGGCACGATTAACGAAGCGGTGCTTCACCAGGTGGTGACGGCGCTGCAGGCGAGTCGGCGCCAGGGCACGCACTCGACCAAGACGCGCCAGTCGATCCGCGGCGGAGGACGCAAGCCGTGGCGGCAGAAGGGGACCGGACGGGCCCGCGCCGGCTCGGTGCGTTCGCCGATCTGGCGTGGCGGCGCGACGACGTTCGGGCCGCAGCCGCGTGACTACGCTCCGCAGGTGCCGAAGAAGATTCGCCGCCTCGCGACCCGTTCAGCGCTCAACGCACGCGCCAGGGACGGCGATGTCGTCGTGGTGGAGCCCTTCGGATTCGACGCGCCGAAGACCAGGCAGCTCGCCGGCTTCCTCGCGAAGGTTGAGGCCGAGGGCAACGTGCTGGTGCTGACGGACGGTCTGCAGCGCGAGGTCCATCTGTCGGCGCGCAACATCCCGGGTGTCCTGGTGCGGCCGTGGGGCGAGGCCTCGGCCTACGACGTCCTGTGGGCCGACCTGGTCGTCGTGGAGGAACCGGCGCTGAGCCGTTCCGAGGAGGAAGCATGAGCCGCCGGTCGCCCGAAGAGATCCTGATTCGGCCGCTGATCACCGAGGAGAGTTCGATTCTCCAGGCCGAACAGAACAAATACACGTTCGAAGTGACCCGCGCCTCGACCAAGATCGACATCCGACGCGCCGTGGAGGAAATGTTCGACGTGGCAGTGAAAAGCGTTCGGACGATGAACTGCGCCGGCAAGAACAAGCGAGTCGGCCGCAGGCTCGGCCGTAAGCCCGACTGGAAGAAAGCGATCGTCACCCTCCGCGAGGGCGAAGTGATCGACATGTACGAGGGAGTCTGACCGATGGCATTGAAGAAGTTCCGACCCGTTACCGCGGCGAATCGATTCCGTTCGGTCTCCTCGTTCGAGGAGATCACGCGCACGACGCCCGAGAAGTCCCTCACCGAGGGGCTGACCAAGACGGCGGGCCGCAACCACCACGGCCGGATCACGAGCCGGCGGCGCGGGGGCGGTCACAAGCGGCGGTACCGGAAGATCGACTTCAAGCGTGACAAGCCGGGCGTGCCCGGCACGGTGCGCGAGATCGAGTACGATCCGAACCGGACGTCGCGGATCGCGCTGATTCAGTACGCCGATGGGGAGAAGCGGTACATCCTCCATCCGCGCGGTCTGTCGGTCGGCGACGTGGTCGTGTCGGGCCCGGAGGCCGAAGCGACCCTCGGCAACAACCTGCAGCTCGGCAGCGTCCCGCTGGGAACGACCGTGCACTGCGTGGAGCTCGTCCCCGGCAAAGGCGCGCAGATGGCCCGCTCCGCCGGCGCCGCCGTCCAGGTGATCGCCAAGGAAGGTCCGTACGTGACGCTGCGCCTTCCGAGCACGGAGGTTCGCCGCGTGCAGTCGGAGTGCACCGCGACCGTCGGCCAGGTGGGTAACGTGGATCACGAGTTGATCCGCTCGGGCAAGGCGGGACGGAGCCGCTGGCTCGGCAAGCGTCCGAAGGTACGCGGTGTCGCGATGAACCCGGTCGACCATCCGCTCGGCGGCGGCGAGGGCCGCACGTCCGGTGGCCGTCCGCCCGTCTCACCGTGGGGCAAAGCCGAAGGCAAGAAGACGCGGAAGCGGAGCAAGCAGAGCAACAAGTACATCGTGCGCGGCCGCCGGCGCGGCAAAGCTACGAAGTAGCCACGCAGCCCGACTGAGCGAAAACGGAAAGACGAGAAGAATTCATGGCGCGTAGCATCAAGAAGGGCCCGTACATCGACGATCGGCTTTTGGGCCGCATCGAGAAGATGAACAGTTCGGGCGCGAAGCGGGTGGTGAAGACCTGGGCGAGGGCGTCGACCATCAGCCCGGAGTTCGTAGGGCACACGGTGGGTGTCCACAACGGGAACAAGTTCATCCCGGTGTACATCACGGAAAACATGGTCGGTCACAAGCTCGGTGAGTTTTCGCCCACGCGGTCCTTCCGCGGGCACGGCGGGAAGCTCGCCGACAAACGCGTCCGCGTTTAGGCGACCGGGAGATCAGGTAATGCAAGCTCGAGCTATTGCGAAGAACGTCCGCATGTCCGCGCGAAAGATGCGGTACGTGATCGATGAAATCCGTGATCGGGACGTCAACGAGGCCTATTCGATCCTGCAGTTTTCGAACAAGGCCGCGGCCGAACCGATCGACAAGGCCCTGCGCTCCGCGGTCGCCAATGCGGTGAACAAGGCGGACGAAAGTGGTGAGATGCTGGACGTGGACACCCTGTACGTCCGCGAATGCTACGTGAACGAAGGCGCCACTCTGAAGCGGTTTCGGGCTGCCGCGATGGGTCGCGCCGCGCCGATTCACAAGCGGACGAGCCACGTGACCGTCGTCGTGGACACAAAGGAGTAATCGTGGGACAGAAGACACATCCGTACGGCTTCCGCCTCGGAATCGTAAAGCCCTGGCGGTCGCGCTGGTACGCGAAGGGAAAGGACTTCCCGGCGCTGCTTGCCGAGGACGAGAAGCTGCGCAAGTACCTGCATGCTCGTCTCGACCATGCCGCGATCGCGGACGTCGAGATCGAGCGCAAGCCGACGAAGATCGTCATTACGATCCACACCGGACGCCCCGGCGTCGTAATCGGCAAGCGGGGAGCGGAAGTCGACAAACTGCGCGACGAGCTCACGCTGCTGACCGATTCCGAAGTCTCGGTGAACGTCGAAGAGATCAAGCGGCCCGAAGTGAGCGCCCAGCTGGTGGCGGATTCGATCGCCCACCAGCTCAAGCAGCGGATCGCGTTCCGGCGCGTCATGAAGCGGGCCCTGCAGTCCGCGATGCGGGCCGGCGCCGAGGGCGTGAAGATTCAGTGCGGTGGCCGCCTGGGCGGCGCCGAAATCGCGCGGACCGAAGGCTACCACGAGGGCCGGGTTCCCCTGCACACGCTGCGGGCGGACATCGACTACGCGGAGCGGACGGCGAAGACGACGTATGGAACGATCGGAGTGAAGGTCTGGGTGTTTCGCGGCGAGGTCGTCGAAGAACGCCGCGGTCAGACCTACACGGCCGGCGGAGGGAGCTGAGGCCACATGCTGCAGCCAAAGCGGGTCAAGTACCGGAAACAGCAGAAGGGCCGGATGAAGGGCAACGCCCAGCGCGGCAACACGATCGCGTTCGGCGACTACGGCCTTCAGACGGTGGACACGGGCTGGATCACGAACCGCCAGATCGAGGCGGCGCGTGTCGCCATGACACGCCACATGAAGCGTGGCGGTAAGGTCTGGATTCGAATTTTTCCGGACAAGCCGATCACGTCGAAGCCCGCCGAGACCCGGATGGGCAAGGGGAAGGGCAACCTGGAGAGCTGGGTCGCCCCCGTACGGCCGGGCCGCGTGATGTTCGAGTTGGAAGGTGTGCCGGTGGACGTGGCGAAGCGGGCGATGGAGCTCGCGGCGGCCAAGCTGCCGGTGAAGACGAAGTTTCTGGTCCGGGAGGACTAGCCGTGAACGCACAAGAAATTCGCGACATGACGAACGACGAGATCGACGCGAAGGTCGAGTCCGTCCGGACGGAGCTGTTCAATCTCCGGTTCCGGGCGAGCTTCGAGGAGACGGATTCCGGATTGATCCGCACCCTTCGTCGTGATATCGCGCGGCTCAAGACGATCCGTCACGAACGGGATCTTGCCGCGGTGGGAGACCAGGATGGCTGAGCAGAGCACCGAGCAGGTCGAGAAGATGAGCGGTAGCCGGAAGGTCCGGAAGGGCACGATCGTCAGCGACGCGATGGACAAGACGGTCGTCGTCAGTGTCGAGCGCCGGGTGCAGCATCCGCTGTACGGCAAACGCGTGAACCGGTGGAAGAAGTACCATGCCCACGACGAAACGAACGAATACCGGACCGGTGACGTCGTGGTTATCGAGGAAACCCGCCCGCTCTCGAAGACGAAGCGATGGCGCGTCCTCGAACTGGTCGAGCGGCCCGAGACGGAGAGCTGACCGATGATCCAGCAGGAATCCGAAGTCCGAATTGCCGATAATTCCGGTGCGCGGCGCGCGCTGTGTATCCGGGTCCTGGGCGGTTCGAAGCGCCGCTACGCGAGTCTCGGCGACGTCGTCGTCGTGACGGTGAAGGACGCCATTCCCGGCGGTACCGTCAAGAAGGGCGAAGTGGCCAGGGCCGTCATCGTGCGCACGGCGAAGGAGAAGCGCCGGGCCGACGGGACGTACATCCGATTCGACGAGAACGCCGCCGTCATCATCAACGACGCCGGCGAGCCGCGTGCGACACGCATCTTCGGCCCAGTGGCCAGGGAACTGCGAGAGAAGCAGTTCATGAAGATCGTATCGCTCGCGCCGGAAGTGATCTGAGGAGCGCGAAGCCAAATGACACGAAATAAGCTGCACGTCCGCAAGGGCGACGAGGTCCACGTGCTGTCGGGCAACTACAAGGGTTCCCGGGGCACCGTGCTGCGGACGATTCCGCGGAAGAACCAGGTCGTCGTAGAGGGCGTCAACATCCGCAAGCGTCACGAGGCGCCGTCGCAGAAGAGCCCGGACGGCGGCATCGTCTCCTTCGCGGCACCGATCCACGTTTCCAACGTGATGCTGATCGACCCGTCGTCGGACGAGCCTTCCCGGTACCGCAACCGGATCGACTCGGACGGCACCAAGGAACGGATCTCCGTGCGCAGCGGTAACCCGATCCCGAAGGCGTAAGCGAGACATGGATCCAAGACTCAAAGAACACTACGAACAGAACGTCGTGGCGAAGCTCAACGAGGAGTTCGGCTACGACAACGCGATGGAAGTGCCCCGGCTCGAGAAGATCGTGATCAACGTCGGCCTCGGCAGTGCGAAGGACGAGCCGAAGCTGCTCGATTCCGTCGTCGCCGAGATTGCAAAGATCAGCGGCCAGCGGCCGATCGTCACCCGGGCACGCAAGTCGATTGCGAACTTCAACCTGCGTGACGGCATGCCCGTCGGCGTGAAGGTCACCCTGCGGGGCCGGCGCATGTACGAGTTCCTCGATCGCTACGTCAGCACGGCGATCCCGCGGGTGCGTGATTTCCGCGGGCTCAACAGCCGGGCGTTCGACGGTCGCGGCAACTACACGGTCGGCGTCCGGGAGCAGATGATCTTCCCGGAAATCGACTACGACGACATCGTCCGCGTGCACGGAATGGACATCACATTCGTGACGACGACGGACAGGGACGACGAAGCGCTCGCTCTCCTACGGGAGATGGGCATGCCGTTCCGCGATCAGACCCCGGTAGTGGTCTGATTTCGGTACCACGGCGGACGATTCAGGAGAGGTAGATGGCCAAGAAGTCTTTGATCGTGAAAGCGAACCGCGAGCCGAAGTACAGCGCGCGCAGCATCAACCGCTGCAATCGTTGCGGCCGCTCGCGCGCATACATGCGGAAGTTCGGGCTGTGCCGGATCTGCTTCCGCGAGCAGGCGCTCAGGGGCGAGATCCCGGGCGTGAGAAAGGCGAGCTGGTAAGTCATGAGCATGAATGATCCCATTGCCGACATGCTGACGCGGCTTCGCAACGCGAGCCAGGCCGGTCACCGTCGGGTCGACATGCCGGTCTCGAAGATCAAGATCGAGATCGGCCGCATACTGACCGAGAACCATTTCATCCACGGGTACAAGGTGCTCGATGACGGCCGCCACGGCGTGTTGCGCATCTACCTGAAGTACACCGAGGACGAGCGTCCCGTGATCCGGTCGCTGAAGCGCGTGTCGAGTCCGGGCCTGCGTCAGTACGTCGGCGCGACGGAGATTCCAAGGGTGCTTTCGGGCATGGGCATCGCGATCCTGTCGACGTCGCGTGGCGTCATGACGGACCGCGAGGCGCGCGCCGGCCAGGTCGGCGGCGAAGTCCTCGCGACGGTGTTCTAGGAAAGACGAGGAAGGTAGAGAGATGTCGAGAGTAGGCAGACAGCCCATTCCGGTGCCCGACAGCGTCACGGTGACGATCGACGGTCCGAGGATCCGCGTAAAGGGACCGAAAGGCGAGTTGGCGGGGGCATACGATCCCGAACTCGGCTACGAACAGGCCGACGGCGAGGTCCGCGTGACGCGCCCGACCGACCAGGCGCGCCACCGTTCACTGCACGGCCTGACGCGCAGCCTGATCGCGAACATGGTGCAGGGCGTCACCGAGGGATTCGAGCGGACGCTCGAGATTCACGGCGTCGGGTATCGCGCGATTCAGAAGGGCAGCGACATCGAGCTGAACGTCGGCTACAGCAACCCGGTCGCCTTCGCGGCGCCCGAGGGCATACAGATCGTCGTCGAGACGCCCACGCTGCTCCACGTCCGCGGCGTCGACAAGCAGATGGTCGGCGAGACGGCCGCCCGGATCCGCAAGGTCCGGCCGCCCGAGCCGTACAAGGGCAAGGGAATTCGTTACAAGGACGAGCACGTGCGTCGCAAGGCGGGTAAGGCCGCGGCGAGCGCCTGAGGAATTTCGGAAAGAGAACATGGCCAATACGAAGAGCAAAGCGGGCGCACGGCGCCTCTCCCGCGCCAGGCGGCACGGTCGGGTCCTCAAGAAGGTCCGGGGAACGGGCGAACGGCCTCGCCTGGTCGTCTACCGCAGCCTGAAGAACGTGGAGGGTCAGGTCGTCGACGACGATCGTGGCGTCACGCTGTTCGGGGTGACCACGCTCACGGCGGGCGACGCCGCGGGCATCGAGGCCGCGGAGGAGATGTCGCCGCGGATCGCCGCGAGCTATGCGGCGGGGATCAAGCTGGCGGAGAAGGCGCGCGAGAACGGGATCGAGAAGATCGTGTTCGACCGCGGCGGATACAGGTATCACGGCCGGGTGCGTGCGTTCGCGGAAGGTGCGCGCGCCGGCGGCCTCGACTTCTGACGGACGAAAGCTTTCGATAATGGCGAAGAGACAGAACCGCAGGCGGGACGAGGGCGACAACTTCAAAGAGAACGTGATTCACATCAATCGCGTCTCGAAGGTGGTCAAGGGAGGCCGGAGGTTTTCCTTCACCGCGCTCGTCGCCGTCGGCGATGGACAGGGCAAGGTTGGCACCGCGCTCGGCAAGGCGAACGAGGTCGCCGAGGCGATCCGCAAAGGAATCGACCGGGCGCGAGCCGACATGGTCGAAGTTCCGATCATCGACGGTACGATTCCGCACGAGCTGGTCGGGCACGCGGGCGCCGGACGGGTGCTGCTCAAGCCCGCCGGTCCGGGTACCGGCGTCATCGCCGGCGGTCCGGTTCGCGCCGTGCTCGAGTGCGCGGGGGTGCAGAACATCCTCACCAAGAGCCTCGGGTCCAACAATCCGCTGGCGATGGTCGCGGCGACGATGAGCGGTCTTCAGACGCTCGTGACCCCGGAGCAGATCGCGCGGGAGCGCGGCATGGATCCGGAACTCCTGAGGGAGGTCATGCGTGGCTGACAAGCAGATCAGAATTCGACAGGTACGGAGCGGCAGCAACGCGATGAAGAAGCAGCAGGACACGTTGCGCGCCCTCGGGCTTCGCCACCACCAGGCGGAGGTCGTGCAGGCAGACAACCCGGTGATTCGTGGGATGATTCGCGTCGTCTCGCATCTCGTCGTGGTCGAGGAGGCTGACTAGAGATGGAAGAGAAGCGTATCGGGCTCGACAATTTGAGTCCGGCCCCCGGATCGAAGCGTCCCAGGAAGCGCATCGGCCGCGGGCACGGGTCGGGGCACGGCAAGACGTCGGGCAAGGGCCACAAGGGGCAGAAGTCGCGTACGGGCGTGTCGATTCCAGCGTGGTTCGAGGGCGGCCAGATGCCGCTGCACCGCCGGCTTCCGAAGCGCGGTTTCACGGCGCGGAACCCGAAGAAGTTCCAGATCGTGAACCTCGCGGCGCTGGCAGAGCTCGACGCGACGGAATTCGGACCCGAAGAGCTCAAGCGGCTCGGCCTGGTGAAGTCCGCGGCGAAGCCGATCAAGATTCTGGGTGACGGAACGCCCGGACGCGCCGTGACCGTCCGCGCGCACGCCTTCAGCGGCCCGGCGCGCGAGCGAATAGAGGCCGACGGCGGCTCCGTCGAGCTGCTCGACTAGACGATGGCAAGAGACGGCGTTCAGGGCGTCCGGGCCGCCGCGGCGGCCGCCAATCTGTTTAAGATCCCGGAGCTGAAGGAGAAGATTCTCTTCACCCTTCTGTGCCTGGCGATCTACCGCCTCGGTGCGCACATCCCGACGGCGATGGTGAACGTGCTCGCCCTGCAGCAGCTCGCGGGTCAGTTCGACGGTACACTGTTCGGGATCTACGACCTGTTCACGGGCGGCGCGCTCCAGCGTGCGACGATCTTCGCCCTGGGGATCATGCCGTACATCTCGGCGAGCATCATCTTCCAGGTCCTGAGCGCCACCTTCCCGACGATCAAGAAGCTGCAGCGGGAAGGCGAGGACGGGCAGCGGAAGCTGACGCAGTGGACCCGGTACACGACGGTGTTCCTCTGTATGTCGCAGGCCTATGGTTACGCGCTGTTCCTCGAGTCCCAGGCGGGCGTCGTGACGAACCCGGGCATGCCTTTCCGGCTCCTCACGGTCCTGCTTCTGACGGCGGGCGGCATCTACGTGATGTGGCTCGGCGAGCAGATCACCGAGCGGGGCATCGGCAACGGGATGTCGCTGCTGATTTTCTTCTCGATCATCCAGGGGTTTCCGGGCGCCGTCGTCAACACGTTCGAGTTGTGGCGCGCCGGCGGCATCAGCGTGTTCGCGCTCGGCGCGCTGCTCGCCGTGCTGGTCCTGATTACGGCGGCCGTGGTCGCGCTCACGATGGCCGCCCGCCGCATTCCCGTTCAAATCCCGCGGAAGGTCGTGGGTCGCGGACGCGTCCGCGAGGGGCAGAAATCGTTCATCCCGATCCGCGTGAACTCCGCGGGCGTGATGCCGATCATCTTCGCCCAGGCGATCATCATCATCCCGGGGACGCTGTACACGTTCACGGGCGGTTCGGGCGCAGCGTCGGGCGGCGTCAACGGCTTTCTATACGACCTCAGCCAGATCTTCGCGGTGGGCTCGACCTGGTACTACGTGACCTATGCCCTGCTGATCATCGTCTTCACGTACGTCTACACGGCGATCATCTTCGATCCGATCGAGCTGGCCGAGAACCTGAAGAAGCAGGGCGGCTTCATCCCCGGCGTGAAGCCGGGCGCGTCGACCGCCGAGTACATCGACAGGGTGCTGACCCGCGTCACGCTCCCTGGTTCGATCTATCTCGCGGTGATCGCGCTCCTGCCGTTCTTCATCTTCGACGCGTTCAACATCCAGACGTTCTTCTTCGGGGGCACGTCGCTGCTGATCGTCGTCGGCGTGGCGCTGGACACCGTGCAGCAGATGCAGCAGCACCTCCTGCTACGGCAGTACGAGGGATTCATGAAGAAGGGCCGCGTGAAGTACCGGGGTCGTCAGCGCTACATGTAATGGTTGGCGGCAAGAAGCCTGTTGAAGAACTGTGGTGGGTCGCGCGAGTGGCGCTTACGCGGCTCAGCGAAGGAACGACGACGAGTCGTAGCAGCGCTACGGCGAGGAGACAGAGACGAACGATCAGATGCGTAACCGCCACTCGCCCGAAGGGTTGCGGCGGCACATGGCCATCTCCGGCGTTGGTGCGCCTCGACGTAGCTACGGCTATGCCTTCGCCGCGCCGCCTTGCATCTGTTCCATGTGTCACTGCAACGCGACCCGCCACAGTTCTTCAACAGGCTTCTAATGTTTCGAAAGCTGAAGGACGCGATAGACGGGGCTCTGTCCGCTCTCGAGGGCCGCACCGGCGATGCCGAGGACGTGGACCGTCTGCTCGGCGGAATGCGGGACGAGCTCATCGAGGCGAAAGCCGCCCTGCCGAGGCTCGAACAGGGGATCGAGAAGCTCCGGAAGATGGAGGCGTCGGAGAAGAAGCGCGCCGCCGACTGCGTCCGTAGGGCGGGCCAGGCGAAGGACATCGGCGATGCCGAGACCCTGCGGGTCGCCGTGGAGTTCGCCGAGCGCCACCAGGACCGCGCCGTCGTCTATGCCGAGAAGATCAAGGCCGCCCAGGCCGAGCTGGCGATGCAGCGGAAAACGGTCAGCGAGATGACCGAACAGCTCAAGTCCGCCGTGACGCACCGGGACGTGCTGAAGGTGCGCTCCCGGCGTTCCTCGTCGACGGAATCGCTGCGCGGCGGGGACGGCGGCGCCGCCGCGCAGTTCGATCGGATGGCGCAGGACATCGAAGACACGACCTCGCAGGCCGAAGCCGAGCGCGAACTCGACGACGAACTCGGCCTCGGCGACCCGGGGAGCTACCGCGGACGCGGGTCGGCGAGTGCGGGAACAGGAGCGCGCGCCGGCGCGCCCGGGATCGATCCGTCGGACCTGGCGGAGCTCCAGCTGGAGGAACTCAAGCGCCGCATGGCCGAGGAGTCCGGCGGCGCCTGATCGGCTCGCCCTCAGGCGCTCGCGAGGCCGTGAGCTGATCGATCTGCTCGACTTCCTCGTAGCCGACTGCCGTCACGGTGATGATCGTCATCCACAGCGCGTCGCCGGCCGGCCAGCCGCCGATGCGCATGAAAGCGGTCGTTCCGGCCAGGACCAGAACGAGCAGCGCCGCGAGCACCCCGGCGAACCGGAGGAGAAAGGTCTGCCACGGTCCGCGGTCGTCCCAGCTGCTGAACTTACTTGCGGCCCTCGCGATCGCGTCGAACGGGGACGGTCCGGCCGCGGATCGTGGCGCCGTCGAGCTTGCCGAGCACCTCGTCGGCCACCTGCGAATCGACGTCTACGAGCGAGAAGTTACCCATGATTTCGATCTTGCCGACCTGGGCGCCGGCTACGCCGGCCTCGCCGGTGATCGCCCCGACCAGGTCGCCCGGCTTGGCGTCGTCGCGGCGGCCGACGCCGAAGTACAGCCTCGTCCACGCAGGCCGGGTTCCGAGCGGCGCTTCTTCCGAGGGGCGGCGCCTGCGGTTCGGCGCCGGCCCCGCGGGAATCGTGGAGGCGGCCTCCACGTCCGCCCACGGACGAACAGGTCCGTCGACGGTGTCGTTACGGCCGCGGTACAGCTCCGACAGCACGGCGGCGACCCGCACCGCGCCCAGCTCGTCGAACAGGGGCTCGAGAATCAGGATTTCCGACATCAGGTCGGCCGAACTGGCCGCGTCGCGCAGAAGCATCCGGTAGCGGCGCACCGGGTCGAACTCGTCTCGCAGCGTCTCGCCGCGCAGGGGAGCCGACTTCCGGCCGAGTCTTCCGAGGTGAAGTTCCATCTGGGGACCGTGCCGCGGTTCGATCACCGCATAGCGGGCCCCTTCTCCGGCGAGTGCCGTCCTCAGCCCTTCCAGGCGGAAGGGCAGTCCGACCAGGACGACGGCGGGCGGTCCGCTTCCCGGCAGTTGCACGTCCAGGGAGACCTCGCCTGCCTCATGCGTCACCGGCAGACCGGAAACCGCTAGCTCGGACGCCGCCTTCGCAGCCGACTCGGGATCACCGAACCGGGCTTCGATCCGCGCGCTTCCCATGCCGTCGGCATCGCGCACGCATCGCTCGAGAGCCGACACGAAGTCTACGGGGGACACGAGGGCGCAGCGCACCTCGTCGGCCGGAGCTTCCACGGCAGGACCGTCGCCTGGCGACGATGCGGCGGACAGGAGTTCCTCGGGCCAACGCCGGGCGCGGGGAAGCTGCCGTTCGATCATCGCCGTGAACTCCGGATCCAGCCGATCGGAGATGGCGATCTTCCGATTCTTCTTCGGCAACGTCTCGAGGATCGGCTCCACGCTCTCCCACTCGCCGAGCCGGTACAGGTCGGCCACCCCTTCGATCACCAGCAGCTCGAGTTCGCCAAGCGAGTGGTGGCCCGAGCGGATTTCAGGCAGCAGTTCCGCGGGCCGCCCGACGAGGACCTGCGCGGTCGCCGCGCCCTCCCGTTCGTCTTCGCCCGCCGAGTGGCAGGCGACCCGGAAGCCCTCGGGGCCAACCACACGCTGTACGGCAGCCGCGAGGCGCCGGGCGTGGCCGGCATCGGCGACGAGCAGCAGCGCCTGCAGGGCCGGGGTCGCCGGATCGCACGCCTCGAGAACTGCGAGCCCGACCACGCCGGCCTTCCCGGAGCCCTCGCCCGCCAGGAGGGCGATGTGGTGGCCCCGGCGCACCGGCGTGTCGGCCCACTCGAGGACTTCGGGAACCGCGTCGAACCCGAGTCGCTTCGCGACCTCTTCCAGCTCTATTCCAGCGTCCCCCATGCCTTCTCCGTGTTCTCGTTTCGTGCCGGCGGCGCGGGCCTCCGCGGCGAATTGACGCGGACGGGGTCCGTTCCCTAGTCTGAGCCGCGCCGATCTGAGCGCTCTCCGCCCGCGCAAGGTATGACTCTGTGCCCACCACCACACGATGATCGAAGCCGCGGTCCGATTGCGCGATGCAATCTGGGGAGTCCCGCTGATCCTGCTGCTCGTGGGAACCGGGCTATATCTAACCATCCTGCTTCGTGGCCTGCAATTGCAACGGCTCGCGACCGGGCTGCGCATCGCCTTCGTCCAGCGAGACGAGCCGGACGCCGACGGCGACATCTCGCACTTCCAGGCGCTCATGACCTCCCTGGCTGCGACGGTCGGGACCGGCAACATCGTCGGCGTCGCGACCGCCCTCACGGCGGGCGGTCCTGGTGCGTTGTTGTGGATGTGGGTGGCGGGCTTCTTCGCGATGGCGATCCGATACGCGGAAGCCGTGCTCGGCGTCCGGTTCCGGGAGACCGATGTTCGCGGGGAGAAGAGCGGCGGGCCGATGTACTACCTGGCCAACGGGATTCGCTGGGGTTCGGCCGGCAGAGGCCTCGCCTTCATCTTCGCCGCGCTCGCCGCGCTCGCCGCGCTCGGCATTGGAAACGGTGTACAGGCACACGCCGTCGCGAGCGCCGTTTCAAACGTGAGCGGTGCGCCGCCGCTGCTGGTCGGCGCGGTCACGGCGACGCTCGCGGGGGCCGTGATCCTCGGCGGGATCCGTTCGATCGCGCGTTTCGCCGGAGTGTTCGTCCCCCTCATGATCGTGGTCTACCTGGCGGCCGCCTGCTGGTTGCTGTGGCGCAACGCGGCCCTGCTCCCCGACGTCTTCCGGGCGATCTTCGAAGGGGCCTTCGGAGCGCGGGCCGTCGGGGGGGGAGCGGCCGGATTTACGATCATGCAGACGATGCGCAGCGGACTGGCCCGCGGGGTGTACTCGAACCAGGCGGGACTGGGGACCGGGGCGATCATAGCGGCGGCCGCGCGCACTCGTGAACCCGTCCGCCAGGCGCTCGTCGCGATGACGCAGACGTTCATCGACACCCTCGTCGTGTGCACGATCACCGGACTCGTACTCCTCACGTCGGGCCACGTCGGAGGCCCGGCCGACGGCGCTGAGCTCGCCCAGGCCGCCTTCTCCAGCGGCTTTCCGGGGGAGATCGGGGCCTGGGCCGTCGCGGTCGCCCTGGCCGTGTTCGCCTTCACCACGATCCTCGGGTGGGCCTACGTGGGAGAGCGCTGCATGCAGTACGTCGCCGGGGAGCGGGCCGTCCTCCCCTACCGCCTGGTCTTCGTCGGGATCATCCCGCTCGGGTCGGTGCTGCAGTTGCAGGTCGTGTGGACGGTGTCCGACATCCTGAATGGGCTGATGGCCCTGCCGAACCTGGTGGGACTCTTCCTGCTGTCGGGAATCGTCGTGCGCGAAACGAGGGCTTATTTCGCTCGGGACTCCGCGGGACGCGACACGGATCAGCCTTCGAATCGCCGGTAGTGTCCCAGGTCGTACGCCCGGATGGACAAGATCTCTCGTGGACGGAACCCGATCTCCGCCAGCGACCGGGACTCGTCCTTGACCTGCCGCTCGGCGTACTCGACGTAGAAGTCGGCCGGGTCGTCCCCGTCACGCTGGAGCAGCGCCCTGAGTCCGATGGCCTTCGCGTCGGCCACAGCCGTATCGGAGGGGAGCCGGGCGACGTGCTCCAGCCAGCGATCCGGCATGACGAGCCGCACCGTGACCGTCGCGCGAAACCCCGCGGTGTCCGACGGCGCGCTCATACGTGGCCCAGCGTGTAGAGGAAGCGTTTCGTCAGGTCGGTGATGTCGAGACCCGCCACCCGGTCGGTGTTGACGCGTACGTTCGTGTGGCCGTGGGCGCGATCGATCCGAAACTCGGCCTTCCCGAGTTCGCCTTCGAAGGCGATGACACCAGACTCGGGCTCTCGAACGCCTAGCCTGGCGTGTTCGGCGAAGAACCGCTTGGCGCGTTCGATCACTTCCTCCGGCGGAATTTCCGTCATCACGAGATATCGCATGGGCCGAAGTTCGGATTCCCACCGGGCCGCGTCAACCAGTGCGACCTTGTCAGCGGCCGGTCGAAGGCGAACCTTGCGCCGATGAACTCGAAATTGCAGTTCGGCCGCTTCTTCCTCCCGGGCCCCACGGAAGTCCACCCCGAGGTTCTCGCCGCGATGCTGAGTCCGATGATCGGGCACCGTGGAACCGCCATGCGGGACTTGCTCGAGCGCATCGATCCTACGCTGCGCCTGATGTTCGGAGCCGACCGACCGGTCTACGTCTCCACGTCATCGGCGACGGGCTTCATGGAGACGGCGATCCGCAACCTGGTCGGCAAGCGAGTCCTGTGTCTCGTTTGCGGCGCCTTCAGCGAGCGGTTCTACGACATCGCGCGGGCCTGCGGGGTGCCGGCCGATCGGCTCGATGTCGACTGGGGGCTCCCCAACCTGCCGGACCAGCTTCGCGATGCGCTCTCGCAGCATCCCGCCCGGTATGACCTGGTCACGGTGGTTCACTCGGAGACGTCCACGGGGATCCTGAATCCTGTCGCGGATCTCGCCGCCGTCGTCGCCGGATTCGACGACGTCCTCCTCGCCGTCGACGGGGTGAGTTCCGTCGGGGGGACTCCGATCGCGTTCGACGAGTGGGGCGTCGATTTCCTGCTCACCGGATCTCAGAAGGCCCTGGCGCTCCCGCCCGGACTGGCGTTCGCCGTCGCGTCGGACCGCGCGCTGGCGCGGGCTCGATCGGTGCCCGACCGCGGTTTTTATTTCGACCTGGTGGAGTTCGACTCACGAGCGCGCGCGTTCTCGACGACGAATACCCCCGCCGTCTCGCTGCTGTACGCCCTCGCGCGCCAGTTGGAGCGCGTCGAGGCCGAAGGCGTGCCCGAGCGATTCGGGCGCCACCGGCGGATGGCGGAGCGCACCTGGGAATGGGTGGAGTGGCTGGCTGACGAAAGCGGGGAGTCTTACCGCGTGCTGGCGCCGGCCGGGTACCGCTCGCCGACCGTGACGGCGGTGTCGCTGCCGGGCGCGACGGGCGGCGTACGGATCGTAGCCGAACTGGCGGCGCGCGGCATCACGATCGCGACCGGATACGGGAAGCTGAAGGACGCTGCCATTCGCATCGGACACATGGGCGACCACACGCCGGACGAACTCGAGACCGTGCTCGCCGCGGTCACGGAGACGCTGGGCGTCGGCGGGCCACAACCCGCCGGCGCGGGATCCGCGTCGGGCGGCACTGCGACGGGAGGGACCTCGGTTGGCTGACAAGCGCCTGATACTGGCCGACCCGCTATCGGACGAGGGGATGGAGATCCTCACGACGGCCGGCGGGCTCGTGGTGGAGGACTTCTCCGGCCGCTCGCGCGGCGAGTTGCTCGAAGGCCTGCCCGGAACGGCCGGGCTGATCGTCCGCAGCGCCACGCAGGCCGACGCCGAACTCCTGGAGCGCGCCGGCACCCTCGAGGTCATCGGGCGAGCTGGCGTCGGCCTCGACAACATCGACCTGGCCGAGGCGACGCGCCGCGGCATCGCGATCATCAACGCACCCGCCGGCAACACGGTGTCGACCGCCGAGCACGCCTTCGCGCTGCTGCTGTCGATCGCCCGCGGAATTCCCGCGGCCGGGGCCTCGATGCGAGCCGGGGCGTGGGAGCGGAAGGCCTTCAATGGGGCGCAGGTGGCCGGCAAGGTGCTCGGCGTGGTCGGCGCCGGCCGCATCGGTACCGAGGTCGTGCGTCGAGCCCGCGCGTTCGGCATGCACGTTCTCGTAACCGATCCGTTCCTGTCGAGCGCGCGCGCCGACAGTCTCTCCGTGGAAGCCGTGACGCTGGACGAGCTGCTCACGCGCGCGGACTTCGTCACCCTGCACGTGCCGCTCACCGCCGAAACCCGCTACCTGATCGGCGCCGACGAGATCGCCCGGATGAAGCCGACGGCGAGTCTGATCAACGCCGCGCGCGGCGGGATCGTAGACGAAGCGGCGCTGGTCGCTGCGCTCGAGATGCGGGCCATCGCGGGGGCGGCGCTCGATGTCTTCGAGATCGAGCCGCTACCGGCGGACCACCCGCTCCTTTCGTGCCCCAATCTGGTCATGACGCCGCACATCGGGGCGTCGACGCCCGAAGCCCAGCGCGAGGTCGCGATCGAGATCGCCAGGGCGGTACGCGACGCGCTGCTGAACGGCGACCTCGCTCCCGCCGTCAATCTTCCGAGCGTCGCGCCGGAAGACCGCCCGGCCACCGAGGCGCTGCTCGACCTCGCCCGCCGCCTCGGCATGTTGCTCGGTGGACTGACAAACGGCGCGACGGATCAGCTGTCGGTCCGCTGCACCGTGGGGGCCGGGTCGGTGCAGGAGCTTGTCGTGTCCGCCGCGGTCGCGGGTCTGCTGGCGCATCGGCTGGCCGGACCGCTCAACCTGATCAACGCGCTCGTGATCGCGGAGGAGCGAGGAATCGAGATCAGTCGTGCCACGGTGCCGGCGGCCGGCCGCGGTCGCGACTGGATCGAGGTGAGCACGGGCCAGGGGGACGAACGGCGTTCGGTCGCCGGCAAGGTGACCAGCGTGGGCGAAGCGCGGCTGCTCCGCGTGGATGCGCACCGTGTCGAGGTGACGCCGAGCGGCACGCTGCTGTTCGTCGGCAACGACGACGTTCCCGGCGTGATCGGCGCTCTCGGCACGCAGCTCGCGGCGGCCGGTGTGAACATCGGAGAGTTTCACCAGTCGCGCGATCGGCCGAGCGGCCAGGCCCTGGGCGTCGCGAGTCTCGACGGGGAACTGCCGGCCGAGCGCCTCGCCGCCGTGCGCGATATTCCGGGTGTACACTTTCTGCGACAGGTCCGGCTGCCGGACTGACGAGTCCGCCACGCCCGGCGGTGGAATTCAGTAGATCGGCAGCTCCGGGTCGACGTCGCGTGCCCAGCCGTTGATCCCGCCCGCGAGGTTCAGCGCCCGGACGTAGCCGCGGCTGTGGAGGAACTCCACGACCTCGGCCGAGCGCCGCCCGGTACGGCAGAACCAGATGGATTCCCGTTCCGCTTCGATCTCGTCGAGGCGCCGCTCGACCTCGGACACCGGCATCGCGACCGCGCCGATATCGTCCAGGTTCGACACCTCGTGTTCCTCCAGCTCACGTACGTCCAGGAGTTGCGGCTTCCGGCCGGCCTGGAGCATCTCGCTCAGCTCGCGTGCCGACACCTCCGGCGTCGGCACGGGAAGCTGGAACCCCGCCGGGATATCGAACGGGCTACCCTCGTCGACCTTCCCGCAGAATTCCTCATAATCGACGAGCTCGGTCACCGTGGGCTCATCGCCGCAGACCGGGCACTCCGGGTCGCGCCTTACCTCGAGCGTCCGAAACTCCGCTCCGAGGGCGTCGATCATCAGCAGGCGGCCGACGAGCGGCTCCCCGAGGCCGGTGAGCAGCTTGATCGCTTCCGACGCCTGGATCGACCCGATGATGCCGGGGAGCGCGCCGAGCACGCCGGCCTCGGCGCAGCCCGGGACGAGGCCCGGCGGGGGAGGGTCCCGGAACAGGCAGCGATAGCACGGCCCGCCCTCGGCGGCGAATACCGACGCCTGCCCGTCGAACCGGAAGATCGCCCCATACACGAGAGGGATCCCGAGCAGCACGCAGGCGTCGTTCACCAGATAGCGCGTCGGGAAGTTGTCGCTGCCGTCGATGACGATGTCCCAGCCGCGCAGCGTGTCGAGGGCCATCGCGGCGTCCAGGCGCTCGGCGACCTCGACGACCTCGACGTGTGGGTTCAGCGCCTCCAGGCGATCCCGCGCCGACGCCGTCTTTCCGCGTCCGATCGCGGACGTATCGTGGAGGATCTGGCGGTGCAGGTTGGATAGCTCGACCTCGTCGCCGTCCGCGAGTCCGATCCGGCCGACCCCGGCGGCCGCCAGGTACAGCGCGGCGGGCGACCCGAGACCGCCTGCGCCGACGATGAACACGCTCGAGTCCGCGAGGCGCTGCTGTCCGCGGGCGCCGAGGCCGGGCAGGATGAGCTGCCGGTGATAACGGAGGCGTTCGTCGCGGCTGAGTTTCCGCCCGTCGTCAGTCGACCGCATCAATCGCCTCGCGGATCGCCGCGTAATTCTCCCCGATCGAACCCGGGCCGCGGAACACCGACGAGCCGGCGACCAGCACGTCCGCGCCGGCTCGCGCAGCGCCGGGCGCCGTATTCCGATCGATGCCGCCGTCCACCTGGACATGGAGATCGTGCAGGCCCAGGCCGTCGGCCATGTCCCGGACGTGCGCCGCCTTCCGGGCCGCGGTCTCGATGAACGCCTGGCCCCCGAATCCCGGGTTCACAGTCATGACGAGGACCAGGTCGAGGGCCGGCAGGATCTCGGTCAGCGTTTCCGCCGGCGTCGCCGGGTTGAGCGCGATTCCGACCTTCACGTCGAGCCGGATCACCTCGTGTACGTCGCGGTGCAGGTGCGTCGAGGCTTCCTGGTGGAACGTGATCATGTCGGCGCCCGCGTCGGCGAAGGGCTCGAGGAACATCTCGGGATTGTCGATCATCAGGTGCACGTCGATGAATGAGTCGGTGACGGCCCGCAACGACCGCAGCACCGGGATTCCGATGCTGAGGTTGGGGACGTAGTGCCCGTCCATCACGTCGAAGTGGAACCAGGCGGCCCCCGCGGCTTCGCAGGCGGCGACGTCGTCTCCGAGGCGCGCGAAGTCGGCGGCGAGAAGCGACGGGGCAAGGATACGGCCGGGCACGTCAGATCACTCCCATCTGCGTTCCGACTTTCTCGAGCGCCGCCAGCGTCCGGTCGAGGTGCTCCCGCTCGTGGGCCGCGGAGATCTGGCAGCGGATGCGCGCCTCTCCCTGTGGCACGACCGGATAGCCGAATCCGATCACGAAAGCGCCTTCGCCGAGCAGCTTCTCGCTCAGCTCGATGGCGGCCGATGTCTCGCCGATGATGACCGGGACGATCGGGGTCTCGCCGGCGATGGGCGAATACCCGAGCGCCGTGAGCCGCTCGCGGAAGTAAGCGGTGTTCTCGCGCAGGCGCGCGACGAGCTGGGGATTCGCTTCCAGCGTGTCGATGGCCGCCAGCGCTCCGGCGGCGGAGTGCGGAGGCACGGCGTTCGTGAAGAGCTGCGTGCGGGAACGCTGCGTGAGATAGTCGACGACGGGCCGGCTGCTGGCAATGAAGCCCCCCGCCATTCCGCCCAGTGCCTTGCCGAGCGTGGAGGTCACGATGTCGACCTCCCCGTGCATGCCGAAGTGCTCGGGCGTGCCGCGACCGGTATCGCCCATCACGCCGGTGGCGTGCGAGTCGTCCACGGCGAGGATCGCGTCGTAGCGGTCGCACAGGGCGCGCAGCTCGGGCAGGGGCGCGAGTTCGCCCTCCATGCTGAAGACGCCGTCCGTCACCACCATCCGATGCCGGGCGCTGGCCGTCTCCTTCAGCACGTCCTCGAGGTGGTTCATGTCGAGGTGCCTGTAGATGTGGCGCTCCGCCTTGCACAGCCGAATTCCGTCGATGATCGACGCGTGATTGAGTGCGTCGGATATCAGCGCGTCCTCCGGCCCGAGGAGCGGCGCGAACAGGCCCTCGTTGGCGTTCCAGCATGACGTGAACGTGAGCGAGGCCTCGGTCTCGAGGAAGTCCGCGACGCGATTCTCGAGTTCCCGGTGGATGTCGAACGTGCCGCAGATGAATCGCACGGAGGAAGTTCCCGCGCCGTACTTCCGGGCGCCGGCCTCGACAGCGGCGACGACGTCGGGGTGGTCACAGAGACCGAGATAGTTGTTCGAGCACAGGTTGACCGTCTCGCCATAGCCCTCGAGCTCCACGACGGGGCCCTGCGCGCCCATGATGTGCTGGAGGCGCTTCAGCACCCCTTCCGCCTTCATGTCACCCAGTTCGCCGGCGAGTCGCCGATTGAATCCGCGATTCACGGCCGCTGTCGCTACGTCCCCTTCGTCATACATGACCATCCCCGGATCTCCTGGAAGCCTGTTGAAGGACCTGTGGCGGGTCGCACGGCCTCCGCGCCGGCGCCGGGCGACGCCTCCTCAGTCCTCGTAGTAGTCGTCGAGCGTCTCGTCCAGTACACGCGCCTCGTCGACGCGGATTGCGGGTCTCGAGCCGAATCCGCCGCACAAGGTGAACCCCGAGAGCGTTCCGCGCACGCGGACCAGCCGGTCGCTCCCCGCCACTTCCCGAACCTCGCCCGGGGCCCCCTGCAACGCGAAGGGCCGCTGGTTGCCGAGACGCCCCGGTCCGAACAACAGGCAGCCGCCACCCTCGTCCACCGTCCCTCGTCCCGCGGTCCGCATCTCGGAGAAGGAACCACTGTCGAGAGCCACGATGTGGCCGAAACTCTCCGCACCCGAGCGCACGTCGTAGGTCCCGGCCGGCAGTGTGAGAGAACGCACTTCGTAGAACCCGATCGGAGTCCTCGCGCACGCGACGTCGTACGTGACGCGTCGCGCCTGGATCTCTATGGCGGCATCGGACACGGCGACCACCGCCGTGTCCAGTCGGCCGCAGGAATTCGGGGTGATGGGCCCTGCGAACTCGAAGGGGAAAATCTGCCCGGCCACGACCGTATCGGGATACGCCGCCCAGGCAACCACGGCATCGCTGGACGTGGGTTCACCGATTCGCCAGCAGCCCGTGGCCAGGGCGATGGCGAACAGAACGGCGGCGGTATGTGTCATGGGAACGCTCAATGGACCGGCAATTTGCCCGTCCCGCGGGGGCCCGGCAAGGAACTAACGTCGCCGTGGCGCGATACAAGCGAGGGCGAGCGGTACGTCCGTGACGACGGCCGCCGGATCCGTATCGAAATCGAGACAAGGGAAGCGCTCGAACATATGGAAGCGCACGAGGACACGGTCGAAGTCTTATCGCCGAGTCGCCGCAACGCGGCACGGCAGCGAAGGGCGTTGTGGGTCGGCTTCGCCATCTCGGCGGTCGTCCACGCCTTTCTGCTCGTCGGCTGGCGGTCCACCGCACTGGAGGGTCCGGGCTCGCTCGCCGCGGGACCGCGCGCCGGTGACTTCCGCGCCGCGGCCGGCGGCGGCGAGATGGTCGCGATTACTATCGCCGCTCCCCGACCGATCGAAGTCCCGGCGCCCCCATCGAGCAAGCCGCGCGTCCTCGATCCAGAGATCCGCATGCAGGAGCCCGAGCGGCAGATCATCGCGGCGTCACTTACCGGGCCGACCGGCGGTGGCGCGCCCGGTGACAGCCGCACGGGGCCGGGCCTCAAGGGCGCCGATGGATCCGGTGCGGGGGGAAACAACATGGAAGGCCTCGACCGGAGGACCTTCCCGACGCCGCGCTCGATCATTCCGCGCTGGGACTCGCCCGACGATCTCAAGGGCCGCCGCGTCACCTTCCGGGTGCATGTAGACTCGCAGGGCGAGCCGACGGGGGAGGTCGAGATCCAGCCTCGAATCGCGGACTCGGGCTTCGAGAATCGGCTGCGCAAGGACCTTCTCAAGATGGATTTTCTCCCGGGACGCGTCGACGGACGCCCGGTCGCGGACTGGGCTGAACTCACGTATACCTTCTGAGCTGGAAGCCCGTTGATGAACTCTGGCGGGTCGCGTTGCGGGGACACATGCCCCGTTTATATTCAGCCGCCATGGCTGAAACCGCCCCTGTTTCCAGGTCTGCTCCACAGATCGTTTCCGTGTGATCCGACGGTTGCGGCGCGCCGTTAGAACCGCTCGGCCGCGCGTGTCCGGCCGCCTCGCCCTGCGCGCGGGCGCCGTCTTCCTCTTCGCCTCCGTCGCCCCGCTCGGCGCCCAGGAAGTCGACCCGCCCGCCCCGGTCGATTCGCTCGCGCCCCGCGATTCGCTCGCCGTCCCCGATTCGCTCCCCGTCTCCGATTCGCTCGCTGTCCCGGACTCGCTCGCTGTCCCGGACTCGCTCGCCGTTTCCGATTCGCTCCCCGTTTCCGATTCGCTCCCCGTCGGGCCTGTCATAGAGATCGCTCCCATCTCGGCCGAGGTCGCGGACACGCTGCCGGGCCTGCGTGTCGGGCTGACGCGGATCGGTTATGTATGGCCGGTCGACCTGAAGAGCGCGCTCGAAGGCGCCCGCCCCGAGGCGCGTCAGCCGGGGCAGCCCGTGGATGAGTGGTTGGCGGCCCGGCTGGCCGACGAAGAGATGCGTCGCGCGGCGCGGCGCGACACGCTCGCGATGATCGCGTCCCCCATCGACCGCCTGCCACGCAACTTCGACAGGCGGCTCTTCCTGGGATTCCGGGATCCCCTTCCGACGGCCGACGACGACGGCGACGTTCGCCCCCGGGGCCAGGAGCAGCGCGTCGATCTGATCCCCGACGCTCTGGCGGGCATCGCCGACCTCGATCTGCAGATCGACGGCACCGGCCAGATCGGGTCGCAGTGGCAGAGCTTCGATCCGTGCACCCTCGGCGCGGGACAGCGCTGCAACGCTTCGGCGCTGCCGACGATCCGCCCGGACTTTCAGCTGCGCGCCGTGGTCAAGGGAACGATCTCGGAGCGCGTTCACGTGGACGTCGACTTCGACCAGACACGGGAGTTCGACGCCACGAACAACCTGAACGTCTTCTACGAGGGAAAGTCGGGGGAGATTCTCGAGCTCGTCGAGGTCGGCGAGGTGTCCCTCCCGCTGCCCGCCTCGCGATTCATCTCGCGAAACATCCCCGCGGGGAACTTCGGCGTGCACGCCGAGAGTCGGTTCGGGCCGTTCACGCTCAAGGGCGTGCTGGCCGAGCAGGAAGGGAGCGTCGAGTCGCGCCGCCTCACACTCGACATCGGGGGGGCCGAGCAGGGCGTGCTACAGGACTTCGAAACGGTGATCGACGACGCCGGCTACACGTCGGGTCAGTTCTTCTGGGTCGTCGACCCCCGTGACTTCCCGGCCTATCCGGTGATCGACGCCACGTCGCTGTCGTCCACCGACGTCCCGCCGGCCGTCCGCCCGGCGTCGGCCCTCAAGCTCTACCGGCACGAGGAGCAGTCGGGCAGTCCGCAGAACGTCGAAGAAGGCGTAATCCAGGCGCGGGCCATCGCGCCGCGTCCGGCCGCCGCGGACCCCAGCCTGCCCGACTCCGCCGAGTTTCAGGGCTTCTTCCGGCCGCTGGTGCAGGGCGAAGACTACATCGTGCATGACAGCGGTCTGTGGATCGTGCTCAAGTCTCGAACCCTCGACCCGGACGCGCTGGCCGTCAGCTACATTACCGTCACGGGCGATACCATCGGCGACTACAACGCCGAGGAGATCTTCCGCAACATCGCCAACACCGGCTCGGGCGACCTGCCCCGTCTCGGCCTCCTGCGTGATCCCGCTACCCACCGGCCCGGCGGCGTCACGTGGGAGAAGGAGATGCACCAGGTCTACCGCATCTCGGGCTCCGACGACATCGAGAGCGGCAGCATCGACCTCACGATCTCACAGGGACCGATCGAGTCGGGGCCGATCGTCAGGCAACTGGGCGGCGCCGACTTCACATTCCTCCAGATCTTCGGGCTCGACGACGAACCGACCGACGACCGGCTCGACGCCGGTCGGGTATGGCGCCCGGACGCCAGCGGCGGGCTCGGTGTCGTGACGGGCGCCTACCTCGTCTTCCCGACCCTGGAGCCCTTCCAGGATCCGCCCCCGATCGCGGCGCTCGACGAGGCGCCGTTCCCGCTTGCCGCGGGCGACTTGAACGTCGCCATGTACGAGGAACCGATCGATCAGCTCCGCCGGTCGAGCTTCCGCTATCGACTCAACCTCGTGTACCGCGCCCGCAGCTCGGGTCGCGCGTCGTCGTTCTCGCTGGGCGCCATCGGCATCCGCGAGGGCAGCGAGAAGGTCACGCTCGACGGGCGTCAGCTAGAGCGAGGAAGCGACTACAACATCGACTACGAGATCGGCCAGCTTCAGATTCTGCGCCCGACCGAGCTGTTCGGCAGCTCTCAGAGCCCGAGCCTCGACGTGCGGTTCGAGCAGAAACCCATCTTCCAGGTCCAGCAGACGAGCATTCTCGGCCTGACCGGCGAGTACAGACTGGGAGACGTGGGGTCCGTAGACTTCATCGGACTGCTGCAAAGAGAGGGTTCGGTCCTGAACCGGCCCGAACTGGGGCTCGAGCCGAGCGCCGTCAGCCTGGGCGGCGTCATCGCGGATCTGAACTTCCAGCCCCGGGCGCTCGACAACCTCGTGAACTCGCTGCCCGGCATCAGCACGAGCATTCCCTCGACGGTGCGATTCGAAGGGGAGCTCGCCGGCTCCCGCCCCACCACGAACCGCAACGGCTTGACGTACGTGGACGACTTCGAGGGAAGCTCCCGCCTTCGCCTCGGCCTCGGAACCCGCGCCTGGAAGAACGCCAGCGTCGTCAGCCGTCCCGACGCGGACGGCGACAACTATCTGCCCGACAGCCCGTCGCTTTCAAACCAGCTGTCGGGCGTCTGGCAGGCGCAGTGGCAGGACGCCGGAGGCTCCGTCCAGGGTCCGCTGGCGACCGTCCAGGTGGATCCGGCCATCAACACCCTCAACCCGGCCTCCACGGAAGAAGTCCTGTGGGTGTCGCTCACGGACCCTCCGGCGGGGGAGAACGGCTGGTACTCCATTACCCAGTCCCTGTCGGAAACCGGACTCGACCTCACGGCCATCGAGTTCCTGGAGTTCTACGCATTGAGCGTGAACTCGACCTCCGATCGAATCTCCATGATCATCGACATCGGCACGGTCTCCGAGGACGCGCTGGTCGCCGACTCGCTGGGGAATGCCTCGGGCGTCGGGATCCTCGACCAGGAGGCCGACCCGCTCGTCGGCGTATGGGGCAACCAGGACGATACCGGGCTGTGGGACACGGGCTGCGTGGCGGAGCCGTCGGCCACCGCCTATCCGCTCGGCGACCCGCGAGCCAACTGCACGAACAACAACGGCGTCGAGGATACGGAAGACCTGAACCGGGACAACTTCCTCAACCAGGACGAGCGCTACCTCCGATTCATCGTTCCGCTGAACGCCCCGTCGCGGTACCTCGACCGGCAGACCGGGGGCGAGTTTCCGTTCAACAAGTTCCGCATTCCGCTCGCCCTGCCCGATCAGCTCGAGAACGCGACGACCGACGCGCGCCAGAACGTCAAGCACATTCGCATCACGTTCACCAGCGACCGTGCGGAGACGATTCTCATCAGCCGCATGGAGTTCTCGGGCTCCCCGTGGCTGAAGCGGGGGGGGTCCGGGAGCGTAGCCGGGTTCACCGGACAGAATCCCGGCACCGCCGGCCAGGTCGCGGTCGGACCGATCTCGACCACCGACGGGGGATACTTGTCGCCTCCCGGCATCAGCGATCAGCAGGCGCAGAATACCGACGACCTGACCTTCGGAGCCCAACCGATCAACGAGCAGTCGCTCAGGGTGCTGTTCGAAGATGTACCCGCCGGCGAGCGAATCGAAGTGTTCCGACGGTTCACCGAGCGGCCGCGGAATTTTCTCCTCTACCGGCAGCTCCGGGCCTGGGCGCTGCCCGTATCCGGAGAGTTCGGACCGACCACGGGCCTGCGATTCTACGTGCGGCTCGGCTTCGACACCGAGAACTTCTACCTGTACCGATCGCCGCTGCAGAGTTCGGCCGGCGGCACCCCGGCGCGGGACGACTGGCTGCCGGAACGACTCGTCAACTTCGAGCGCTGGATCGAGCTTCGCGCAGAGGCGGAGAAGCGAATCCTCGACGTGGGCACGACGCTTCCGCCGGACTCGTCGATCGTGGTGTGGGACGTGGACCTGTTCGCCGACGGCGACAGCACGCACGCGGTGGTGATCAGCGATCGCTCCC
>JBPCJZ010000033.1:0-6828 GCA_051004775.1 Gemmatimonadota bacterium
ATCCCAACGGGGAGGGGATGTACCGGCTGGATGCGCTCCTCACACCCGAGACCGCCGCGGTCGTGGGCAAGTCGCTGGACCGGGCCGTGTTCGCGCTGTACGGAAAGGCGCGGGCGGCGGGCGAGCCCTGGGACGATTCCGTGCTCGAGGCCTCGCGCCGGCGAGCCGACGCCCTCGGCCTGGTCGCCGAATGGGCGCTCGGGGGTGGGTCTGGGGCTGACACCGACACCGACGCCGACTCCGACGCCGACGCCGACGCTGACGCCGACGCCGACACCGGCTCCGGCGCCGCGACCCGGGCCCGGATCAGCGGGACCCGGGCCGATCGCTGGCAGATCATGCTGCACGTCGAGCCGGCCACGCTCGAGGAGGGCGGCGAGCCCGGCATGTCGGAACTGGAGGACGGGACGCGGATTTCCGCGGAAACCGCCCGGCGCCTGTCGTGCGACGCCGCCGTGGTGCGGGTGACGAAGGACCCGGCGGACGGCTCCGTCCTCGACGTCGGCCGCAAGAGCCGGTCGACCCCGACCGCGCTCCGCCGGGCCCTCGAGGTGCGCGACCGCGGCTGCCGATTCCCCGGCTGCGGGCTCCGCTACACGGACTCCCACCACGTCTTTCACTGGATCGACGGAGGCCCTACCAGCCTGAAGAATACCGTTCTCCTGTGCCGCGTCCACCACCGGCTCGTGCACGAGGGGGGCTGGACGGTCGAGTGGTGGGGCCGGGACCGCCAGGCGGCGTTCCGCGATCCGAAGGGGACCGTCCATGTGGCCGGGGCTCGGAAGCCCCCGCGCCTGCCGCCCGACCCGGTGGCGGCCCTGGTAGAGGCGAACCGCGCCGAGGGCGCCGACCCCGACGCCCGCACCGCCGGCGCCCGCTGGAAACGGGACCGTGACATCCCCGACGCCGTCTACTTTAAGGCGACGGAAGCCATGGAGGCGGACCCGTAGGGACGGGAAGCTACCAGGAACGGTGACCCACGACGGGGCCTTTATTCATGTGTCCCGTCCCCGTTCGACACCCCGGGGCAAGCGTCAGTTCCGCGGCGGCAGCGGCTCCACGGACACCTGCGGCAGGCGGGTGAAGTGGGCATCGCGCGTCAGCATCCGAAGGCCCCACTGCATCGCGCTCGCTGCGATCCAGATGTCGTTCGTCGGGATCGGGCTTCCCTCGGCCCGCAGGTAGGAGACGATCTCCGCGTACCGAATGGCGGTATCGTCATCGATCGCTGCCGCGCCGACGCGGGGGGAGTCGAGGAAGGCTTCGAGTTCTTCCAGGTTTCGCCGCTCGCGTGTCCCTGCCCTGAAGCCGGCGCGCAGTTCGCCGAGCACCACCGCCGGAAGGACGATCTCATCAGCGCGCCGCAGGAGCCGGAGTACGGCCTCGTCCCCGCGCTTGAAAGCGGAGTAGGCGGAAGTGTCGAGGCACAGGCGCACGATCAGGTCTCCGTGCCCGTTGCTTGCCAGACCTCCGGATCAATCGGCCGCTGTTCCTCAACCGCGCGATCGAAAGCGTTCGCATCCGCCTCGGTCCACGTCCCCGCGAGGTCGTCGAGGTCGTCATACGGGCCGCCACGACGAGACCTCTGAAGCCCGGTCGCGGCCATCAGCAGGCGGATCACCGTGCTCGCCATGCTCGTCCCCTCCTTCCTCGCCTGTTCCTCGAGGTGCGCCTCCAGCTCCGGGGGCATCTTTCTTATCGTGATCGTTCTCATCGGCTTATCAACCCGTCGGCGGAGTGAGGGGGGTGCGTTCTGTGCACCAGCGATGCGTCAAATCGCTGCATCACGTAGGTGCTTCACTATGATGCACAATGTGATGCACGATGCATGCCCCGGGAAGGGTTGGGCAAGCCGAGCCGCCCGGCAGCTACCCCGTGTTCTTCACGCCGCGCGCGATGCCGCGGACCGTCTCGAGGAGCGCATCGGCCAGCGGTCCGTCCGGGCGGCCCTCCTCGCGCCAGCGGGCGAGCAGGTCGACCTGGAGGTAGCTGAGCGGATCGACGTACGGGTTCCGCAGGCGGATCGACCGGCGGAGCGTGGGTTCTTCCGCGAGCAGGTCGTCCGTGCCGCGCAGACGCAGGACGAGGTCGACCGTGCGCTCGTGCTCGTCGCGGACGCGCCGGAACAGCTCGTCCGCTCCCGGCCCGCCGAGGCGCTCCACGTAGCGTGCGCCGATGCCGAGGTCCGACTTCGCGAGCACCATCTCGACGTCGTCGAGCAGCACCTGCAGGAAGCTCCACGAGCGCGCCATCCGGGCCGCCTCGTCCTCGCCCAGCCGCTCGACGGCCGCGGTGAGGCCGGCGCCGAGTCCGTACCAGCCGGACAGGACGATGCGGTTCTGCATCCACGCGAACACCCACGGGATCGCGCGCAGATCCTCGATCCCCTGGCCCGCGCGGCGCGACGCCGGCCGGGAGCCGATCGTCATGCGCTCGATCACGTCGATCGGCGTCACCTCGCGGAAGAAGGCCGCGAAGCCGTTCGTCTCGTAGACGAGTTCGCGGAAGGCCTCGCGGCTCGCGCGGGCGACCCCGGAGGCCGTCTCGATCCACTCCCCGGGCACGACTTCCGGCGGCGCCGTGTGGTGCAGGGCGACCGCTCCTATCATCCGCTCGAGTTCGCGGAGGGCGATGCTCGGCAGACCATACTTCGCATCGATCACCTCGCCCTGCTCGGTCAGCCGCAGCAGGTGGTTCACGCTGCCCAGCGGCGCCGTTCGGAGTGCGTCTTCTGCCTTGCCTCCGCCGCGCGACACCGTGCCGCCGCGGCCGTGAAACATGGTGAGCGCGACGTCGCGGTCGGTGGCCGTGCGAGCGAGCGCCTCCTGCGCCTCGTGCAGCGACCAGCGCGAGGCGAACACCCCGCCGTCCTTGCTCGAGTCGGAGTAGCCGACCATCACCATCTGGCGGCCGCCTCGCGCGCGAAGATGCGGGCCGTACACCGGGTCTTCGAGCAGCGCCGCGAGGATCGGTCCGGCACGTTCGAGATCGGGCACGGTTTCGAGCAGCGGCACGATGTCGAGCGGCACCGCCCCGTCGTCGTCCGCCGCCAGCCCGGCCCGGCGCGCGAGGTAGAGGACGGTGAGCACGTCGTCCACGGCGCGGGTCATGCTGATGATGAACACGCCGAGGGCCTCGCTGCCGAACCGTCGGCGTCCTTCGCCGATCGCGCGGAAGGTGTCGAGGGCACGGCGGGCGCGGTCGGTGAGGGACGCAGGTTTGGCGTCTGCGTCGACGCCGGAGTTGGCCGTCTCCGCCAGCAGCTCGCGCAAGCGTTCGGCCCGCTCGGCCTCCGGTCGCTCCGGCCAGTCCGGATCCTCCAGCAGATCTGCCATCACATCGCGGTGCTCGCGCGCATCCTGCCGGACGTCGAGTGCCGCCAGGTGGAACCCGAACACCTCCACCCGCCGCCGCAGCCGCCGGAGCTCGTGGAGCCCGGCCGCAGCCGGTCCCCCACCCTGCTCGAGGCTCTCCTCGATGGCGCGCAGATCGTCCACCAGTTCGTCCGGTCCCGCGTACGCCTCGTTGTCGTCGATTCGCGTCGCGGCCACCCGCTCGACCATGAGCGCGAGCGTCACGCGGTAGGTCATCGCGCGATGACGGGGTGAGATCGCGTCGGCCGCGGTCGGGAACTGCGCCTCGAGGCTGGCGCGCAGGGCGACGACCCGCTCGCCGAACACGACTTCGGGCCGCGATTGCGATAGCTGCCGCGCGAGGGCGCGCAGGTCGGCCGAGTACAGGCCGAGGGCTACCTCGCGATGCCTTGCCAGCGTATCGAGGATCGTATCCGGACCGACGTTGGGGTTGCCGTCCATGTCGCCGCCGACCCATGAGGCGTAGCGAACGGGCGGCGCGCCGGCGGGCCCGGCGGCAGGCGTGGGCCGGGCGGCAGGCCGCTCGGCGACGGGTGCGGCGCCCCCCTGCGGCGCGGAAGCCGCGGAACCGTACGCCCGATCGAGCGCGTCGCCCACCAGTTCGGACAGCACCGGCGTCACGCCGTACAGGACGTCCGCGAGGTAGAACAGGACGTGCTCGGCCTCGTCCCGCACCCTCGGACGCTGGCCCGGCGACTCCTCCGTTTGCCACGCGATCGCCAGCTCCGAGCGGATCCGCGCGAGGATGCTCCGCTCCGCCCGCGGCGTGCGTGCGGGGTCGAGCCGCGCGATCAGGAGATCGGCGATCCGGCGCTGCTTCTCGAGGATCACCCGGCGGGTCGCCTCGGTCGGATGGGCGGTGAACACCGGTTCGACACGGCTTTCCACCAATAGTCGGCGAGCCTCCGCCCGGTCGAGCCCGCGCTCCCGCAGACACGCCGCGGTGTCGGCGAGACTCCCCTCCTGCGCGTCTCCCTCCACCAGGTACGCTCGGCCACGACGGATGCGGTGCACGCGTTCGGCCAGGTTCACGGCCTGGAAGTAGAGGGAGAAGGCGCGTGCGAGCTCCGCCGCCCGCTCGGGCGCGAGGTTCGCCAGGCGCCGCTCGAGGTCGTCGACCGCGGCGGCATCCCCCTCGCGTCGCTGGATCGCGGCCGTTCTCGCCGCCTCGACCTGCTCGAAACGCTCCTCGCCCGCCAGCTCGCGGACGACCCCGCCCACCATGTCGCCGAGCAGGCGGACGTCATCGCGGAGCGGTTCGTCTTTCTCGGCGAACGGCACGGAACGCAGGTCGGGATCGGGATGGGAGGACGTCATGTGAGAAACGTGCGGTGGCCAGGGCGCGGGCGACAGGTATGACGGTCTCCGCGGATCGACCCCGATGTCCGGCCGCTAGCGTGAGTCCTGGCGGTAGCCGAGCTCAGCCAGGAGGACGGGCAAGTCCTTCGTTGTGGTGTCCCACACGGCATCCAGGTCCACCCCGAAGTAGTCGGTCGCCGGCTCGCCCTCTTGTCATTACATCTGTATTGACAACATTACCCGGTCGATTACATTCCCACCATGACCGCGAAAACCGAGCAGGTGCAGATCCGGGTCTCGCCGGCCGAGAAAGCCGCGCTGAAGCAGCGCGCGGCCGAGGCGGGCCTGGGCATGTCGGCCTACGTCCTCGCCCGCGCCCTGCCCCACCGTGGGGACCGCTTCGCCGAACTGCTGCAGGCCCTCGAGGGAGTGGCCCGATCCGAGCGGTCGTACGTCTTCGCCGAGGAGTCGTCGGGGCGAGACCTGGCCGAGTTCTTCGACCGTTGGGTCTACGCGAAGGTCCAGAGCTGGAGTGAAGCGAGCGGGGCGCGCAGCCAATGCTCGCGGTCGTGGCGTTCCCGGCCCGGCAGACAGTGACATTCCGTTGATCCTGTACGATATTCCTCCAGCTACTCGTACGAGGAGAACACCACATGCAGCTTCCCGCCGGCTACGCCGATTCGCTCACCCTGGATGAGTTCGAGTCCCTCGCCGAGGACACGCACCGGCTCGAGCTGTCGCGAGGGCTGCTCGTCCGGGAGCCTCAGCCCGGGGCACAGCACGGCGTCGTGGTCGTCAACGTGCTGCGCCAGCTGGATGAATGGGTCCGCGGACACGATACCGGCAGGGTCGTCGTCGAGGCTGGATTTCTGCTCACCGTGGATCCGCCGACCGTCCGTCGTCCCGACGCCGCCTACGTGTCTTTCAAGCGCTGGCCGCCCGGCTCGGTTCCGGAGGGATTCTGGCCGTTCGCCCCCGAACTCGCCGTAGAGGTCGTGTCTCCTTCCAACGCGGCGTCGGAGATGCAGGAGAAGGTGCTGGGGTACCTTGAAGCCGGCACCCTGATCGTCTGGGTCGTTCAGCCGAGAACGCGGACCGTGGAGGTCTGGCGACCGGGCATCGACGTGAAGATCGTGTGGGAGCATCAGACGCTCGACGGCGGTAAACTCCTGCCCGGATTCGAGCTCGCGGTCGCGGAGCTGTTCGCCTTCTAGAGGCTCGCCAACGAACCGCCGCCAGGCGCTCACGGCACCCAGGGCCGCCCGGCTGCCGCCTTCCGGGCGCTCTCGGCCTCGAACCGTGCCCGGCGTTCGATGATCGCCTCGAAACGAGGATTGTCGCGATACGGGTCGAACTGGGGGTCGAGGCGCAGGGCGGTCGCCGAGAGGGCCTGATGCGGCCGCTCCACGAACTCGTCGAGCAGATCGAGGCCCGCATCGAGCGCACCGACGAGCCCGTAGCCGGCGATCGTGTGCTTCAGCCAGCGGGAGCTGAGCACGTGATCTTCCGCGGCGCGCACGCCTCGTTCCCCCTCTCGCAGGAGGGGCAGCGCGTCGTCCCGCCGACCCGCGAGCGCCTGCGCGTACCCGTGGAGCGACGGATGGCCGAGCTCGGTCGTGGAGCCTTCCCCTTCGACGCTGAGCAGCGTGTCGACCACGGAATCGACGGACTCGCCGAGCCGGGCGAGCGCCATCCCCTTCCTGATGAGCCGCAACTCGAGGATCAGGTTTCCCTCGAGAGGAGCCAACGCATCGGCGAGGCGGACCACCCGCGGATAGTCGCGCTCGTACCGCGCGATGACGTCTAACGCGACGCCTTCTTCGAATGAGGTGGAGTCGAGCGCCAGCTCACCCGCCAGGCCGCTCGCCCGCCGTGTTTCGCCGTCCAGCTCGATCACCAGTTCGGCCTTCCGCGAGCGAGTCCGCGCCGAGCCGGGATCGATCGTGAGCGAGCGTTCGGTCACGCGGTTCGCGTCCTCGAATGCTCCCGACCACATGAGGTTCTCGGCGAGCGTCTCGAGCCGAAGGGAGTTACGCGGGTCGAGCTGCGCCGCGCGCTTCATCAGTGCCGTCGATTCGTCCCACTCGCCCTGGCGGCGGAGGATGAGCGCGAGGGCCCAGGCGGCGTTGGCGTCGGAGGGACCCAGGCGGACCGC
>JBPCJZ010000034.1:0-3664 GCA_051004775.1 Gemmatimonadota bacterium
TCGCGGTGGCGCCGTTCCCGCCCGAACCCCCTCATCCTGTTCATCGCCGACCAGGCCATCCACCTCGCGACGCTCGCGGGAGCCGCCATCTTCCTGCTCGGGTCCCCCGGTCCGCTGCCACAACACGTGGACCCGGCATGGATGCCCTACTGGCTCACGCTATTCGTGTACGTCGGTGTATTCGCCTTCACGTGGTCCGGCGGCAGCGGCATTGTCGTGGCGACCCTCTCCGCGCTCGGTCCCACCCCGGCGTCGCAAGGCGCGGAGGGTGGCATCGTCGGCAGCGGCCGGGTGATCGGGGGGCTCGAACGGACCCTGACGCTGATCCTGATCCTGCTCGGCCAGTGGGCCGCGATCGTGTTCCTGATCACCGCCAAGTCGTTCGCGCGCTTCGAAGAACTGAAGGAACGTCGCTTCGCCGAATACTACCTGATCGGAACCCTGACGAGTCTGCTCGTCGCGATTCTGACGGGCATCCTACTCCGACTCGTGCTTTGCGGGAGGGTATGAAATGACGGGAAGGTTCATAGAGTGCCGGGAGGTTCACAGAATGACGGGTGCGCACAAAGTGGCTGGAGTCGCCATCTGGCCCGCGGGAGGAACCGTAGAGCGCGGAGCGCTCCACCCGGGACGCGGCGGCGTCCTCGGTTTGGCGGCCCTGCTGATCGGGAGTGTGTCCGGATGCCTCAACACGAAATCCGTGGCGTTCGAAGAGCAACCCGCCGCCGCCACTTCGCCCGCGGCCGCGTGTCGCGAAGCCGCCGTGTTGGACGGCTGGACGGTGATCGAAGTGACCGACGTCCGCGAGGTCGACGAGGGGTACTGGGAAGCCCGATTCGTCGTCGAGGACTCCGAAATGCGCAACCTCCTCGGCTGCCGGCACAGCATCGTCGGCGGATTCACGGAGGTCTACGCGCTGGAGGAATGAACCCCGTGAACCCCGCGGCCGGCGCTCGCCGCTCGTCGGTCGGCGGCCTATCTTGCCGCCTTCGCTACATCCGGCTTCGACCACTTCTTCTGCACCCCAGGTGACTTCGTATGCATGACTTTCTCGACGCCCTCGGCATCCGGGACGAAAATCCCGGCGGGTTCGACGGCGAATGGATCGGCTCGGGCTCGCTCGTCGAATCGATATCTCCCATCGATGGTTCGGTTATCGCGTCGGTGCGGGAGGTGACGCCCGAGGAATACGAGCGGATCGTCGCTCGAGCCCACGAGGCCTTCCTCGAGTGGCGGAAGGTCCCCGCGCCCCGCCGGGGAGACGTGGTCCGCCAGCTCGGCAACCGTCTTCGCGAGCTGCAGTCGGATCTCGGCGGCCTGGTGACCCTGGAGATGGGCAAGATCCGCGCGGAGGGCGAGGGCGAGGTGCAGGAGATGATCGACATCTGCGACTTCGCGGTCGGACAGTCGCGGATGCTCTACGGCAACTCCATGCATTCGGAACGACCCGACCACCGGATGTTCGAGCAATGGCATCCGCTGGGGGTCGTCGGGGTGATCACCGCCTTCAACTTTCCGGTCGCGGTCTGGAGCTGGAACGCCGCCCTCGCGGCCGTATGCGGCGACGCGACGCTCTGGAAGCCTTCGGGGAACGTCAACCTGTGCGCCGTGGCGGTGACGAAGATCGCCGAGAGCGTATGCCGCGAGAACGACGTCGATCCCGCGATCTTCTCGCTGTGCGCCGGCCCCGGTTCGGTGATTGGCGAGCGCATGCTGCACGACAAGCGGCTGCCGCTCATCTCGTTCACGGGCAGCACCCGCATGGGGATCCACGTTTCCGAGACGGTAGGGAAGCGGCTGGGCCGCACGATCCTCGAGCTGGGCGGCAACAACGCGATCATCGTGACGCCAAGCGCGAACATGGACCTCGTCCTGCCGGCCATCCTGTTCGGCGCCTGCGGTACGGCCGGCCAGCGGTGCACTTCGACCCGGCGGATCATCGCCCACGCGTCGATCAAGGACGAGCTGGTCAGCCGGCTGACGCGTGCCTACGAAGATGTGGTGATCGGCGATCCGCTCGACGACGGTACGCTCGTGGGACCGGTCGTCAACCCGGGGGCCGTGGAAGAGATGCAGAAGGCGCTCGCGCGCGTCGCCGAAGCCGGGGGCGAAGTCCTGTACGGTGGCGAGCCGCTCGATGGAGATTCATACCCGGGCGGACACTACGTTCGGCCGGCCGTGGCGAGCGCCCGCAACGACTTCGATATCGTGCAGGAGGAGACGTTCGCGCCGCTTCTCTACATCATCGAATACGGAAGCGCGAACGCCACGCCACGGGAAGCCGTGGACGAGATCGCGGAAGCCGTGGAGATCCACAACGCGGTCCCGCAGGGCCTGTCCTCGGCGATCTTCACGGAGAACATCCGCGAGGCGGAGTACTTCCTGTCGCAGCGCGGCAGCGATTGCGGCATCGCGAACGTGAACATCGGCACGAGCGGCGCCGAGATCGGCGGGGCCTTCGGTGGAGAGAAGGAGACAGGCGGCGGGCGGGAGTCGGGATCCGATTCGTGGAAGGGCTACATGCGGCGCCAGACGAACACGATCAACTGGGGCACCGAGTTGCCGCTTGCCCAGGGCCTGACGTTCGGCTGATGGAACCCGCCGGACTGGGCTTCGTGCTGGCACTGGCCGCGGGGATCGGGCTGGCCGCGGCGAGCGGGTTCCGGGTGTTCGTCCCGCTGTTCGGGATGAGCCTCGCCGCGCGATTGGGTCAGTTCGAGCCGGCGGCCGGGTTCGAATGGCTGCAGCACCCGATGGCGATGGTCGTGCTGGCGGTGGCAGTCGTGGTCGAAGTGGGCGCCTACCTGGTCCCGTGGCTCGACAACCTGCTGGACACCATCGCGACCCCGGCGGCTGTCGTGGCCGGCACGGTGCTCACGGCCGCGCTGCTCGGAGATGCCTCACTGATCCTGCAGTGGGTGCTCGCGATAGTGGCCGGCGGTGGAACGGCGGGGGTGGTCCAGGCGGGGACGGTCGCGGCCCGAACGGCCTCTCTCGTTACCACGGGCGGCCTGGCGAATCCCGCCGTGTCGCTGACTGAGGCGGGCCTGTCGGGGCTGTTCACGATCCTGGCGATCGTCGTGCCGCTGACGGCCGTCGCGCTTCTGCTGCTGGTAGTCGCGTGGTGGATGAAGCGTCGAGGACGACGAACAGCGTCCCGGGCTACCTGAGGGGCGCTTCCAGGTCGAGCGGGTAGCCGTCGCGAATCAGGTCGCAGGCCGTGGCGGCTCCTACCGGTCCCGCGAAGTGCCTTCCCTGTGCCTGCCGGCAAAACCCCGTTCAAGCTGGACGCCAGCAGATCATGTGGGTATCGATCGTGCAGGCACCCCCCGGTATACTCGACCCAGGCGGGTCCGTCATCTTCGACGGTTCCGACGGTTCGACGACCCCGGACGGAGAAGCGAAGATGACCAGGCGACGCCTTCCCGAGATGCTCGTTCTGCTGGCCGCGATGAGCGGCGCGGCCTGTTCCCGCAACGAGCCCCCCGACAACGGTCCGGTGATCGTCTTTGACTCGCACGACAGCGACGCTCGCGACGCCGACGCAGCCGAGGGCCCCGACGCCGACGGCCGTAAAGGCAGAGCAGCCGCTGGCGACGCCGAAACGCGAAGCACCGCAGCGCGGTTCAACATCCCGCCGGGCCACCTTCCGCCGCCGGGCCAG
>JBPCJZ010000035.1:0-34289 GCA_051004775.1 Gemmatimonadota bacterium
TCGCTGACCACGCGATGTGTGACAGCCGTGTTGTCGGTCGGGCTCCGGGCGGACACGAGGACCCCAGATGGAAGAAGAGGACCAGACTATGAGCGGAATTGAAAGCATATCCAGGACATTCGGACCGCGCCGTGCGGGCTCGGCGCTGGCTCTACTGGCGGCAGTGACGATGGTTGGCTGCGCCTCCGGAGGCGGCTACGGCGGCAGCGGCAACGGCTCCGATACGGAACCGACGGTCGTCCCGAGCGGCGACGCGCAGTTCAATCGCGAGATCGCCTCGGGGACGCAGTTCGAGGTGCAGTTGCAGCAGACGCTGAGCACGAAGACCACCAAGCCGGGCGATCGTTGGAGCGGCGTGGTGTCGCGCGACGTGACGGACGGCCAGCATGTGCTCCTGCAGCGCGGATCGGTCGTCACGGGCGAAGTCACGAAATCCGGAAACGTCGAGATGGACGGTGAGTCCCGGAAGGTGCTCGCGCTCAATCCGAACAAGCTCGAGGTCGGCGGCCAGACCTACACGATCTCTGCGGATGTCGTGAAGGCGAAAACGAAGAACAACCGCGACCTGGTGACGGGCGAGAACATCGCGATCGTAGGTGGCGGCGCGCTGGCGGGAACGTTGCTCGGCGAGCTTCTGCTCGACAACGCGGCGCTCGGCGCCATTCTCGGAGCGGCCGGCGGCAGCGCGGTCGCGGTTGCGCGGAGCGATACGGATATCGAGCTGGAGCAGGGCACGGTGCTGACGCTCGAGCTCGATCGCGCGGTGAGACCTGCGGCGTCGAGTTAGATCTGACTTAGATCTGACTGGATCTGACTTAGATCTGACTCTGACTTAGATCTGACGTAGAGCTTAGACGCGGGGCGGCCGGGCAGCTCAATCGATTCTTCGATAGGCTGCCCGGCCGTTTTTTCGTCGCGAACTCCGCGCTCTCGACTGGCTGGCGGGCCACTCCAGGCTCGCTAGGCTCGCAGTCGTTCGAGATCCCGCACACCCTGGAGAATGTCGAGATCGAGCGGCGGTCCATCCGGCGCCGCGTGCAGAACCGATACGTCCCCCGTGCTCTCGAAGACGACGGCTCGTACCTGGCCGAGATGGATTACGTTGGCCTCCCGCAGCTTCGCCCGGAGGTCGGCCTCGCTCACCCGAGCGCGTCGCAGGTTGTCGCGCAGGATCTCCTTCCCGGCCATCAGTAAGAGTGGCTCGTTGTCGACGATGTGACTGACCAGGCCGAATCGCTGCCGAAATACGGCCACCAGGAATTGCAGCGCGTACAGGATCGCCAGAGCCGCGATGCCTTGCAGCAGTGGCGGATTCTTGTTGAGCAGGGTGCCGGCGAGGATGGTTCCGATCCCCACGGTCGTCGCAAAATCGAAGCTCGACATCTTCGAGAAGCTGCGAAGGCCGGCGAGACGGGTGAACAGTATGAGGGACGCGTAGATGGCCATCGACGTGATGAGGACCATCACGATGGCCGACCACGTTGTCGTGATCCAGGTCATGTCGAACATCGGGCTCTCGATTCGGATGCGGGGGGACAACTCGTCTCCGCAACCTAGCGGCATTCGGGACGTGGGACCCGGCGGCCTCTCGATGCATCCGACGGCAGCCTTCGCGCGTGGGACTTTCGGAGGCGTCGATGGGTGAGGTGCTCGTTCATCCACCTGGGTGGTCAGCTCAGGCTGGACCCGAATCCCGAAGAGGCCTGGGCT
Source organism: Gemmatimonadota bacterium (assembly GCA_051004775.1). GTDB lineage: Bacteria > Gemmatimonadota > Gemmatimonadetes > Palauibacterales > Palauibacteraceae > JARFPW01. The sequence continues at coordinate 1,711 of JBPCJZ010000035.1, forward strand.
ATGGTTCGGCGGGGAAGGCACCTGGACGCCGCGGCGCACGTCGTTCGACGGCTCGCCGGGCGCCGGGACCCGCAACGGGTGGACGGCCGCCGCGCTGGCGGGCTACCCGCTGACGGAACTGAGTTGACTCAGCCGTTCACTGGAACGGGATCCCGCGCGACGTGCGCGATCGCATCACCCTTGTAGACGAGCGGATTCGCCGTGTGGCCGATGACGATGCCCGCGTGCGAGCTGCGGACGACCGAACTCTCGCCGCCGAGAACTTCGTCGATCGTACCGATGCGCTGTCGCGCTTTCACCGTGTCGCCGAGGGTAACCTCCAGGCGGAGGATGCCGCTGCGGCGCGCCCGCACCCAGCTGCGCTTGTGGGCCTCCAGGGTCTCGCCGAGCGGGGGATCATCCGTCCCGTCGCGCATCCCGAGTTCCGCCATCAGTCGCAGGACGCCGGCGACCCCCATGGCGATCGCGTCCTCGTCGAAACGCTGGGGCTCCCCCGCCTCGTAGACGACGATCGGGATGCGCTTCTTCGCGACCGCCTTCCGCAGGGAGCCGTCGGGAGCCTCGCCGTGGATGACGATCGGCGCCCCGAAGGCGAGGGCGCAGCGGCGCGTCTGCGGATCGTCGAGATCGGCGCGCACCTGCGGCAGATTCGTCCGATGATGCGATCCGGTGTGCAGGTCGACGCCATGCGTCGAGCGGGCGACGACTTCGCGCATGAACAGGTTCGCGAGCTGGGAGGCGAGCGAACCGCTGGCCGAGCCGGGGAAGCTGCGATTCAGATCCCGCCGATCGGGCAGATAGCGGTCCTGGTGGATGAACCCGAACACGTTGACGATCGGCACCGCGAGGACGCATCCGGCCAGTTCTTCCGCGTCGATCCTACGGAGCACCCGGTGGATGATTTCGAGACCGTTGAGTTCGTCTCCGTGGATCGCCGCGCTGAGCCACAGGCGTGGGCCGTCCGAGGCGCCGTTGACGACTTCGATCGGCAGCGTCAACTCGGTCTGCGTCGGGAAGCGCGCGACGGGGACATCCACCCGGCGGCGCTCGCCGGCTGGTACGTCGACGCCACTGACCGCGACGGTCCCGCTCACCCGCTGCTCCTGTCCTTGGTCTTCCCCTTCTGCGCGTTCCTCTCCAGGTACTCGATGATCTTGCCGGCCACGTCGACGCCCGTTGCCTCTTCGACTCCTTCCAGTCCCGGTGAAGAGTTCACCTCCATCACCACCGGGCCGTGGTTGGACCGCAGAATGTCGACGCCGGACACGCCGAGACCCATGACCTTCGCCGCTCGGACCGCGGTCGCCCGCTCCTCGGGCGTGATCTTGATCGCCGCGGCATTTCCTCCCCGGTGCAGGTTCGAGCGGAACTCGCCCTTGGCGCCCTGCCGCTTCATGGTCGCGACGACCCGCCCGCCGACGACGATGCAGCGGATGTCCATCCCGCCCGCCTCGGCGATGAACTCCTGCGCGAGGATGTACGCATCGAGCCCGCGGAAGGCCTCGATGACCGACTCCGCGGCCCCGCGCGTCTCGCACAGCACGACGCCGATGCCCTGCGTCCCTTCGAGCAGCTTCACCACGAGGGGCGCCCCGCCCACGGTCGCGATGATCGAGTCGACGTCGCGCGGGGAGTGGGCGAAGGCGGTGACCGGCAGGCCGACTCCGGCGCGCGACAGGAGCTGCAGGCTCCGCAGCTTGTCGCGCGACCGCGAAATCGCCTGCGATTCGTTGAGCGGGTACACCCCCATCATCTCGAACTGCCGGACTACGGCTGTTCCGTAGAACGTCTGCGAGGCGCCGATCCGCGGAACCACGGCGTCGACGTCCTCGAGCGGCTGGCTCTTGTAGTACATCTTCGGTCGGTGGGACGTGATGTCCATCGAGCAGCGCAGGTAGTCGACCACCTGCATGTCGTGCCCGCGCTGCAGGCCGGCCTCCTTGAGACGACTGGTCGAGTACAGCTTGGGTCCGCGCGAGAGAATTGCGATCTTCATGGCTTCTTTCCGCCGAGGTATGATTTCGATACGTCGACCAGGAAACGCCGGCTGATCGCCTGGCGGCCGAGGAGCATACGAAAGCCCATCGCATCCCGGTTCGTGAGTGTGACCTCGATCGGCCATTCCTGACCGAGGAGTTGGATCCGCGTGCGGATGACCGGCCGGCGACTCCGGTGGCCGGACGACGACGTCACCCATCGTCGTGCGAGGACCGGGTACTCCGCCTCGATGGACACGGTCGAATTGCGCTTGACGGGGTGGATGGTGAAGCGGACGTACTCGACTCCGCCTTTCTCGAAGCTGCGCGTGTCGAAGGCATGCAGGGCGGACGAGCGGGCACCGGTATCCACCTTCACGGCGATCGCATCCACGCCCAGGTCGGGCAACGCGACCCATTCCCGCCATCCGATCGTCGGCCTGGGAGGCTTCTGTTTCGTGCCGGCAGGTTTTCGGTTCACTCTACATGATGCGCCCGCGTACTCCCCGCTGGAAAGCCTGAGCGGCTAGATTCGTCCCCGGCGAGCGGAGTTTGGCGGGAAGATCCAGTTTCCACAGCGATCGAAGATGACCTGGCCACGCGTACCGACGGATGGACCGACGACGTGACGGACGAGGTGACGAACGGAGGGCCTTCGGCGAGCGTTGATGCGCGCGGAGGTCGGGCCGTGTGGTGGCTGCTCGTTGCAGCTGCCGTGCTGGGCATCGCCGCGATCGCGGCGCAGGCCATCGCCGCTCGGGTCGTCGATGCGGACTTCATCCGCGACCGGTTGGCGTCGGAGTTCGAAGGAAGCCCCGTCGAGCTGAGCCTGGGCGATGTCAGCTTCAACCTGTTCACGCGCGAGATCGACGCGACGGATGTGATCATCGGCAGCCGGGCCGTCGCGCACCTTTCCGCGCCCCGCGTCGTCGTGAGCGGCATCCCGCTCCGGAAGCCGACGCGCGGCAAGCCCGTCACCCTGCGATCCGTCGTGCTCGAGACTCCGATGATGTACTTCCACCCGGAGCCGGAGCCGCCGCAATCCGACTCCGTCGCGCACGCGGAAGCGGACGCCCGACGCGGGCCCGACGTGCAGGGCCAGGGTGATGCGCCGGCCGTGCTCGAGATCGGACGGCTGAGCATCACGGACGGGACGTTGCTCGCACTTCGAACCGGCACGCGGTCCGGTCCTCTGCACGTGCGGGTGCGTGGTCTGCAGGTGGAGGCCGAGAACCTGGGCCTCGGCCCATCCGGCCGGATCACCGGCTCTCCATCCTCGCTCGAGCTGCGCACGGGAGAATTCGAGCACATCCGGCTGGACAGCCTGATGCGCATCGCGTTCGACTCCGCCCGGATCTCGAGCCGCGAGGCCAGCTTCGAGATTCACGGCCCGCGCTACGAGCCGACCGTGACCGACGCGGAGTTCTTCGGGCGGCTCGACACGCGCCAGGACCGGGTGATCGCCCGGGCCCCACATATCGTGGCGCGCGGATTCGATCTCGAGAGCCGGATCCAGCGGGACGTCGTGATCCGGGCCCTGGCCGTCGACTCGGTCGACGTCGAAGTGTTCTCCAACAAGCGTCTTCCCCCCGGCGGGGGAATGCCGTGGCTGCCCAACACCCTCGCCCAGGGGTTCGACGGTCGCCTGCAACTCGATTCGGTCATCGTCACGAACGGCAGGATCGAGTACCAGGAACTTCCGCTCCAGGAAGCCATGGCCCCGGGCCGGATCGCGTTCGAGGACGTGGAGTTGCTCGCCCACGGGCTGAACAACGCGCCCGGCGCGCTGCCACTCGTCATCGACACGCAGTTCAGGACCTTCGGCGCCACGGCCGAGACACACATGGAGATTCCGCTCGCCACCGACACGTTCTCGATGCACTTCACCGGAAAGGTGGGAGCGCTGGACCTCACGCGCCTGAACCCGCTCACGATTCCGCTCCAGGGCATGGAGATTCAGAAGGGCCGGATGGAGGGCCTGCGTTTCGACATCCGCGTGGACGGCGCGACGGCGGGCGGCACCGTGTGGAGCGCCTATCACGACCTCGACGTGCAGGTAGTCAGCCGGAAGTCGGGGGAAGGCGGCATACTCAAGGACATCAAGTCGTTCGTGGCCAACAAATTCATGCTCGACAGCGACAACATGCCGGACGCGGAGAAGGGGGAGGAGGCGCGGCCCGGCGAGGTCGTCTACTACGTCGGGCCGAACGACCCGTTCTTCACGCGGGTCTGGGCTCCCCTTCGCAACGGACTGATGACGGTCGCGAAAGGCTGACGCCGCTGGCGCTACCGGCCTCGCCGGCCGCCTCGCCGGCTTCACCGGCCTCGCCGGCTTCACCGGCCCCACCGGCCTCACCGGCCTCGCCGGCCTCACCGGACGAGCGCGACCATAGCATGGGACAGTCGGGCGGCAGCAGGACACGCAGCGCGCCGGGATTCACTTCGAAGCGGAACCGTGTGCCGGTCGAGGGCTCGCCGTCGAGGTTGAGATGGAGCGGTTCGTCCGCTTCGATTTCGAGCCACGGGCATCTGAAACGGATGCCGGCGTCGCCCAGCCCTTCCATTCCCTTGTCGAGGATCTCGCCGACCGTGCGGCCGACCATGCCCTCGGGCACGATCGTCACGTCGAACAGGCCGTCCGCCGGATTCGCGTCGGGGCAGACGGGAATGCCGCCCCCCGCGCAACGGCCGTTGCCGATCGCGAGGAGATAGAAAGCGATCGTCCGGTCGAACTCGGGTCCCCTGATTCTCGCGCGGCGCGGCTCGACGCCACCCACATTCGCCGCTCCGGCGACCAGATAGGAAATCCGGCCCAGGACGCTCTTCAACTCGTCGGATACGCTCGAACTGACTTCCGAGCCGAACCCCGCGGTCGCGACGTTCAGGAAAAGGCCGGCGTCGCTTCTGCCGGAGTCGAGGGCCACCGGCCGGTAGTCCCGCATGGCGATCACCGCGGCCGAGGGAGTCTCCGTCGGGATACCCGCGCAGGTGGCGAAATCATTCGCCGTTCCGGTCGGTACGATGCCCACCACTCCCGACCAGCTTCCCCCGGCGCCGACGACGGCGTCGATCCCCGTGGCCACGCTGTTGAGGGTGCCGTCGCCGCCGAACGCGATGAGCCGCTCCGCGCCGGAGCGCGCCGCATCGGCCGCGAATCGCTCCGCGTCGCCTTCCCCGCCCGTGATGTGGATGGCCGAGCGGACCCCGTCTGAGAGGAGCTCCTCGAGGGCGGCCCGGATCTCAGGCTCATCCGCGGTCTTGCCGTTCAGTATGACGACGCGCGTGGGTCTCATACCTTGATGATATCGTCTCCCCCCGAGAGTCGCTCCGAAACGCCCCCCCGGGCCTCTGGCAGGGCGAATACGAAAGCCAGGGCCAGGAGGCCGGCGCTCGTCAGGATGCCTCCGACATCCAGGCCGAAGTTCACGGCTGCTCGTCCGGCGGCTGAACGCCCAGGTCGATCGCCTTCAATTGCTTGAGCTCGCGATCCTGGCGCTCGATCGTCGCGCGGAGGTCGGCTTCCTGCTTCAGCAGGCGCAGATAGAGTTCGACGACCGGCCGCCGCTCGGTGGTCGGGAACCGGCCCACGAGGTCGGTGAACAGTGCGATCGCCCGGCGACGGTCGTGCGCCCGGTGCCCCGGCATCGCGGAAGCGACGCCGGCGCGGAACATCGCGTCTTCGTCGGCATGCAGGGTGCTGTCGGCCCAGTAGGCCGCGAGAACGCCCGCGTAGTCGCCGGCCAGCAGTCGTTCCCGCATCGATCCGACGGGCACGCCTGGCGCCGTGTCGCTCGCGGTCCCCGGCGGCGGGCTCGCCGGGGGCGGACTCGTCGCATCCGGCGGACCCGACTGGCGCGACGCGCCGCAGGCGGAGACGGCGACGGAGAGTAGAACGGCAACAGCCAGCGCGACGAGGTCGGCCCGCGCGGATACGCGGGCGCGACGGTGGATTTTCAACGTTGATGGAAGGCGGGATGTCAAAGCTGGCGGCCTCGTCATGTGGGGCTCACGGTCCGGACGCCGGCGCCCGGTTGCGTTTCGACGGTTTCCTCGGGTTGCCTGACGGGAAGGCGCACGATGAAAGTGCTGCCCCCTTCGGGCGTGTCTTCCACCCCGATGTACCCGCCGTGTGCCGTCACGATCTCGCGGCAGATCGTCAGGCCCAGTCCGACGCCTCCGCCGGACCCCCCCGGCTCCCCACGCTGGGCGAAGCGTTCGAAGATCGCTTCCTTGTCCTCGTCCGCGATACCCGGACCTCGATCGGCCACGCGGATTTCCACGTCATCGTCGGATCGCCGGTCGACGGTCACGTCGATCGACGCCCCGGCCGGCGAGAACTTCAACCCGTTGTCCAGCAGGTTCTCGATGACCTGCGCGATCCGGTCCGAGTCGCACTCGATCACGAGACGCTCGGGGGTGTCCACCCGGGCCACCACGCCCGCCCGGTCGAGTCGCATTTCGAGCCGGTCGGCGGCGCACCGCGCGAGGTCCGCCACGTCGGCATCCTCGAACGAGTAGCGGATTGCGTGCGACTCGAGGCGCGCCAGCATGAGCAGGTCCGAGATCATCGCGGACAGCCGGTCGCCGCTGGCGAGGCCGAGTTCGAGCAAGCGGTGCTGTTTCGGGTTCAGCGGGCCGGGAATCCCGTCCAGGAGCACGCGCATCGCCTCCTTGATCGAGGCCAGGGGACTCTTCAGGTCGTGCGATATCCCGGAGAGGAAGTTGCGCTTGAGCTCGTCGACTTCCTCCAGCCGGTGGACCATCTGATTGAAGTTGTCCGCCAGCTCCCGGAACTCCTCGTCGTGCTTTCCCTCCAGCCGGTGCGCGAAGCGGCCCCGCGCCACCTCGCGGGTGGCGGCCGACAGCCGCGACAGGGAACGCGTGATCGAGCGGATGATCAGAAGGATAACCGTGAGGCCGGCGAGCAGCGCGGCCGCACCCACGAAGAAGGCGCTCCGTCGGGCCTGCTGAACGTCGTGCCGCGCGCTGGTGATCTCCGCGAGCATCGACGCGCGGGCCGCCTGGGACACGTCGCCCACGGCGAGACGGAGGGTGTCGCGTTCGGCGGTGAGGACTTCGGCCGGGGGGATCTGCGTCTCGGCCTTCTCGCGGAAGCGCCGCCAGGTCGCGCCGAGTTCGTCGACGCGCGCGGCCTCGGGCGCGCCGCGGGAGAGCGTATCGAGCACGAACAGCGTGCTGTCGATCTCGATGGCGACACGCTGGTAGAGGTCCGCATACGCGGAATCGCGCAGTACGTGGAACTTCTGCCCCGCGTCCCAGAGACGATCGAGCCGGTAGAGCTGCTCTGCGCTGGCTACCGACACCTGTACGGAGACGGCGGTCAGCCTGCGCTGGGCGGCCGCGAGGTCCTCGATGATCCTGACGTGGTAGACCAGGAGAGACCCGAGAAGTACGAGAAGGAGGCCGTATCCCGTCCAGAGCTTCGTGGCGACCTTCACGAGCCTTCCGTGTCCTCCTCGTAGCGTTTGAGCTTGTTGCGGATCGTCTTCACGTCGAGCTCGAGCCGGCGGGCCGCCTCGGCCTTGTTGCCGCCGACGAGCTCGAGCGTGCGGAGGATGAGTTCCTTCTCCGCCTCCTCCGCCGTGGTGCCGCCGACGTCGATCGTCATCTTCGGATCGTCCGTGTCGCGCGGCGCCCGGAGAAACAGGGGCAGATGCCCCTTCTCGATCCAGTCGGAGCCGGCGACGATCGTCGCCCGTTCGATGACGTTGCGGAGCTCCCGCACGTTGCCGGGCCAGTGATACTCTTCGAGCAAACCCAGCGCTTCGGAGCTGACCCCGGTGACGTCAGTGCCGTGCTTCTCGTTGAACTCGCGGATGAACGCCTGGACGAGGAACGGGATGTCGCCGTCCCGCTCCTTCAGCGCGGGCAGCCGCACCTCGAACACGGCCAGCCGGAAGTAGAGGTCCTCGCGTAGGATTCCACGTTCGATCGCCTCTTCGATCGGCCGGTTGGTGGCCGCGATCACCCGCACGTCGAAGTCGATATCACGGCTGCCGCCTACCCGCCGGACCCGGCGCTCCTCGAGGATCCTGAGAAACTTGGACTGCAGGTTGATCGGCATCTCCGCGATCTCATCGAGCAGGAGGACGCCGCCCTCGGCGAGCTCGAACGCCCCCATGCGCATCTGCGCCGCGCCCGTGAAGGAGCCCTTCATGTGGCCGAACAGCTCACTCTCGATCAGGCCTTCGGGGATCGCGGCACAGTTCAGGCCGATGAACGGCTGGTCGGCCCGGGCGCTGAGGCTGTGGATGGAACGGGCGACCAGCTCCTTCCCCGTCCCGCTCGGCCCGGTGATGATCGCGGAGGCTTCGTTCTGCGCCAGGAGCTCGACCGTGGCGAACACCTCCCGCATCACCTCGCTCCGGCCCACCATCCCCGCGAAACCGGGCTCGTCTTCGAGCTGGGTATCGAGTTCCGCCACCCGGGTCTTCAGCGACAGGTCGGCGATTACGGTCTTGAGAACCGCGTGCAGCTTGTCGGTTTCGATGGGCTTGGTGAGGAAATCTTCGGCTCCGTCCTTCATGGCCTCGACGGCCAGGTCGACGCTCCCGTGCCCGGTCATCAGGATGACGGGACGATCGATGTCGTCCTCCTTGAGGAGGCGCAGCAGGTCGAGCCCCGACATCCCCGGCAGCACGATATCGGCGAGCACCACGTCGGGGGGGCTCCTGTCGATCGCAGCGCGCGCGGACTTGACGTCGCCCACGGTTTCCACCCGGTAGCCCCAGTCTTCCAGGCGCACCGTGAGGACCTCTCGCATCGTCTCGTCGTCGTCCACTACAAGGACGGACAGTGCCTGCTTCGCCAAATGCTCTCCCAGTTCATGGGTCGCCGTGGTGCGGTGACGGGCGCGCAATGTCGCCCGTCGGACCGGGGGAATCAACTACTCGGGGGGTGAAAGAGGGGTGAAAGAGGGAATTTCTCCCCGGCCCGGTGCGCACCGTGACCGGGAATATCTCCCCGATTCCCGGTCCAGATCGCGAGGGATCGTTGAGACGAATTACTGTATGTATATGCCCTATATATATTTATCGTCCATCATGCGTGCGGCATGGCCATTGCATACTGATGGAACGGTTGCCGCCACCGGCCTGCGATGGAAGCGATTAAATTAAATAGCGATTAAATGATCAACCGCAGAAGTCGGGGACGAACGAGACAATTGATGGAAACGGGATCATACATGTTCGCACGCACCGGAGTACTCGCCATCACCGCGGCGGCCGCAGTTGCCGCCTGTGGTGTTGGCATAGCGGCCGACCAGGCCGAGGTGCCCGAGGGCACGCAGGTCAAGGTACGTCTGAACCAGACGCTCAATTCCGACCGGCACGGCACGGGGAGTGGCTTCACCGCCAGCGTGACCGAGCCGATCTACGGCGAGGACGGTGAAGAGTTGATCCCCGCCGGTTCCGTCGTGAACGGGAAGGTCCTGACGTTTCAGGACGACCCGCCGCGTCTCCAGCTCGAGTTCACGGACATCGAGGTCCGTGGAGACAGCCGCGCGCTCCAGGCGTCGCTGGTCGAGTTCGCGCCGGGGAAGAAGTCCGAGATGAAGGACGAGGGCAAGAAGATCGGCGGCGGAGCCGCTGCCGGCGCCATCGTCGGCGGGCTCGTCGGCGGTGACATGGGTGACGCGGCCATCGGAGCCGTTGCTGGCGCCGCGGCAGGTACCGGCGTCGCGCTGCTGACCAAGGATTCTTACGCATTCGTACCGGCGGGCTCGATTCTTCAGTTCGAGCTCCAGAATTCATTGCCGGTTTCTCTGAAGACGGACGACGCTCCGGCGGAGTCCGATAGAAACAGGGCGACGGCGGACTGAGCGCCACTCGCCTGCTTACAACTTTCAACGAGGGAGTTCTATCGTGAGCACGAAGTTGAATGTCCGACCCCTGGCCATGGGCGTCGCGGTTCTTACCGCGTTCGCCGCGGCCGGTTGCTCGGCAAAGGTGGACAAAGAGACGTACGAAGCCGACATGGCGGCGGTCCGGGCCGATATCTCCGGACTCGATTCCCGGGTCGGGATGACCGAGGAACAGCTGGCCGAGATCCAGACGCGTCTCGACGGGCTCGAGGGTGAGCTCGGCGCGCTGCGTGAGGAGTTCGACGTGACGGTTACGCGTCTCGAGACGGGGATCCGTTTCGCGACCCCGGTTCACTTCGACTTCAACGAGTCGGCGATCCGTACGGTCGACCGTCCGCTCCTCGATCGCTTCTCCGACGTCGTCGGCCACCATTTCAGTGGCGCGATGATCACGGTCGAAGGCTTCGCCGATCCGGCGGGCACGCAGGGCTACAACAAGCGCCTGTCTGAGCGCCGTGCCGCTTCGGTGGCCAACTACCTGCAGGCTGAAGGCGGCCTGAATGGTGCGCAGATCCGCACGGTGGGCTACGGCGAGAGCCGCCTGGTAGAGCCGGGCGCCCAGGGACCGGGCGAGTCGGGTCTGGTGAACCGCCGCGTGGCTTTCGTCATCGACTACGCTCCCGAGTCACAGCGTGATTCGGAAGACATGGTGACGCAGTCCGAGACGGAGACCGACCGCACCTGAAGTTAGTCTCTCTCGACTGAAAGAGTGCCCGCGCCCCCGGCGTCGCCCCCGCGACCCGGGGGCGTGGTGTTGGTGGGCGCCACCGGCGTCGTCTCAGCCGTAGCCCAGTTCCTCCAGCCGATCCTCGTCCATCCCGAAGAAGTGTCCGATCTCGTGCAGCACCGTGATCCTGACCTCTTCGACGACCTGCGTCTCGGTCTCACAGTACGCGAGCAGCGGTTCCCTGAAGATCGTGATCTGGTCGGGCAGTAGAAGATCGTCGTGGAGCCGCTCGGTGAGAGGCACGCCTTCGTACAGCCCGAAGATGGTGTCTTCCGGATCTTCCGGATCGTACCCCATGTCGCGCAGCAGCGCGGCATCCGGCCGGTCGGCGACGACGACGCTCACGTTCTCCATGTGGGCCTCGAACTCCGGCGGCAGGAGCGCCAGGGCGCTCGATACGAGCTCTTCGAAGCGGTCGGCGGACATCTCGAGCATGGGCTCAGTTCTCCCGTCCCGGAGGGTCCTGACCCGAGTGCGGCACCGGGTCCTGGATCACGATCTGCTCGGGAGAGCGGACCCTGATCTGCGGTCGTCCCCTGTACTCCGAGACTACCCCCGTCACGCAGATCCTCTGGCGGCGGTAGGCCTGCTCCGGCGGACTCGCGAAGCTGGCGCGGTCCCGCGCTTCGATGACCACGGTCAGCGCCTGGTCAGGATAGTCATGGCCGAGGTTCAGGAAGGTGAGTCCGTCGTCCCCGGGCAGACGCCGCGCTCCGGCGACCGAATCGCAGACGGCTGTCGTTCCCGGTGGAAGATCCGCGGGCCGACGGTCCGCGGGCCACCGGTTGCCCGAGCCGGCCCGGCCGGGCGGGGTCGGCCGGGGCGAAGACTGCGCCGCCGCGCCATCGGGCAGCCGCAGGGGCTGATCCCCCAGCCGTCCGTCCCACAGGCGGCGCCCGTCCTCGCGGGCGGCGCGTTCGGCCCGGCGCAGACGATCCTGCCGGCGGACGTTCGGCGGGTAGCTGCCCGCGCGGGCGAAGCCGTCGCGGACCAGGCGCTCGTTGACCAGCGTGTCGCCGACCCACACGTAGGCGAGGAGCCGCCCGTACCGATCTCTCTCCTGGACGTCGAACTCGAGGCGCACCGCCCGGTCGTCGACCAGCACGCGATTCGCCGCGGCCGCCTCGCGCGCCATCTCCTCGATGGCGGGGCGCGGATCGCTCATCTCCGGCGTGTCGATGCCTATGTAGCGGACGCGCTCCGTCTGGCCCCGAAACTCGACCTCGATGGTATCGCCGTCGTACACACGGCGGACGCGCGCCTCTTCGCCCGCGTCGACCGCGTGCCCGACGCACGCCGTGGCGAGGAGCAGGCAGGCGGCGGGCGCGCGCCGTCCGGCCATCCGGACCGGGCCGAACCAGGGCATCAAAGGGACCATGGCATCAGAGGGCCTCCAGCCGTGGGCGCGCCGCGTCCCGGGCGGCCACGACGTCGGGTTTTCCGGCCGCCGTCGACGGGATCTCGGTGAACCAGGCGACACGCCGCGGGCGCGCGTAGGTCGGGAGGCGAGCGGCGCACCAGGAAGCGAGGTCCGCGTGAGTTGGGGGTTCGGAAGCGGAGACGAGCGCCGCGGCGATCACCTCACCCCACTCCGGGTCCTCCACGCCGAATACCAGGGCCCGCGCGACGCCGGGATGTGCCTCGAGAACCGCCTCCACCTCGGCGGGGGCCACGTTATCGCCTCCCGTGACGATGAGACGGTCGGCGCGGCCGGAGATTTCGATAGCTCCATCGCCTCGAACGCGGCCGAGATCGCCCGTGCGCAGGAAACCGTCCTCCGTCCAGTCGGGGCCCGCGGGCGCGGCGACGCCGTCGATGCTCGTGCACAGCGTGGGCCCTCGGACCTCGATCCGTCCGGCGCGTTCCCTGAACTCCGCGCCCACGAGCGGCACGAGCCTGCTCGGCGCGTCGGCCTCGGCGGTGGCGACCTGCGAGCACGTCTCCGTCATCCCGTAGGTCGCCCGCACCGGTAGACCCCGCGCTTCGATCCGCCTCCAGAGGTCGGCGCCCGCCGGCGCTCCGCCGAGCAGAATCGCCCGCAGGTTCGCCGGGGGCCGCCACGGGGGTTCGAGGTCCAGCAGCCGAACCAGCATCGTCGGCACGAGCGAAGCGAGCGTCACTTCGTGGTCGAGCATCGTCCCCGCGACATCCGCCGCGACGAATCCGTCCGTAAGCACGATGGTTCGTCGCGAGAGAAGGCAGCGGGAGAGGATCGAAAGCCCGCCGACGTGCGCCAGCGGCAGGCAGCACAGCCACCTGTCGTCATCCTGCCAGCCCAGTCGGTCGCCCGAGGCGGCGGCCGAAGCAGCGAAGGCGCCGCGCGACAGTTCGACCAACCGGGCCGCGCCGGTGGAACCCGAGCTGAACAGGAGGGCGAGAGGCCGATCGGCGGGGATGTCCCCGGGCCCGCAGTCTCCGCCCTCCCCCGCAGCCTCCGTCGCCCCCATCGTCGCGCCGGCCGCGGCGTCGTCGAGATCGACGCAGGCGTTGATCCGGGCGATGCGCAGGCCGCGTTCGGCCGCGGGGAGCCGGGGGTCGAGCGGCACGAAGGGCTGGCCCGCCTCGATCAGCGCGAACACGGTGAACACGACCCGCGGCGTCGGCCGCGCATCGAACGCGATGATCGGCGCCGCGGCCGGCCCGCCGGCCGGCGCGACCGCGGCTGGCGCGACTCCGGCTGGCGCGACTCCGGCTCGCGCGACCGCGGCTCGTACGCTCACGAGTGCGCGATTCGCCTCTTCCGCGGCCTCCACCCAGGTCCAGGACCGGTCGCCGGACACGAGTGCCAGGCGCTCCCCGGCCTCCGCGGCCGCCCGGCGCACGGACAGCCCGGCAGCCTCGTTGGCGTCCGTCGCCCCGGGCATTCCGGTGCCACCAGGCTCGCCGGGCGTCGCGCTCGTCCCGCGCGTTGCGCTCGGCACTTTCTCCCCACCCGTCCCGCGCGTCACCATGGGGCATCGATTCCATGGCCGATGACATCCGCCGGGGCGATCCACGGGCCGGACCGCTGAGGAAGGTCGTCGTGCCCGCCGAGCCCCGCGGCGGGGACGGGCGAGGCGGGAGCGGCAGCGGCGAGGGCAAGGGCCAGCTCGCACGCCGCGGCGTGCGCCACGGGACCGCCGACCGTGTGGCTCACCACGACGTCGATGCCGTTCTCGTAGGCCTCGCCGGCAAGGGCGAGGCACGAGCGCAGCCCCCCGAGCACCATGGGCTTCAGCACCACGACGGCGCAGCCACCTCCTTCCGCCAGGCGTGCCAGGGCGCCCGGCAGCCGCATCGTCTCGTCCGCGGCGAGCGGCACGGGCATGCGGCCGAGTTCCAGCAGTGCCTCGGCGCCGACGGGCTGCTCGACGAACTCCGGAGCGATGGCCTGCTGCAGTGAGGCGAGTCGCTCTCCCGCTTCATCCGTCCGCCAGCCGCCGTTCACGTCGAGCCGCATTCGCAGGTACGGAAACGCCATCCGTACCGCCACGAGTTCTTCGAGCTCGGCCTCGAATCCCGCGATGCCGCCCAGCTTGAACTTCACCGTGCGGTAGCCGTCGGCCACCCGGTCGGCCACGGCCGCGAGCACATCCACCGAAGCGTCCACTGCGCCGGCCCGCTCCACGCCGGTCAGCGTCACGAGCGCCGCGACCGGCACCCGGGCGACGCCACGAGCGACGCCACGAGCCGGACGGAGCAGGTCGAGGAGGCCGGCGTGCAGCGGCACTCCGAGGCGGCGCGTGGCCAGGTCGAGCAGGGCCGTATCGGCGGCGCAGCCGGCGGCGGGCGATTCCCGCAGGGCCTCGTCGCCCGCCGGACCGGACGAGTCGATGCCGCCGGTCTCGGTCTCGGTTCTGGCTTCGTCCGCCAGCCATCGGTCAACCCAGTCGTCGAGCGCGCGTTCAGCGGTGTCCAGGGAATCCGGCGAGTAACCGGGCAGCGGCGACGCCTCGCCCCAGCCGACCGTTCCGAGTCCGTCGTCGAGCCGGAGTACGACCGCCTCGCGCTCTTCCCTCGCGGGACCGACGACGACGGTTCGAAGAGCCGCGCCGGCGCGGTCGCTCACGTGAGTCGGCCGGCGAGGACGCCGGCGGCGAACAGGGTGGCGAAGAAGAACAGGAGCTGGGCCGTCTGCGCGAGCGTCGTGTTCAGGATCGGTCCACGATACTTGCGCACGTGGACGAACAGGACGAGCGCCAGCGGCAGGGTGAGGAAGGCGAGCAGGGCCCAGGTCGACACCATTTCCTCCCACACCATCCACCAGGCGACGCCATAGGCGCTGAACACCAGGAGACCGTACTCGAGGGTCCCGGCGCCCCGGCCCAGTAATACGGGGATGGTCCGCTTGCCCACGATCCGGTCCGTCTCGTGGTCGCGCACGTTGTTCACGACGAGGATCGCCGTCGCGAGCGCCCCGATCATGTAGCCGGCGGGCCACGCGGCACGCGTCACCTCGCCCATCTGCACGAACACGGTGCCGCATACCGCGACGAAGCCGAAAAACACGAGCACGAACAGGTCACCGAGGCCGCGGTAGCCGAAAGCGAACGGCCCGCCGGTATAGGCCACGGCGGCGGCAATCGAAGACAGGCCGATCGCGACGACCGGCCAGCCCGCGATCCAGGTCAGGTAGACGCCCACCAGGGTCGCGAGGGCGAATACGAACCACATTCCCCGCCGGACGTCACGACCGGACAGGAGCCCCGCCTGGGTGACGCGGAGCGGTCCGACCCGGTCGGCGGTGTCCGCGCCCTTCTCGTAGTCGAACACGTCGTTGGCGAAGTTCGAACCGACCTGGAGCAGCAGCGCGCCGGCGAGCGCGGCCAGCGCGGGCAGCGGCGCGAAACCGCCGGCCTGGTGGGCGAGAGCCGTCCCGACGAGAACGGGGGCGGCCGCCGCCGGAAGTGTACGGGGCCGGGTAGCCAGGACCCAGGCCCGGGACCGGCTCATGGGAACCGGGGATACCGGGAGAAGTCCGGCTTCCGCTTTTCGAGAAACGCCCGCTTCCCTTCCTGCGCCTCTTCGCTGAGGTAGAACAGGAGCGTCGCGTCGCCCGCCAGCTGCTGAAGTCCCGCCTGCCCGTCGCAGTCGGCGTTGTGCGCGGCCTTGAGCAGGCGGATCGCCGTCGGGCTGTGCTGGAGGATCTCCCGGCACCACTGCACGGTCTCTTCCTCGAGACGTTCGAGCGGCACCACCGTGTTCACGAGGCCCATCTCGAGGGCCTGTGCGGCGTCGTACTGGCGGCACAGGAACCAGATCTCGCGCGACTTCTTCTGCCCGACGATCCGCGACAGGTACGACGAGCCGTAGCCCCCGTCGAAGGAGCCCACCTTCGGCCCGGTCTGGCCGAAGATCGCGTTGTCGGCGGCGATCGTCAGGTCGCACACGACGTGGAGCACGTGGCCGCCGCCGACCGCGTATCCGGCAACCATCGCGATCACCGGGATCGGCAGGGTGCGGATCTGCCGCTGGAGATCGAGCACGTTGAGCCGCGGGATCCCGTCGTCACCCTCGTAGCCCCCGGTGCCGCGCACCGACTGGTCGCCGCCCGAGCAGAACGCGAGGTCGCCGGCCCCGGTCAGGATGACGACGCCGATCGTCCGGTCGTTGCGCACGTCGCTGAACGCGCGCTGCATCTCCTGCACGGTCAGCGGCCGGAACGCGTTGCGCACTTCCGGTCGGTTGATCGTGATCTTCGCGATCCCTTCCGCGCACTTCTCGTAGATGACGTCTTCGTAGCCCGGCTGGGCTTCCCAACTGACGGAACTCATCACATCGCCTTCTTCCCGGACCGATTCGGTCACGGGATGGGGTCCTGGAACGGGGAGCGCGGCAAACCACCGTCACTCGGGATGAACGGCGTTAGAAGAAGGAATCTCAGGCCCGGAAGCAACCCTCGTCGGCCGCGAGTTCCGCCTCGAGCGCCGCCGCGATCCGGCGCACCGCCGGCGTCCCGGCTGCGTCCACTTCGACCTCCACGACCGTCGCGCCGGGTGTCGCGAGCGCGTCGGCCAGGATTCCTTCCAGCTCCGCGACCTCGCGCGCCCCGGTCGCCGCGACACCGAAGGCCGCTGCGGCGACCGTGACACTCACTGCGGGTGGGGTGAGGAAGAACCGCTCGAACGTCGGCTCCACGCCCTCGAGGCGACGGATCGGGAGCAGCTCGAATAGCCGGCCGCCTCCGTTGTTCACGACCAGCACGACGAACGGCGTCTCGAGGGTCGACGCCGCCGCGAGTCCGCCGACGTCGTGCTGGAAGCTGACGTCGCCGAGCAGCAGCAGCGTCGGACGGGCCGTCGCCGCGGCGGCGCCGGCCGCGCCGGAGATCAGGCCGTCGATCCCGGCGACGCCCCGCTGGGAAAGGACCGTGATGCCGCGTGGCGCCGCGGGTACGTGGAGGTCCACGTCCCGCACGGGCATGCTGTTGCCCACGATGAGGATCCCGCCGGAAGGGACGGCCGCGACGGCCGCCCGCGCCGCGTCGCCCTGGCTGATCCCGCGTGACTCCTGGCCCTCGGCCGCAACAACCGCGTCGCCCGCGCCATCGGCGTCGTCCGCGCCATCGGCGTCGTCCGCGCTAACGGCCGCGTCCGCGCTCGCGCCCGGGCCCGACATGCCGCCGGCCAGCATGAAATCGCGCGCCAGCTTCACCGCGCGGTCGAGATGGTCCCGCCAGTCTGTATCGACCGCCGGCCCCTGTATGCGGGCGGCGGCTTCGCGCATCGCTTCGTCGAGGTCGCCGACGATGATCTGCGCGGCCTGGTTGAACGCCTCGGGCACGCCGTGCCGGGCGAAGACGATCCGCGCCACGTCCGAGGAACGGATCCACGCGCCGAAGTTCCGTCCGGTGGGCGCTCCTCCGACCTGGATGACGAGGTCCGGCGCCCCGCGTTCGCGGAAGGTCGCCGAGCCGAACAGCGCTTCGGAGACGTCGACGGCGTGGCGGCCGACCATGCCACCGAACCGGTGCTGGCTGGTCGCCTCCGCCAGCACGGGAAGACCGGCGGCCGTCGCGAGCGCAGCGACCGCGTCGCCCGTCGGCGACTCGGAAGGCGACATCGGACCGAGCACGAGCAGGGGACGGCGAGCTCTCTGGATCCGCCGCACGGCGGCGTCGAGCGCGTCATCGTCCGGCACCAGCCGCGGCGCGGCGAACGGACCCGGAAGGGCCGAGATCGCGGCGTCCGCCAGTTCCGACAGGTCTCCTTCGAGTCCGCCGGCGAGCGAGTCGGGTTCCAGTGGTTTGCGGAAAGCCGCGTTCAGGTGCACCGGTCCCGGGTCGGGCCAGTGCGCGGCGTGCACGGCGAGCGAAGCGGTGCGCACGAGGCCCCGAATCGCGCCGTCGTGGGCCTCGGCCGGGCCGATCTCCGCGGTCCGGCGCGCGAACCGCCCGAACATTCCGGCCTGATCGGTCGTCTGTGAGGCCCCCCGGCCTCGAAGCTCGGGCGGGCGATCGGCGGTGAGGACGATCAGCGGGATCCGCGACTCGGCCGCCTCGATGACGGCCGGCAGATAGTGCGCCCCCGCGGTGCCCGACGTGCAGATGAGCAGACCCGGTTCGTTCGTCGCCCGCGCCTGGCCGAGCGCGAAGAATCCGGCCGAGCGTTCGTCGAGGATGACCGTCACCTCGAGGCGACCGGCCGCCTCGGCCCGCGCCGCCGCGAGAACGAGCGGCGTGGAACGCGATCCCGGGCTGATCACGGCGCGCCGGACGCCCGAGGCGACGAGCGCCTCGATGAGCCACTCCGCCCAGGCCGCCTGCAGGGCGGCGAAGCTCACGCGCTACCCCCGAGCAACTCGCCCAGCCAGCGGAGCTTGGCGCCGGTTTCTTCCCACTCCGCCTCCGGATCCGAGGCGGCGACGATCCCGGCGCCCGCGAAGACCCGGGCCCGGTCGGGCCACAGGAGGGCCGAGCGAATGCCGACCGCGAGGCACGCGTCGCCCCCCGGCTCGAGCCACCCGATGGGCGCGGCGTAGAGCCCGCGCGACTCCGGCTCGTGCCGGCGAATGAACCGCAGGGCGGCCTCCCGCGGCAGGCCTCCCACGGCCGGGGTCGGATGCAGCGCAGCGATCAAGTCGAACGCCGAGACCCCGTCACGCAGGTCGGCGGCGATGGCCGTGCTCAGGTGGGCGAGGCTGCCGGCTGCGCGTACGTCCGGCCAGCTCTCGGCCTCGACCGACGCCGCCAGCGGCCGCAGGGCGTCTACGATGCCGCGTACGACCAGGGCGTGCTCCTCCAGGTCCTTGCCGCTCGCGAACAGATGCTCCGCCGCCCGCACGAGCGCTTCGGCGTCCGGATCCACGCCCAGGTCGAAGGTTCCCGCGAGGGCCTCGACGGCCACCCGGCTGCCCCGCTTCTCGAACAGGCATTCCGGCGAGGCACCCACGAATGCTCGCTCGCCGTGGCGCAGCCCGAACCGAAAGCGGCCCGTTCCTTCTGTCCGCAGACGACGCAGCAGGAACTCGGCCGAGACGGGTCCGCCGAGCCGGAGGTCGAGGCGGCGCGACAGCACCACCTTCTCGAATTCGCCGCGCCGGATCTCCCGCAGAGCGGACTGGATCGCTTCGTTCCAGGCGTCGCGACCGTCCGGACCCTCCGAGCGAGCGGGGCCGGGAGAGATGGAGGCGGGAGAGATGGAGCCGGGCGGAGACGCTTCGTCCGCTGCGCCATCCGACAGGAGCGCCGCCTCGACGCCGGCCAGTTCTCCCAGGAGGTCCGCGTGCTGTTCCGGGTCGGGGCGATCGGCCAGCGCGAGCTGGAGATGGCAGAATCCGGCCCCCCGGAACACGCTCCACCGCGGGAGCACGAAGCCGTGCTTCGGCAGGAAGCCCCAGTCGCGGGCGTCCTCGTCGGGCTGAAACGGCAGGGCGCCGAACAGCCGAACGGTGGATACTTCGCTCCCGCGACCGGGCGCGTCGGGGCGCGCGTCGGCGCCCGTGTCGCCGATCCAGACCGCATCCTCGACTGCCTCGATCGCCCCACGCTGGGGCAGCCCCTGGTCGGCGCCGGCGGCGCCGGCGGCGCCGCTACCACCGCTACCGCCAGCGCCGGCGGCGGCCAGGGCGAGCGTCCGGCCCACGCCGGCCCAGCGCTCGTCGTCCGTTTCCCAAGACCCTGCCCAGCCGTCCGGGCGTACGGCCCAGAGGGAGAGCGGATCCACATCCTCCGGCAGGGCCAGGGAGAAGATGTGCAGGCGATCCGCGCCGTGGGGATCGTCAGAGGCGCGCGACAGAATCTCGCGCAGGCCGCCGGAGACGGTATGCACCGCGGGCGGCATCAGGCGATCCTGTTCAGGTCTCGCTCACGAAAGCCGCGGGACGGTCCACGTCGAGGCGCGAAGCCAGTCGAGCAATGGTCTCGAAGGATACCGCCTGGGGTCCGTCGCTCAGCGCGCGTTCCGGCTCGGGGTGCACCTCGAGAAGGAGGCCCGAGGCTCCCGCGGCGATCGCCGCCGCGCTCAGGGGTTCGATCAGGTCGCGCCGCCCGAGTCCGTGGGACGGGTCGACGATGACCGGCAGCCCGTACACGTGCCGCAGCAGCGCGACCGAGGCCAGGTCGAGCAGGTTGCGGGTCTGGTCGTCGAAGCTTCGGATTCCGCGCTCGCAGAAGACGACGGCGGGAGCGCCGGCCGACCGGCAGTATTCGCCCGCTCCGAGCCATTCATCGATCGTGGCGGCCATTCCCCGCTTGACCATCACGGGCTTCCCGGTCGCGCCCGCCGCGTTCAGCAGGGGGGCGCTGTGCATGTTGCGGGAGCCGATCTGGATGAGATCCGCCACCTCCGCCACGTCGTCGAGGGAAGACTCCGACAGCGCCTCGGTCACGATCAGCAGACCGTTGGCGTCCGCCGCGTCGCGCATCCAGCGGAGAGCCTCGGACCCGACGCCCTGGAAGTCGTACGGCGACGTCCGCGGCTTGAAAGCGCCGCCCCGGAGGAATCGGACGCCGAGCTCCGCGACCCGTCGGGCCACGGTGTGAATCTGGTCCTCGGATTCCACGCTGCACGGGCCGGCCATCAGGACGGGGCGCGCGTCGCCCCCGATCTCGACACCGCCGATCGCTACCTTCGCCGCCTGCGAGTCGACGAGGGGATGTTGCGAAGGGGCTTCCGAGACGTCGAGCACGCCGGGCACGGCCAGAAGCGCCTCGTAGTCGACGGCGCCCGAATACGGGCGCACGAGCAACTGGACGGACCCGCGCCTCCCCGTGAACTCGCGGGTCCACAGTCCGAGTCGGGTCAGCGCCGCTCGCACTTCGGGTGCGTCGGCGCCGTCTGTCAGCGTGATAATCATCTATGGGCTCGCACCGGAAACCTTGGTGGCGGCGCGGGCGCGCACACGCGCGGGCCGCCGAATCTTCGACGAAAGCTCGAATATAAGGGCGAGGAGGGGACTCGCGCTGTAGGAAGCGCGTTGGAATACCGGAGCCGGTTCGCGACAGTGGCGCCCGCCACCGGCGGCGGGGGCCGCCGGCTGCGCTACATGCGGGAGCGGCGCTCCGCGTCTTCGAGCAGGAACCTCAGCCTGGGACGGCGCAGATCGTCCGATGGGATCGCATCCACGAGGACGCGGAGATTGGCCAGGATCGTAGCATCGTGGACGCGGCGGAGGCGCGTGTACTGCGGAACGTCACATAGGGCGCGCAGCACGGCGTTCGGGACGTTCTCGAGCACCGCCTCGGTCGTCGCTCCGATGTGCTTCGCGAGGTGCTCGACGGGGCTGAGATCCGTCACGCGCGATGGATCCATCCGCTCGCGCGGGTTGCGGCGGTTCTCCATCCCGCGCCGGTCGCCCTCGCAGATGTCCTCTTCCGGGCGGGCCTCATCTGCTCCGGCTGCTCCGGGCCCGCTGATGCGGCCCCCGGCGCCGCCTTCGACGCCTTCGCGCGGATGCGACGTGGCATCCGGAGCTGGCCGCCGCCGATAGAAGCTGTCGGGATCCTTGAGATAGCCGCTGTTCTGATAGTCGATCATCGTCGACACGTACCCTTCGGGTTCACTTTCCCAGACCGGAGCGCCGTTCGGCGTCCCGCAGGCGGAGGGTCAGTTCCCGCAGCCTGCGATCGTCGGACTCCACCTCCTCGACCAGGCAGCGTACGGCCCGCACGATCCTCCGGTCCTTCTCCCGACGGAGCGAGCGGCCGGCCGGCACACGTCGCAGGGAACGCGCCAGCACGCGGCACAGGTCTTCCTCCACTTCCTCGCGCGAGACGGCCAGGAACAGGCAAAGGACGTGTTTGGCCCGGTCAGCCCGTGCCGCGCAGGCGATCAGCTGCTCCGGTGTCGTTGGCAGGTCGAGGCGATGATTATCAGTCATGACGTCATGTGAAGCAACCGCCATGCCGACATGTAACTGCTTTATTTCCATAATCTTGCAATCCGCCGGGCCTTCCCCGGTTGCGTCGGCGCCACAGGTGGGCGCCCGCGGAGCGTCGTCGGGGACCACAGTCCTCGCGTTGCAATCCGCGGGCCGAGCGCGTCGTTTCGCCCCATGTGCCCTTCATTCGAGTCATGTCGAGGCCCAAGGACGCCCGGGCGCGGCCCCCGAACAGGCCGCGGCGCGGCCGTTCTCGCGTGCGCGTCGTCACTGGTTCTGTCCGCTGTGGCCTGCGCCCAGACACCGGCGCTCACACCGGCGCCCAAACCGGCCGGCGTGGAGCGGGTGGACGGGGTGATCGTCGAGACGGACGCCCTCCTGCCGGAGCGGGGGATCCGCCTGATCCCGGGCGTCTTCGCCGGCCACCACACGCTCGACGGGCGACCCACGGGCTGCACCGTGATCCTCACCCCCGACGGCGTGGTGGGCGGTGTGGACGTCCGCGGCGGCGCGCCCGGGACGCGGGAGACCGACCTGCTCGACCCCGTGAACTCGGTTCAGATGGTGCACGGGATCGTACTGTCGGGCGGAAGCGCATTCGGGCTCGAGACGGCCGGCGGCGTCTCCCGCTTCCTGGAAGAACGCGGCATCGGGTTCCCCGCCGGACCGGTCAAGGTGCCGATCGTCGCGGCCGCCATCCTGTTCGACCTGTCGATCGGTGATCCGTCGATCCGGCCGGGCGCCGATTGCGGCTACCGGGCGGCCGAAGCCGCGATGAACCCCGCGGGACGGCTCGCCGAGGGCAACGTCGGGGCGGGGGCGGGAGCGACCGTCGGCAAGTTCGCGGGCATGGCGCGAGCGATGAAGGGCGGGATCGGCACGGCCTCCATTCAACTTCCCGACGGCCTCATCGTTTCCGCGATCGTCGCGGTGAACGCCGTGGGTGACGTGATCGATCCGGCCACAGGCCGCGTGATCGCGGGCGTCCGGACGGAACAGGGCGACGAGATCGCCGGGACGCGGGACATCCTGCGGCGTGGTGCGGCGCCGGCCGAGCTACCGACGAGCAACACGGTCATCGGCGTCGTCGCGACCAACGCGACGCTGACGAAGGCCCAGGCGACGAAGGTCGCGCAGATGGCGCACGACGGCCTGGCGCGCGCCATCTGGCCGTCCCACACGCCGTGGGATGGTGACACCATCTTCGCGCTGGCCACCGGCGCCCACTCCGGTGACACCGACCTTCTGACGGTGGGCGCGCTGGCCGCCGACGTCGTTGTCGAGGCGATCCTCCGCGCCGTGCACGCGGCGACATCCATCGAAGGAATCCCGGCACTGTCCGATATGCCGCGGTACTGACCGGGGGCCGGAACCCGTGAATCTCACCCTCGTTGTTCTGCTGGTCTACGCGGCGGGCCTGGTCCTGCTGGGGTTGTTCATCGGGCGGAAGGTCTCCGACACCTCCACGTTCTTCGTCGCCGGCAGGCGGCTCTCGCCCCTCCTGCTCTGCGGGACGATCCTGGCCGCCAACATCGGAGCGGGCTCGACCGTCGGCGCCGCGGGCCTCGGCTATCGCGACGGGCTCGCCGCCTGGTGGTGGGTCGGCTCGGCCGCGATCGGCACGGGCATCCTCGGGATCTGGATCGGCCCGCGGATCTGGCGCATCGCGCGCGACCGCGACCTGTACACCGTCGGCGACTACCTCGAACTGCGCTACGGACCGTCGGTGCGCGCCGTGGTCGCCGGGCTGATGTGGATCGCCACCCTGGCGATCCTGGCGGGGCAGCTCATCGCCGCCGCGTGGATCCTCGACGTCGTCGCGGGGGTGCCCAAGCCGCTCGGCTGCCTCATCGCCGGCGGCGTGATGACGCTGTACTTCGCGGCCGGGGGCCTCACGACGTCCGCGTGGGTGAACCTCGTGCAGCTCGTGGTCCTGCTGGTCGGCCTGTTGGTCACGCTGCCGATCGCGCTGTCGACCGTGGGAGGCTGGGAAGGCATCCGGGCGGCGGCCTCGGCGAGCGCCGGGACCGACTACTTCGGGTTCGGCTCGGGCGGCGCCTCGGGCTGGATGTACCTCTTCCTGCTCGCCCCGGCGTTCATCGTTTCACCGGGGCTCGTGCAGAAGGTGTACGGGGCGCGCGACGAGTCGGCGGTCCGGCGCGGCGTCGTCTGGAGCGCCGTGCTGCTCGGCCTGTTCGCGATCGTACCGCCCCTGTTCGGTATGATCGCCCGCGCCATCGACCCCGCGCTCGCGAACCCGGAACTCGCACTGCCGCTCGTGTTCACCGACGCCGTGCCCGCCGCCGTGGGAGCCCTGGCTCTCGCGGCGATCTTCTCGGCCGAGATCAGCTCCGCGGACGCCATCCTGTTCATGCTGGCGACGTCGCTCTCGGAGGACATCTATAAGCGCTTCATCCGCCCCGAGGCCACCGATCGCCAGGTGCTCACGATGGCGCGCGTCGCCGCGGTCGCGGGCGGCGCGGGCGGCATCGCGCTGGCGATCGTACTGCCGTCGGTGATCGGCTCGCTCAGCATCTTCTACACGCTGATGACCGTCAGCCTGTTCGTGCCGCTCGTCGTCGGACTCTACAGCCGCGTACCCGGGACGGCCGCCGCGCTCGGGGGCATGGCCGGAGGCGTCGCCGGGGTGCTGCTCGTCCGGTTCGGCGTCGTCGCGGCCGGCGGATTCGCGACGTCTTACACGGTCGGCCTCGGCACCGCGGCCGCCGGCTACCTCCTCGGGGCTGTTCTCAGCCGAGGGCGCACTCGTGTTTCCCCGCCTCCAGCACCTCGGCCTCCTCCGGCGCCACGCTCGTGAGGCCGACGTTGATCGCCTTGATGATGCGGTAGGCATCGGGCGGCGTCTTCACGCCCCCGCCGACGAACTCCCGGAACGCCGTCTCGTCTTCGATCGCGAGCGCCGGGTTCGTTTCCAACAAGTCATCGAACTCACGTCCCACCGACAGATCGGAATTCCGCTCGGCGTCGGAGCTGTAATGCGCGGGGTAGATCACGGACTGTTTCGGCCACGTCGCCCTGGCGCGCGTCAGACTGTTCCACAGCAGGCCCGCCCACTCGTCGGTCTTCCCCGCGAGGTCCGGGCGGCCGATCGAGGCGATGAACAGGAAGTCGCCGGTCAGGATCGCGTCGTCCGCGATCCGGTAGCAGACGCTCCCTTCCGTGTGGCCCGGCGTCTGGTGCACGTGCAGGGTTGCCCGACCAACGGAGATCGTGTCGCCTTCCTCGACGGACTCGAACTCGATGCGCCCCCTGGTTCCGTCGTACGGATACACGGCGTCGGCCGCGTTCAGGTAGTAGGGGACGTCCAGTTCCGCGGCGAGCTGCGGCCCGCCGCTGATGAAGTCGGCGTGCGCGTGCGTGTCCGCGACGCCCACCAGGTCGGCCCCATGCTCCCGCGCCGCTTCGCGCCACTGCGGCCAGTCTCGTGACGTGTCGACCGCGAGCGCCTCGTCGCCGCTGATGATCAGATAGCCGAGCGAGCCCTTCCCGATCCGGTCGAACTGAATGAACTCGTCGACGCCATCGGGTTGGGACAGCACACGCTGCCTGAGCAGGCTCATCCACGCGGTGACGCCGCCCCGCAGCGACACAGCGGGCCATCCCTTGTGGCGGAGAAACTGCGTCACCGTCATGCTCGCGTGGCCGTGGCCGCACACGACGGCGATCGGCCGCGACGGATCGAGGCCTGCGGAAGCCGGATCGGCGAGCCCCATGATGTCGGAGCCCTTCACGTTGAAGAAGTCCTCGGCCTCCACGGTGCCGGAGGCGAGGCGATGCGGCGCGCGCACGTCGAGCACCTGCAGGTCGTCGCCGCCCTCGAGCCGGTCGGCCAGCTCGGCGGGTGAGATCTCGAGATCTTCTAGCTTCTGCATGTCACTCCTCCTGGAACAGTCTCTGAATCTGTCAGATTCCGTGGTCCGGCGCTTCGGCCATCGCGGCCTCCACGTCGTCGGGCCGCCTGGGGATCGGGGGGCCGAGCACGCGGTGGCCATCGTCGGTCACCAGCACGTCGTCCTCGATGCGGATGCCACCGAAATCGCGCCATCCCTCGAGGGCCGCATAATCGATGAAGTCTTCGTGGCGTCGCTCTTTCCGCCAGGTGTCGATCAGCGGCGGGATGAAATAGGCGCCCGGCTCGACGGTGACGACCCAGCCCTTCCGCAGGGGTCTCGCGAGCCGCAGGGCGGACAGCCCGAACTGGTCGCTGCGCTCGTACCCGTCTCCGTATCCGGTGAGCTCCTCGCTGATCGCCTCCCCGTCGTGGACGTCGAGCCCCATCATGTGGCCGAGGCCGTGCGGAAAGAACAGGGCGTGGGCCCCTTCGGCGACGATGTCGTCCGGATCGCCGCGCAGCAGGCCCAGTTCGACGAACGCCGCCGCGATCTCGCGCGCGGCGAGCAGGTGGACGTCACGGAAGGCGACACCGGGCGCCATGGCCTCGATGGCCGCCATCTGCGCGCCGAGCACCGCCTCGTAGACCTCGCGCTGCCGAGGGTCGAACCGGCCGGACACGGGAAGCGTGCGGGTGATGTCGCTGCAGTAGCCGGAGTCCGTGACGGCGCCCGAGTCGTGGACCACGAGGTTCCCCGCCGCCATCTCGTTGTCCCACGAGTGGTTGTGGAGGACCTCCCCATGGACGGAAAAGATGATCGGGAACGAGATGTCGCCGCCGGCCGCGAGCGCGATGCCCCGCACGCGGCCCGCCACCTCGCGTTCCGTGAGGCCCGGCCGGACCGACTGCATGGCGAACACGTGCATCCGCCGGGAGACCTCGAGCGCGCGCTCGATCTCCGCCACCTCGGCGTCGGACTTCGCCATCCTTTCCTCGATCACGATGTCCATCAGAGACGGCGAGACGCGTTCTCCGACCCGCGCGGCGGAGATTCCGAGGAGCCGTTCGATCTCCGCGCGGTTCTCCGCACGGTACTGCGGGAGGAAGTGGATCGTCCGGCCGGCCGACGACGCTTCGGCGAGGTGCTCCGCCAGGCCGCGAGGAGGCGCGGTAGCGTGCACGCCGACCGAGGCGGCGAGGTCGATGAACGAAGGTTGCGGACCCATCCAGACGACCTCGTCCAGGGACGGCTCATGGCCGAACAGCGTGGCCTCGCCGGTGTCGGCGTCGATCGTCCCGGCGAGCCCCGGGATGTCGAGGCCGAAGTAGTAGCGGAACGTCCCGTCCTGGCGGAATCCGTACGTGTTATCCGGATAGTTCATCGGGCTCAGGCCGTTGCCGGGCAGGTACACCAGGCCGCCTCCCACCCGGTCGGCGAGCCGGGCCCGCCGCGCGGCGAAAACGTCGGATTCGAACACGGCACTCCCTTCGGTGGGGCCTGTTTGACTGATGGGATTCTCCCGGGCATTCTACGCCGGACCCACGCTCCGATGATAGGTTTGGCGGCATGAACGGCCGCTCATCTGTCTCGCTCTCCTCCGCCCCGATCGTGATCGTCGGCGGCGGAGTGATCGGCGTGTGCCTCGCGCGATCGCTCGCCCTGCGCGGCGCGGCGACCGTCGTTCTGGAGCGCGGGCAGATCGGCCATGGGGCTTCCTTCGGCAACGCGGGCACCGTCTCCCCCGGCCACCCGCCGATCAACGGTCCCGGACGCTGGCGTGAGCTGGTCCGGTCGATGATCGATCCGCTCAGCCCGCTGTACATCGCGCCTCGCTTCGATCCGGGACTGTTCCGCTGGCTGTTGGGCTTCGCGCGGCACTGCAGCGCCTCCCATCTGGAGTACTGCCGCGAAGTGATGGCGCCGCTCGCCCGCGTCACGCCGGAGCTGCACGACGCGATCGCGGCCGCGGAGGGCGGCGGCGGAGCCCGCGGCGGCGGCAAAGCCGGCGGCGGCAACCCGGGCGCCTCCTACGGCTACCGGGCCAATGGCTACCTCGAGGTCTTCCGGACGGCGGCCGGCGCGAACGTCGCCCGGCACGAGGCGGAGTTCGCGCGCGGCCAGGGAATGTCTCCGCGGGAGATCAGCCGCGACGACCTTCGTGACCGGGAGCCCGCCCTCACCGATGCCGTTCGCGGCGCGTACCACTACGCCGAGGGGCGCAGCATGGACCCGTACGGCTTCGTGCGCGCGGTGGCCGCGCAGGCGTCGGCGGCGGGGGCGGACGTGCGCAGCGTCGTCGACGTGGAGGCGGTGCTGACGGAGAACGGTCGCGCCCGCGGCGTGCGGACCGACGGCGGCGACATCGAGGCGAGCGCCGTGGTTCTCGCGACCGGCGCGTACAGTGCGGATCTCTACCGACGCCTGGGATGCCCGCTGCCCGTGATCCCGGCGAAGGGCTATCACCTCGACCTCGCGTCCGGCGGCGACCACCTCGCGCCCGGCGACGACGGGCACGTCCCAGCGGCGGGCGAGAACCTCGGGGTGAACAGCCCCTGCCTGCTCGTCGAGACATCCGTGTTCGCCACGCCGCTGCCCGGACGCCTGCGGCTGGCGGGGACGCTCGAGTTCTCGGGCGTCAACGATCGCATCCGTCGGCAGCGGCTCGAGCAGCTCCTGCTTGGGGCACGGCTCTATCTCGACGGGCTCGACGGCCCCGACGTCGCGACGGTGTCGGAGTGGTGCGGTCTCCGGCCGTGCACGCCGGACGGACTGCCCGCCGTGGGGCCCCTGCCCGGCTGGAACGACCTGTACGCGGCGACGGGGCACGCCATGCTCGGCCTCACGTACGGCCCCATCACGGGAGAGATGCTGGCGGATCTGCTCGTCGACGGCCGACGCGCCGCGGCGCTTACGGCGCTGGATCCGGCTCGTTTTCTGAGATGACGGGCCGGGCGGTCGCGAGCGGCAGCAGCAGGACTCGGCCCGTCGCGAGACCCGGGACCAGCAGGCGCCGGCGACCTTCATCGAAGCCGATGTCCGCGGGGGTCTCCACGTTGCGCGCGACCGCCGAGACCGAGCCGTTGGACCGAAGCCGGTAGACAGTCTCCGTATCCCAGTCGGAGATCAGCATCGCGCTGTCGCCCTCGGTGACAATCCCGTCGAGTCGCAGCCCCGGCAGCTCCGGGAGATCGATCCGTTCGCCGGCCACCACCGTGAACACGTGGCCCGTACCGAAGCCCGTGACGCCATAGAGCCGGTTGCCGCGCACCGCGATCCCGTTGATACCGGTCACGTCTCCCGCCTCGAGGACGCGGTGCGCGCCGTCGGGCGTGAACACGTGAATCGCGGCCGAACCCGAGTGCTCGGGGGCGTCGCCGCCGAACGTGACCCCGCTGTCGCTGACGTACACCCGGCCGTCGTCGCCCACGGCAACATCGTTCAGGAACACCGCGCCGTCGACCGGCCACTCGCCGAGCGGCGCGCCCGTCCGCCGATCGAACAGCCGCACGACGTCGATGTCCGCGACGAACAGGGTGTCACCCCGCAGACCCGACCCCTTCGGCGCGTCGAGCGTGACGCCTTCGTTTTCACCGTCGATCCACCGCAGGTCGAGCACCTCGCCCGATGGGGAAAGGCGGGAGATGAAGCCATTGCCGTCGTGCGCCGCCGGCACCCCGTTGATGTTCGACACGAGGTAGACGTCGGCGGTTCGGTCGTGGAGGACCGACTCGGGACCCGAGAACCCGTCGACGAGGATACCCTCCCCGCCACCCTCGGAAGCGCCGCCTTCGCCGGCCGCTCCGGGCGCGCTCTCGGCGCCCGCTCCGCGGTCCCCCGCATCGTCGGCGTCGCCGCACCCGGCAAGGCTTCCCGCCGCGAGCACCAGGAACAGCGACAGCGACAGCGGCAGCCACGGCGGCGCAGGCCTTCGGTTTGGCGCTGCGCGCCGGATCAACTCACGTTTCATGGCCTTCATATCCGCGTCTCCCGGAGGTGTGAGTCAACGTCGTCACGACGTATACTGTGGCCGTGGAACCGACGCAATTGACGGAGGCCGCCGCCGGCCCCGACCCGATTCGATTTTTCGCCCGCTGGTTCGACGAGGCGGCGGAGACCGGCGCGCCTCTGCCGGAGGCGATGACCCTTGCCACGGCAACGCCCGACGGGCGACCGTCCGCGCGCATGGTGCTGCTGAAGGGATTCGGCCCGGAGGGCTTCGTCTTCTTCACCAACTTCGACAGCCGGAAGGCCGCCGAGCTCGCCGCCAACCCACGCGCGGCGCTCTCGTTTCATTGGCCGGCGCTCGAGCGGCAGGTCCGTATCGAGGGCTCCGTTTCGCGCACGGCCGATTCCGAGGCCGACGACTACTTCGACACCCGTCCGCGTGGCAGCCGGATCGGCGCCTGGGCCTCGCCGCAGAGCCGCGTCATCGAGTCGCGCACGGAGCTCGAGGCGGAGGTGCGGCGCCGCACGGAGGAGTTCGGCGCGGGAGACATTCCGCGGCCGCCGTTCTGGGGCGGTTTCCGGGTCGCGCCCGAACGGATTGAGTTCTGGCAGGGGCAGCGCGACCGGCTGCACGACCGGCTGGTGTACGCGCGGGCAGCAGGGGCGGACGGCGCAGACAAGGGGTGGGACGTGTCGAGACTGGCGCCATGACGCTGGAGTGAAGCGACTCCGCGGAAGCGTCCCACCCGTATCCGCGTAGGCGCGATCGGACGCCGGCGAACGCTTACGGCGCTTCAGTCCGCTGCGAGGCCGGATACCCACCGCACCACCTTCTCAGCGTAGTCGATCCCGGCCGGCGTGCGGCTGCCGTGCCAGCTCAGCAGTTCCCCGTCCGCGAACCGAAACCGCTCGGCCGGCAGCCCGGTGGCCGCAACCAGTTCGTCGCGGTGCTCCTCGCGGAACGGGAACGGCTCCGACGACAGGAGCACGATGTCGGGGTCGGCCGCGCCGAGGGCCTCGGACGCGATGGTCGGATACCGCTCACCCGCCCCCGCCAAGACGTTCACCCCGCCCGCCATCTCGAGCAGCGCGCTGACGAACGTGTCGTCGCTCACCGCCATGATCGGGTCCCGCCAGATCAGGTAGGCGAAGCGGACGGGGGCCCGACCCGCCGCCGCCTCTCTCACCCGCCCGGCTCGCCGCTCGATGTCCGCCGCGATGTCCTCCGCAGCGTCGGTCCGGTCGACCGCCGCGCCGATCGACCGCACCATCGCGGCCGTAGCGTCCACAGTCATCGGCATGCTCGTGTGGCAGCGCAGGCCCGCCGCCCGCAGCGCCTCGGCGTCCTCGATCCGGTTCTCTTCTTCGTTGAGCAGCACCAGGTCGGGCGCAAGCTCGACGATCCGCTCGACCTTCGGGTTCTTCGTGCCCCCGACCTTCTCGACGTCACCCACTCGATCGGCCGGGTGGACGCAGAACTTCGTGCGGCCGACGAGGTCGTCGCCGAGGCCGAGATCGAACACGAGCTCGGTGAGGCTGGGGCACAGCGATACGATGCGCATACGGGAATGATCCGGAGAAAGGCCCGCGGAGGAAAGTGCAGCGGTCGGTTCCGTGGAGTCGTCAGTTCCGCGGCGACAGTGCGGTGGGCGGTACAGCAGGCGACAGCGCTGCGGTCAGTGCCCCGGGCGGACGCGCGCGAGGATCCAGTCACCGATCGTCTCAAGCGCGACCGGCGCGATCGTCTCCTCGATCTGCCCGTACTCGGACACGAGGCCAGTGTCGGCCGTCTGCAGCAGGTGGTTGAGGTCGGGAAGCTCGGTGATCGTCACGTCTTCGTTGCCCGCGGCGGCAAGGCCCGCTTCGATGCCCGCCAGGTTCGCGGCGGCGGGCACCTGCAGATCCTTCGATCCGTTCAGCGCCAGCACCGGTAGGGTGATCCGCCGCAGCACGGGCGCCGGGTCGTAGCGGACGAACCAGCGCAACCAGGGCGAAGTCACATTGGCGACTTCCGCCCTGGCCTGCTCGGCCGTGATCTCCGGAAACCCCTCCTCCAGCAGACGGAGGACCTCGGCCTCAGCGGACTGCCTGCCGCGGTCCGACCGGGCGACCGCCAGCAGGCGGCGCTGCAGCTCCGTGTTCTTCGCTCGCTGCGCCTCGGGCATACCGGCCGCGCGATTGATCGCCGCCCCCTGCATCACGAGCAGAGAGTCACCGGGCACGCCGGGACCCGCGAGCATGACGATCCAGGCGACGTTGGCGGAGCGGGACGCCAGGAGCTGCGCTACGGTGCCGCCTTCACTGTGGCCGATGATGCCGAGCGCCGCGGGATTGATCTCGTCACGGGTCAACAGGTAGCGGAGGGCCGCCTCCGCGTCGCGCGCGAAGTCCTCGGAGGTCGCGGCCGCGAAGTCGCCGCTGGACTCCCCCACGCCTCGCTCGTCGTAGCGCAGCACGGCGACGCCGCGACGCGTTAGATAGTCGGCGAGCACGAGGAACGGGCGGTGCCCGAAGACCTCCTCGTCCCGGTTCTGCGGCCCGGAACCGCTCACGAGCACAGCCGCCGGGTGCGGGCCGTCGCCCTCGGGCACCGTCAGGGTCCCGGCGAGGACCACGCGGTCCTCGGAGGCGGCGAAGCTCACGTCCTCGGAGAGGTACGGGAAGGGAGCCTGCGGTTCCTGCGGACGCTGCGCCTGCTCTTCGGGGCCCCGCGTCAGCACGAGCGGGAAAGTCTGCCCGCCCTGCGCCCACGAACCGGAGAGGGTGTCGCCGGTCGCGTTGCGCGCGCCTGTGTACCGGCCACCGATGTTCGCGAAGACGATGGTCAGCGAATCGCCAGCCGCCGACACCCCGGTCGCCGGGATGCCGAAGGCGCCCTGGTCGGGGCTGTCCAT
>JBPCJZ010000036.1:0-13877 GCA_051004775.1 Gemmatimonadota bacterium
AGTTACGCGGGTCGAGCTGCGCCGCGCGCTTCATCAGTGCCGTCGATTCGTCCCACTCGCCCTGGCGGCGGAGGATGAGCGCGAGGGCCCAGGCGGCGTTGGCGTCGGAGGGACCCAGGCGGACCGCGGCCTCGAACGCCGAGCGGGCCGCGTCGAAGTTCCGCCGCCCGTAGTAGTCGAAGAATCCGCGGGCCAGGTGCGCTTCGAGGCTCGTCGGCGCCAGCTCCACCGTCCGCTCCATCGCGGCCCGTGCACGCTCCTCGTCCGCGTCGCCGATGAACACGAGCCGGCTCTCGACCTGCGCCAGCCACGACCAGGCCGCGACGTAGGTCGGGTCGATCTCGACCGCCCGCGCGAGCGCGTCGCGGGCCTCCCCGATCGCGTCGAGCGATGAGCTGCGGTAGACGTCGAGGCCCCGGTAGTACCACGACTGGGCCGCGAGGTCGGACGCGGGCTCGAGCGTCTCGAGCCGCTCCTCGTCCGCGGGGGTGAGCTGGGTCGCGAGCGCCGTCACCACCTGCCGCGCGATGTCGGACTGCAAGTCGAACAGGGTTTCGGGTGTCACGTCGCGGTCGTACTGCTCGGTCCACATGCGTTCGTCCGTCGCCGCGGCGACCAGCGTCACCGAGACGCGTACCCGATCCCCAGAGCGCCGCACCGAACCCTCGAGGATGTAGTCCACCCCGAGCTCCTTCGCGATCACGTCGAGCGACTTGTCCGTTTCAGCGTACTCGTTCACCGACGTACGGGACGTGACCCGGAGCCCGTCGATCCTGGAGAGCTGCGCGAGGAGATCATCCAGGATCCCGATCGCCAGGATCCGGTTCTCGTCGTCGCCGTTCACGTTCTCGAACGGTAGGGCCGCAAGCGCCCGGATCTCCGCCGCCCCCGCCTCCGGGACGAGTGCCCCGACCGGACCACCCGCGTCCCGCCCCGCACCCATCCACCAGCCCGTCGCAAAGAGGAGGGCCATGCCGCCGAGCGCGAGCAGCCCGGCCGGCCATCGATGGCTGCGCGGCGCTGAGACGATCGCCCGGATCTCTTCGGGCGCCGCCGCTTCGGTGCGGCGCACGCCCTGGGGCGTCGTCTCGAAGGCCCACGCGAGCACGACGGCAATCGGGAAGCCGACCATCGCGATCAGCAGGAAGAAGTTCATCGTCCAGGCGGGAAGCCCCAGCGGCTCGATGAACAGATCGGCGAGCTGCAACGCGGCGAAGGCCACGGCGCCATAGACGGCCATTACCTTGAACACGCGGCGCCGCTTCATCTCGGCGAAGAAAGTCTGTACGGAGGAGGGGCGATCGGTCATGGGCGGAAGATCGGCCGCAGCCCCGAACAGGGCAATGCGGGGCGACTGGAGGGGCAAGTGACGCCGCGGCCGAGGCGGCCGGCCGTCAACCGACGCCCCAGGCCGCGTCGATCGTAGTGAGTAGCCCGGCATGGCGTGGCGCGGCCCGCAGCGGCCCCAGGACCGCGGGAAAGAAGTAGCGAACGTTCTCGACGACGAAGTCGCGCCAGACCCGCACGCCCTCGAACGCTTCGAACGCCCCATCGACATCACCGAGCGCCGCGCGCAACAGGCCGATCGAGCCTGCGTCGCGAGCCGGACCCTGGCTCGACTCGAGCACCGCGAGGGCGTCTCTCAGCGCCGCCGCGCGCTTCTTCTCGGGTTGGCACAGCGCTTCGAGGGCCCGGATCTCGGCGTGCCGGGGCGTGCCGCCCGGAGGCACGGCCGCCGCGGTGCCGTCGAGCGCCGCCAGCGCCGCGCGCCGGTCGCCCCGGTGATACTCGACGAGCGCCAGCATGTAGCGGGCGAGACCGTAGCCCGGCTGGATCTCCACCGCCCGAGTCGCCTCGAGGCGGGCACGCTCGGGTTCGCCGTTGGCCAGCCAGATCTCCGCCAGGTAGGCCCGGTAGGCAGGCGCCAGCGGATCGATCTCGATTCCCCGGCACCCGACGCTGAGGGCCTCGGCCGGCCGGCCCATCAGCAGGTGCACCCAGGCGAGCCATACGTGGGCCTCGCCGTGGCTGGGCCGCAGCTCGATCGCCCGCTCGAGCGCACCGACGGCCTCGGGGCCTTCCTGGCGAAGCGAGTGGGCGATGCCGAGCGCCGCCCACCCTTCCCCGCTCTCGGGGTCGATCTCGAGCGCCCGGCGAGCGGCGGCGAGCGGGCTCGGCGCGTCCTCCGGCGCCGCGTAGTCGTAGAACGTCAGCATGTCGAGGGCATCGGCGAGTCCGGCCCAGGCGGCCGCGTAGTTCTCGTCCAGCTCGATCGCCGCACGGAAGTGGGAGGCAGCCAGCCGCAGGCCCGACTCGGTCCGCTCGCCGAGGCGCCCCCTGCCCTGGACGTAGCGGAGCTGCGCCTCGGCCGGCGGGTCGGCTTTCCAGGCGGACGGGGCGGCGGGCGACGGGCCGGCCTCCCGCTCCAGCACGGGATCGCCGCGGCGGATCCGCTCCATGAGCGCCACGAAATCGGCGCGCGGCGGACGCCCGAGCTCGTCAGCCATGGCGCGGACGTGCGCCTCGCCGGCCCGCAGCGCGGCCCCCGGGTTGCCCGCGGCCTCGAGCGCTTCGACGAGCCGCCTGGCGAGGCGGCCGTCGAACGGCTCCTCGCGGACCAGCGCCCCCCAGTGGCGGGCGGCTTCGCCGGGCCGCCCCTCTTCGGCCGCCCGCAGGGCCAGCTCCTCCAGGCACTCGTGGTGCCGGCGGCGCAGCGACTCACGCTCGCCGTCGAGCCACTTCTCGAACTCCGGCGTGCCGGACAGATAAAAGCCATCGAGCAGGGGCCCGGCGTAGAGCTCCGCCGCCCGGCTCGGCTTTCCCTCTTCGAGCGCCGCGCGGAAATCGAGGACGTCGCAGGCGACCGCGCCGCCGAGCCGGACGTCCTCGCCCGCGGTGATCACCGCGTCGGCCCCGAGGTCCTGGCGGATGTTGTAGAGGCAGCTGTTGAGGCGGTTGCGGGCGGCGTCTTCCGGCCGCTCCGGCCAGAGGAGTCCGGCGAGCTTCGCGCGGGAGAGGGACTGCGCCGGGGCGCAGGCGAGCAGCGCCAGGAGCGCCAGGGGATGACGCCGCGCGTCGATCGCTCCCGCGCGCGGGCCATCCTCGCGTTCGATGCCCGCTCCCCCGAGAAGTCTCAAGCGTGCCACGCAGCTCCCGCTTTCAGTTGACGCAGAGTTGACTCCCCGCAAAGAGCCCGTTGCCGGATCGCTCCTAACCTACGCGGCGTGTGGCAGGGCATCCATCCATTCCTGACGAGGAGACATCACCATGCGTACGAACGAGAAGCCGCGGCTCGACCGCCGAGCGCTGGCCAGCCTCCTGGCGACGCTCGCTGCCGTCGCCTGTGGCGATCCCGCCCCGACCGCCGTCGACGGATTCGCAGAGACGTCCGCCGACGCGCCGGCGGCCCGGGCGGCCCGGACCGGCCTGGTCGAGATCGAAGCGAACGGCCTCCAACTCTCCGGTCCCGACGCGATCCCGTCCGGCTGGACGACATTCCGCCTGAACAACAATACCGGCATGACGCACTTCGCCGTGCTCGAGCGCCTGCCCGAGGGCATCGGACTCGAGGATCAGCAGGCCGAGGTCGCTCCCGTCTTCCAGGAAGGGATGAACCTGCTGAACGCCGGGCAGTTCGACGAGGCGCTCGCCGCATTCGGTTCGCTTCCGGCCTGGTTCTTCGAGGTCGTGTTCCTCGGCGGACCCGGGTTGATCGCGGGAGGCGGCAGCGCGGAGACCACGGTCTACCTCGAGCCCGGCACCTACCTGCTCGAGTGCTACGTGAAGACCAACGGCCGCTTCCATTCCTACAATCCGAGCGGTGTGGGCATGGTGCATGAGATCACGGTGACCGAGGAGAGATCGAGGGCGAAGGCTCCCCGGCCGACGCTCAGCGTCGACATCTCCAGCACCGGGGGCATCCAGGTCGACGGCCACATGCGCCCCGGCCGGCACACGGTCGCCGTCAATTTCCTCGATCAGACCGTCTACGGGCACTTCCTCGGGCACGATGTGCATCTCGTTCGCCTCGAAGACAATACCGACATGGCAGAGCTCGGCGTGTGGATGAACTGGACGCTGCCCGACGGTCTCGAGACGGCGGCGCCGGCGGAATTCCTCGGCGGCGTCCACGAGATGCCGGCCGGCGAGACCGGCTACATGAACGTCCTCCTCAAGCCGGGTCGCTACGCCTGGATCGCCGAGGTCCCCGACCCGGCCGGCAAGGGGATGCTACAGACGTTCGAAGTGCCCTGATCCCCTCGGGCCACCGGGCCACACAGGCGGACGGCAGGTCGTCAGGAACGCTGGATCCTGCCCGCCGGTGCGCCCGAGGAACTCCGCCGGTCCGGGTCCTGGCCCCGGGCCGGCTGGATGTTGTGATTCACGCGGAAGACGTTGTCCGGATCCCACCGCGCCTTGATCTCCGCCAGCCGCTCGTAGTGCGAGCCGTAGGCGTCACGGGCGGCCCGCGTCGGGGCGACGGTCGCGTCGGTAGGCGCGGCCGCGTCAGAAGGCGCGGCCAGGTCGGCACGCGAGACCGCGTCGGAAGGCGCGGCCGCGTCGCCGCCGTCGTCCCGGTCGTCGAGATAGTTCACATACCGGCCCGGCGCCGCGTGCGGGGCGAGAGCTTCGAACAGCCGCGTCGCCCAGCCTATCATCGCGACGTCATCTTCCGGGTCCGCCCACTTGGGCACTGCCGTCACGCAGAGCCGCCGCCCCCGGTGGGGGTAGGCCGTCGCGTCGGGGCCCAGTCGGTCGATCGCCCCGCCGAGCCACTCGAAGAAGATGCTCGAGTTGGCGCTCGGGACGGGCGCCGCGTGCGCGACGAACGCGTCGATCGCCGCGTCGGTGAGCTCGTCGAAGAACGCCGTCTCGTAGGCGTTGCGCTCGCCCGGGTAGTACATGCCCGCCTCGAGATCGTCGAGCAGATGGGCGTAAGGAGCCGGCCCTACCACGTCTATGATCGGGGCGCCCACCTCGCGTAGCGGCTGGATCGCCGCCATCCCCTCGTCCGGATCGCCGTCGTAGAACGGGACGAGCGCGAACACCGTGTCCCCCCGGTGACCCTCGGGCATCTCGGGGAGGTCCGGCAGCCGGTACACGACCGGCATGCAGGCGAGCTCGTCGGGTGCCGTCGGCATGTAGTCCCGGTAGAAGCGCAGGACCTCCGCTGCCCCGTCCATCGGGTGCGCGATCAGCCCGGATAGGACCTCCGGGCCCACCGGGTGGAGCCGGAACTCGAAGCGCGTCACCACGCCGAAGTTGCCTCCGCCCCCGCGGAGCGCCCAGAAAAGATCGGGGTGCTCGTCTTCCGCGGCGCGCACGGTGCGCCCGTCGGCGGTGACCACCTCGGCCGACAGCAGGTTGTCGCAGGCGAGACCGTGCTTCCGGGATATCCACCCGAGACCGCCGCCGAGCGTGTACCCCGCCATGCCGCAGGAGACGATCGGGGCGCCGGTCGTCGCGAGCCCGTACGGCTGCGTCGCGGCATTCAGCTCCCGGGCGAGGACCCCGGCTCCGATGCGGGCGACCCGGCGCCCGGGGTCGACCTCGATCTCCTTCACCCTCGAGAGCTCGATCACCATGCCGTCATCGCAGAGGGCGAAGCCGGCGGTGTGGTGGCCGCCGCCATAGATCGCGAGCGGCAGGCCCCGCGCCCGGGCCACGGCGATAGTGGCGACGACGTCGGCCGCGTCGAGGCAACGGACGACAGCGGCGGGCCGGCGGTCGATACGGCCATTCCACAGGGCGCAGGCCTCGTCGTAGCCGGGGTCGCCGGGGACGAGGACGGGGCCGCGGACGGCGGATGACAGGCCTGGTGCGAGGGAGCGCCGACCGGATGAGTCGCTGGCGTTCATGGGATGCAACGTGGACCGCGCGGGTGGATCGTGGCAACGGGGGTTTCGCTGGGGACCAGAGCCGACGAGGAGTTCGTGCCGGAGGCGGGCGAGAATGACAGGGCGATGAGGGCCACGCGGATCAACGGCCCCCCATCCAGCGCAAAATACAAATACCAACCGGCCGGGCCCCGAGGGGAGCCAGCCGGTGACTGCTTTACTGTCCAGATTCCTACGCGGGCCGGTATCGCCCGCCTACTACCAGGCTACGGTCGGAACTACACCGCTAGCGCAGGCGTCTTCTCGTTCCAGGCGGACTTGCCACCGGCGAAATGGTACACCTTGGTGTAGCCCATCGACGTCAGCTTCTTGGCAGCCTTTTCCGACACGTCGGTATCGGTACCCGAGCCGTACACAACGACCTTCGAGTCCTTACCGGTGATCAAGTCGCTCGCGCGGTTCTCAATCTGGTCCATCGGGAGATTCTTCGCCCTCGGAAGGTGGCCGACCTTGAACTCGGGGCTGGGCGTAATCTCCAGCAGCGTGAAGTTGGCCTCACCGTCGATCTTCTCTCTCAACTCTTCGTGCTTGATCATTTTGAAATTGTTCATTTGACTCCTTTAATTCGGGATGCCTCTTCCGGCATTCTTTTTTCGTGTAATGGAAGTATAAGGATTCCTGGGATGTTACGCAAGTTATTATTTTTCAATAATTTACAGAATTGGTCCAGCGAGTTCGTCAACAGCGAGGCCTAACCGCATAGGGTGGGCCTACATATCATCCAGCAGGATTGGCCGCATCGACGCGAGCGGCCTGCCGCCCGCCTACTCCGCTACGTGAATCGCGCGGACGATCATCGGAGCGAGCACTTCCTGGGGCCCCATCCCCACGACGTCGTTGACGTAGAACGTGCGGCCGTCGGGGCTGATCCCGATGTCGTTCGGGTACGAAAACGTAGCCTTCATCGGGTCTCCGTCGTCACGGCCCCTCCCGCCCGAGCCCGCGAACAGCTCGAGAATCCGTGGGGAGAGGCGCGACGGAAGCTCGATCAGCTCAACCAGGCGGCGGCGCTGGAGGATCCGGCGGTCCCGCGCGCAAACCGCCTGGCGAAGCTCCGCGGAGACCGCAACGGACAGTGGGCGCTCCTGCGCGAGGACGTGGTCGAGCCCGCTATCCTGAAGGTGCGACTCTCCTCCGTCCAGGGTCTGCCGGGGAAGCAGCGCGAAGCTGCCGAGTCACTCCTGCCCCTCGGATGAGCACGCGCAGTACCGCGCCGGCCCGCTCCGGGAACCTCCTCCGGATCGCGGGTAGTTGATGATGTAATGATGCATATTCTTACATCATACTTCCAGGAAGGTGCTCCAGATGGTCCGGACCCAGGTGCAGTTCACGAAGGAGCAGATCGAGGCCCTGCGAGCCCGAGCCTCCCGCGAGGACGTCTCCATGGCGGAAATCGTGCGGCGGGCGGTCGAGGCATGGATCGCGACGGAAGCGTCGTGGGCCGAAACGCGGCAGCGAGCTCTCGATGTCGCCGGGCGGTTTCGCTCCGGGCGGAGTGACGTCGCGCGCCGGCACGACGATCACCTGTCCGAGGCGTTCGGGCCGTGACCACGTTCGCCGATGCGTCGGCGCTGTACGCGGTCCTCGACGCCGATGACGAGTTCCACGCCCGGGCCCGCGAAGCCTGGGCGACCCTCCTCGCGGAGGATGCGACGCTCGTCACGACGAACTACGTGCTAGTGGAGACCTTCGCCCTGGTCCAGGCGCGCCTCGGGATGGAGGCGGTCCGGGCGCTCTCGGATCACCTCCTGCCCGCCATGCGCACGATCGGAGCGACGGAGGAGGATCACCGTGGCGCGAGCCAGGCCCTTCTGGCCGCCGACCGCCGGGACCTCAGCCTCGTCGATTGCAGCAGCTTCCTCGTCATGCGGCGGCTCGGCCTGCGATCCGTCTTCACCTTCGACGCGGACTTCCGGAAGCAGGGCTTCGAGATGGTGCCGGAGAACGAATAGCGAGCCGACGACGCACGCTCCTGCAGCACAGGGCGTTCCCTCGGCCGCGCGCGGCCACAATCGCTTGCAGCCGTCGCTGCCCAGCCGCGCTGGACGAACGCGGTAGGACGTTGTTCATCGCTCGAAGGTGCCGCCGGCAGACGCGGGCGGCAAAACAGCGTGCGGCGGTCGTTTCGGTGGCCTCAGGGCGTTCTCAGGGGACCGGCCGCCGCGCGCAGGAACCTCCTGGGACCGTCCCTCAACCCCTCAACCCTGCGCGAAGACTGCGGCGAGGTCGATCGCGCCCAGCGCCTCGGCTCCG
Organism: Gemmatimonadota bacterium; assembly: GCA_051004775.1. Lineage (GTDB taxonomy): Bacteria > Gemmatimonadota > Gemmatimonadetes > Palauibacterales > Palauibacteraceae > JARFPW01. Next base: position 8,151 of record JBPCJZ010000036.1, read on the forward strand.
AGCCTGACCGGCAGCGAATCGACGAAACGCTCGATGTGCGGCTCGGCTCCGAACCGCCACACGTCGACCGCGTCCGCGTCCGGATCGACGATCCAGTACTCGGCCACGCCCTGGCGCTGGTACAGACGTCGCTTGAGGTCGCGGTCGCGGGTAGCCGTGCTCGGCGAGAGAATTTCGACGACCAGGTCGGGAGCTCCCTTGAGCTCGTCCGGCGCGATGATGCCGCGCCGCTCGTTGGATACGAACAGGATGTCCGGCTGGACACCTTCCTGGGTCGCCGGAAACCGGACACCGATCGGGGCGAACAGGATTTCACCGTGGCCCGGATCGACGAGGAGACGGGCGAGCTCGCGTTGGAGCCGGAACGCGATCCTCTGGTGCCGCACGGACGGGGCGGGCGTCATGTACAGCGCCCCCTCGATCGCTTCGTAGCGATTCCCGTCGTCCGGAAGCTGCTGGACGTCGTCCCACGTGATCTGCGGCAGCGGCATGCCCACATCATACCTCCGGCGGCGGGCGGAAACGAGTTGTCTCCGTATCCTCGGCCGGGAGGTCAACCTGGCGTCAACAGCGACGCCGGTGGCCCGGCTACCTCGCAGTCTTCGAAGCCAGCCGTGTCCGAACCCCGACGATTGTGACCCCGACCAGCTTCTCCGTCGACTGCTCGTTCGGGCTTAGGCGGCGTCCGTGAGACCGCGTGTGTGGGGGCGCGAGGCCCGTGGCGTACACGGTGATCCACGGAGGGACGGAGGGCAGCCGGCTGCCCGGACGACGCTCCGAGCGGACGGTCACCATCACCACCTCGTGACCGGCATCACGGAACGCCAGCGCCACGGCGAGGAACGCCTCGGGATCCCGGTCCCATGTGCCGTCGTAGTCGATCGCTATCCGCATGAAGCTCCGCTCTCCGGTGATCATGGGAATGGACGGCGCGCCGGCCACCAACACCGGCGCACCGCGCCTGACCCCAGAACTCAGCCCCCCGCCGCGAGCCGCCGCAGCCCGTCGGCCAGGTCCCGGAGCTCGGCCTGGTACTCCAGCTCCTCCACCCAGCGGGGCGGGAAGGCACCTGCGCCGTGGTACGCGCCCGCCAGGTTGCCGACCATCGCGGCGACCGAATCCGAATCGTATCCGGCGCTCGCCGCGCGCACCAACGCTTCCTGCGGATCGTCGTGATGGACGGCGAAGAACCACAGGGCGGCGGGCAGGGACTCGAGGACGAACGCGCCGTTGTAGGTCCGCGCCATCGCCTGCGGCCACGGCAGCTCGAGCATGTCCTCCAGCTCCCTGATCCGCTCGGCCAGCGTCACCCGGCGTGCGGGGTCGGTGCCCGGCCGGCGCTCGGGATGGCCCGGATCCGGGATCCCGTCGAGCGAGGCCGCGACCGCTCGGAGAAATGCACGCGGATCCAGCGTCCCGGGCTCGACCCGCAGCAGGTATGCGACCGCGAAGGCCAGGGCCGACGCAGACGCGACGGCCATCCCGTCCGCGTGCGTCGGCACCGTGGCGAGCATCGCGTCGTGGCGCAGCGCCGCGAAGTCACGGGGTCGGGCCAGGCCGATCGGTGCGGCGCGCATCGCGGCGCCGTTGCCCGCGGACTCGACGCCCGACTCGAACCATGGCGTTCCGGCCTTGAGTCGGAGCGCCGCGCGGGTGCAGGTCGCGCCCTTCCCGCGGCCGACGTCGAGCCAGTCGGCGATCCGCTGGCCGAGGTCGGCCGGGTCGAGGCGGCCGCTCGCCAGGTAGTTCTTCGCGACGACCATCGTGAGCTGGGTGTCGTCGGTGATCGTCCCGACCGGGCCAGACTTCCATCCGCGCCAGGGCTGGAAGTCACGGAGCTCGCCGTGCCGCTCGGCGATCTTCGCGGGGTTCCGTCCCTCGCCGGGCCGTCCGAGCGCGTCGCCGATCGCGCCGCCCAGCAGGCAGCCGTGGTAGCGGTCCCGCAGGTCGGCCGCCGCGGGCAGTTCGCCCGCCGGCCACGGCGCGTCGCCAGTCCAGGGCTCCGGCACGAGGTTCCGGGCACGCAGGGCGTCCTCGGCGGAGGGTCCCGGCGTGAACGGCTCTCCCTGTGTCTGCTGTGTCTGCATCCGCTCCTCGCGGTGGACCCGGCTCAGCGACTCCATCGCGGCGGCGCGGCCGCGATGGACGTTGCGCGAGCGGTACTTCAGGTACTTGGCGTCGACCGCGCTCACCGTGTCGTCGCGCAGCGAGTGAACCATGCCGTCGAGGTCGGTCGCTTCCTCGCAGAGGACCACGTCGTCTCCGTAGTCCTCCCGCAGGCGGCTGGACATCGCCGACAGGCCGACGCGCGCCTGCCGGAACTCCTCCGCCGTCCGCGCCTCGAGCGCCTGCTCGCGCACCTTCGCCGCCTCGAGCAGCGTGAGCTCGCGACGCACCTCGGGCTCGACGAGTCCCCCCTCGACCGGTGACAGGCGGATCGGCAGCGCCACCTCGCGCTCCGCGACCCCGCCCCCGGCGGTCAACACGTCTCCCAGCACGACGACCGTCCCGACGGGGATCTCGCGCGCCGCGTCCTCCGACGTCGTCGCCGCAGCGTCGGGCGGCTTGATCAGAAACTCCACGAGCACCGGGCGCGGCTCCCGGGCGTAGAGGTCCCCCAGGTTCAGGGTCAGCACGCCGTCCCGCTGCGTGGACGGATACGTATGGAGCACGCGGCACGACTCGACCGCACCGGTCGTCGAAATCTCGACCGTCACGTTCTGCGCGGCGATCGACAGGAGCCCGCGCAGCTCCTCCTCGAACACGCCTGGCGCCTGGTCGGGCTGCTCGATGTAGTAGGCGCCGCCCCCGCCGGCGTCGGCCATCGCGGTGAGGAGGTCCTCGTCGTAGTCCGCGCCGAAGCCGATCGTGGTGGTCGTGACGCCCTGCGCGGCCGTCTCGCGGCACAGACCGATCAGCTGGTCGGGCGCCGTGATGCCGCGGTTGGCCTGCCCGTCGGTGAGAAGAAGGATGCGGTTCACCGATCCCTCCCGCATGTGCTCCGCCACGAACTTCCGTCCCTGCAGCCAGCCGCCCGAGAGGTTGGTCGAACCGCGGATGTGGATCCCGCGGATCTGTTCGGCCAGATGAAGCTGCTCCGACCCGCGCGCCGGGGGCGCGATGACGGTGACCCTGTCGTCATACGCGACGACGCTGAGCGTATCCGTCGGGGCGAGGCGCTGGACCAGCAGGATGGCAGCCTGCTTTACCGCCTCCAGCTTTCCGCCGCCCATCGAGCTCGATCGGTCGAGCACGAGCGAGAGGTTGAGCGGCGTCCGCCCGGCCTCCTCGCGGGTCTCCCCGACGATCTTCACCAGCGCCCGCAACAGCCAGCCGCCGTCGCCGACGGGTTCGTGGTCCAGCTTCACATTCGCGTTCATTGCCGCCTCCGTGCGTTCCGGGTGATCCCCGTTTCCGGGCCGTACAACATGGCGCAGGGGTCCGACAGCGTCGGTGCCTGTGCCGTGTCCATGGTGCTTAGTGCTAATGATAGTACTATCACCACGCCTTGACAAGTACTAGGCCACGGATCAGGTTCAAGGTGCCGGCGAGTCCATGCCGGTGCGCGATTCCCCGATCGGAAGTGCCAGGCCATGAAGAAGTACAGCATCGACGTGGACGCAGACGTGTTCGAGGCGCTGCAGGAACTCGCCACTCCCCTGGTGGACTCCCCCAATTCCGTCCTCCGGAGGCTGCTGCTTGACGGGCGGGTACACGGAAGCAGGGTAAGTAGTACTAATATCCACGCGGATGAGCGCCAGTCCTTATCAGAACCGAGCGTGATGCGCTCGATGCAGCTCTCCTCGCCCGGAGACTTCCCGTCGGCCGAGATGGCGTCCCAGGGACCGTACGCGTCCCTTGGAGACGAGCGGCGCGCGGCGAACGGGATGTCACCGCGGCGATTCGGAAAGCTCCTGTGCGCGCGCGAATTCCCCGGGGAGATGTTCGAGCGGGCCCGACGCGACCGCGGCGCCTTCCGGACCATGTTCGAGTCGGGCGAGCGCCTGCTCTACTTCCTCAACTTCAACAAGCCCGACGCGACCAACCTGTGGTACAAGGTGAACGCCACCGCCCTGCGCGCGCTCCGCGACGCCGACAAGCCCGCCCACATCGTGTTCGCGAACCCCGCCGATCGCGTCGGCTGGGTGATCCCGCTCACGGCGCTGGCGGCGCAGTACAAGGAAACGAACGCGGAGCGACTCGGGGACCGGGACGTGGATCTGAACGTGGACGTGAGGGGGGATCGCCTGCGGGAGCTGGACTGGGCGATCGGGGAGTGGCGGCGGGAGGTGTGAGGAGGTCAGAGAATCTCGAGGTGTGCGACCACTCTCAGCTCCACGCCTCACGGGCACCTACGTGGCTCGCGGGCCCACGATGGCGAGGCCGGCAGAGGGGGCGAACCGATGACCCAGGAGCCGATTGACGCTACGTTGCGAACGGAGGCTCATCGTGCGTTCGACCGTTCAACAGGGATAGTCAGATGACGGCCCATATTCCGCCGGGCGTCGGCCTATATCGACAGGCAGATGCCGCTCGTTTGCTCGGCATTCGCCCGGACCGCCTGCGGCGGTGGGTGCAAGGATACACCTACCGCCCACGCCCGGGTGCGAGCGCCAGAGTCTATCAGGATCCCGTCGTCAACTCGGATGTGCCACGAGTTGGCGGTGAGGTCGCTCTGTCATTCCTGGAATTGATGGAACTTCGCGTCGTCATTGGCTTGCTCGATTACCCGCAGATCTCCCTGCAGAAGATTCGCCGGGCCGCTGACGAGGCTTCGGATCTCCTCGACACTCGCCACCCTTTCGCATCGCGGCGCATCTTCACAGATGGTCAGGAAATTCTCGCCGCTCTCGACCCGGGGTCCGCGTCACAGTCGGATCTGCTCGAGCTTACGCACCCGAGTCGCAGCCAGATCGTAGCCGGCATGCTGATGCAGCCGATCCTGGACGAAATCGACTACAGCGAGGAAACGGCGATGGCGGAAATGTGGTGGCCTCACTCCAGGTCGGTGCCCATCGTCCTCAATCCGCGAGTCATGTTCGGCGCCCCTACCATCGTCGGGACTCGCATCACAACTAGCGTGCTCGGTCGCTTGGCCGAGTTCGATACCGCCGACGAGATCTCAACTGTCTACGACTTGCCGGCCGAGACGGTCCGGCTCGCAGCAGAGTTCGAGGCCACACTGCGCGCAGCGTGAGGATCCTACTCGACGAGAACTTGAGCCCTGACTTCGCGCGCGGGCTCAAAGCCTTCGGTTTTCCCGTAAGTCATGTGACCTTCGAATTGGAGCGCGGAACACCCGACCAGGAAATCTATGACTTCTGCGCGGCACACCACTGGCTCCTCCTGACCGGCGATTGGCGGATGCACCGAAATAAAGTGCAGCGTGCGGCCATGGCGCAGGCAAGTATCGGCGTGTTCATTCTGACCGGGCGAGGAAACTTGGGGAAGGATGCGCTTGCGCTGTTCTTGCACAAGCGGATGAGCGAGATCTTGTCGTTCGCGGAGGCGACCGACCTTCCATTCGTCGCCGGGGTCCCGCAGTCCGGAGCGATCAAGCTCTTGAAGAGCAAGTGACCGTTCGTCACGCCACCCGCCCCACATACGTCGTCGCCTCCAGCCTGCAGGTCGCGCTCAGCGACCCGGCCACCATGAACAACTTCGGCTGCTTCCGGAACTGAAACGGCCGGTACAGATGGTACTTCGCGTCGAGATCGGCCGAGACGG
>JBPCJZ010000037.1:0-7406 GCA_051004775.1 Gemmatimonadota bacterium
GGCAGCGAGCGACCGCTGCATCGGAAAATCGTCCGGGGTCGCCTCGACCGCGCTCTGGATCTGCGCGAGCGCCTCGTCTCGACGGCCCGCGTCGAAGTAGGCCCACGCGAGGCCTTCGGCGGCGAAGTTCGGGATTCCGGCGGGCGGCCTGCGCGTTCACCTCGATGGCTTCGTCGAGACGGCCGAGCTCGGAGAGCACCTGGCCGACGGCGCCGGCGGCCGGTTCATAATCCGGGTGGAGCTCGAGAACGGCCGACGCCTGCTCCAGGGCATGTTCATTTCGCCCGACGGCGGTCATGGCCCGCGCCAGGCTCACGCCCACGTCGGCCGAGAGCGGATCGAGATCGCGGGCGCGCTGCTGCTGCTCGACGGCCCGGTACTCGTACCCGAGGGCACCGTCCAGGCTGGCGAGTCCGAAGTAGGCGTCCGAAGAACTCGGATTCAGTTCGAGGACCCGCTCCAGCGTCTCCCGGGCTCTCCGGCTGTCGCCGTCGCCCACCGACTCGACGTAGGCCCGGTAGACGAGCGCCTCGGCGTTATCGGGGTCGATTTCGAGGGCACGGCCGACCGCCTCCCGAACCAGCGAAAGCTGACGGCCAGGGGCCGCGAAGCCGAAAAAGAACAGTCGCGCATGCGCGGCCGCGAGCGTCGAGTAAGCCGCCGCGAACCCCGGATCGAGCGACACCGCCCGGTTCAGCAGCTCGATCGCCCGTTCCAGGTCCGGTCGCATGCCACGCTCCCACAGGTGGCGCGCCCGCGTGTACAGCTCGAATGCCTCGGCGTTGTCCGTGGGGCGCTCGGCGATCTTCGCCTCGACCGCGGGGGAGAGCGTCGCCTGGAGCGACCTCGCGATGCGGCGAGTCAGGTCGTCGCGGATCGCGAACAGGTTGTCGAGCGTCATCGTCTGGTCGTACGTGTTGGCCCACATATGACCGTCGGAATTCGCGTCGATGAGCTGCACGTTGACCCGGACGCGATCGCCGATGCGGTCGACCGCCCCTTCGACCACGTAGTCCACGCCGAGGCGCCGCGCGATCTCTGTGATGTTGAGGTCGGTGTCCCGAAATTCCTCGACGGAGGTCCGGGAGGTCACGCGCAGCTGCTTCACCCGGGACAGCTGGGTCAGCAGGTCATCGTGCATCCCGTCCGCGAACAGCACGACGTCGTCGGAGCCGTCCGTGCCGCCGGCGCTGCGGGTCGCGAGCGGAAGCACCGCGATCGAACGGGTGCCCCCCTCGCCGGACGCATCGGCGCTGCCGCCGGAGGCGACGCCGCTGCGCTGTCCCATCCACCAGGCGCCGGCCACGAGCAGCACGATTCCCCCGAGCGCCGCGAGCCCGGCAGGCCATCGCCGGCTGCGCGGCTCGGCCACGATCGCTTCGATCTCGGCCGGATCGGCGCTCTCCGTGCGCTTCCATCCGTCGGGGGTGGTCTCGAACGCCCATGCCAGGACGACCGCGACGGGGAAGCCCAGAAGCGTCAGCATCAGCACGAGCGTGACCGTCCACTGCGGCATGCCGAGCAGGGGAAACGCGAGGTCGGCTACCTGCAGGACGACGAAGGCGACCGCCCCGTACACCGCGACGACGCGAAATACGCGGCGGCGCTTGAGTTCGGCGAAGAATGCCTGCAGCGTCGCTGGGTTGCGGCTCATGGCGGCAAGATCGCCGCCGGAGGTGATTCGGGGCAACCGCGGCCGGCGGACATGGCCGGAAGTATCGCCCCGGACGGTCGTCGCGAGCAACCAGGTCTTCGGCAGAGTGTAGGCAGCGATGGTCCGCCGACTGTACCTTCGGCCCATGATCCGCGAGTTGCTCGATCGCCGAGTCCCGCAGTTCGTCGCGCTCTACGTCGTGGGCGGCTGGGGGTTCATCCAGTTCGTCGACTGGGCAGTGGAGCCCCCACCGTACTTCTGAGATGCTATACGGAACTCGAGCGCTGGGACGAGGCCGAGGAGCAAGTCGAGAGGATCTTGGAAGCGTTTCCCGGTCCTCCCGTCCTCCGCCTCGAGATCGCGCGGTACTACGCCGCGCGCGGGCAGCGGGACGAGGCGCTCGAGCACCTGGCGTACGTGCTCGACCGGTGGTCGGGGGCCGACCCCGACTATCGCCCCGCCCAGGAGGCGCGCGCGCTGCGAGACCGGCTGCGCGGGGGCTGAGCGGGCTCCCCCTGGCACTCGCTCGGTCGAGGCCCGCGAATCATCGCCGTCTGGCTCCGCTTCAACTCGCATCCGGCAGTTCCAGTCGCAGGGCCCTGCCGATCGCCTCGCTCCGCGCCTCGTCGACGCCCGCCGCCGCGGCGAACTCGGGCCAGCGGGCGACCGCGGCCCGGACCTCGTCGTGGATCGACCGCCAGCGGCCGCGCACCATCGACCCGCCGCGCGCGAGCGCCTCAAAGTCCGCGAGCGTGAATCCGTCCGTCTTTCCGTTCACGGTCATCTGGTGCCGGGCGGTCCACTCGCCGGACGGGTTGTAGGCATAGGTCACGTCGTACGCGGGCGATAGCGACCACCGGCCGGCGCGGTCCATGAGAAACGCGATGTTCTTCACGTGGTCGTCCTGGTTGCGCGCGAGCACGTTGAACACCATCCGCCGGTACTGCTGCTCGATCGCGTCCATCCCCATGTCGAGCTTCCGGATGACGAGGAGGGCCTGCTCGTACCCGTGGGCCCCGGCCTGGTTGAAGTCGAGGTGCGCCATCCCGGCGAGCGACAGCATGTGGAGCTTCCCCCCGTCCGGGGTGCGATCGAAGCGGCGGGTCATGAAGTGGCGCCGGTCGGCCTCCTCGAACAGGCGGCACTCGGTCATCTCGATGCCCGCGGCGCCCGCCATCAGGGCGTAGGCATACTCGACCGCCCCGTAGCCCTGCGGGCCGGCCAGGCGCTCGTCGTCGGGGCCGCCCACGCCGTCGAACTTCAGGATCCAGTATTCGAATCCGGAGCCTGCGGCGGCCTGCCCGGACCGGACCTCGTTCGTCGCGGGATTCCAAGCGATCAGCGCCTTGGCCCGCGCGCCCCCGGCCGAGGTGCCGACGCGCAGGAGCTGCGTCAGGGCCTCTTCTTCGGCGCCCGAGGACAGTTCGACCCGCAGATCCTCCCGCCGGCCGAGGATCTGTTCGGCGAGCTCGGCAAGGGCTTCGACGTGGACGATCTCGCCGGGCTGCGGCGCCGGGCCCGTCGACGGTTCGAACTCGAGCGCGCCCATCCCGCGCGTCCCGACGTAACACAGCCGCTCGACCGCGCGGAAGTCGCGGGGCTGACGGCCCTGGCGCGCGAGCCACGTATCGATCAGCGCGTTGCCGAAACGGTCGGGAAGGGAGTCGGCGAGGAGCCCGGGAAGGCCGTGGAAGCTCTCGCGGCTCAGCTCGGGGAACGCGTAGGGCCGCCGCGCTGGCGGCATCGTGAGGGGAGCGATCCGGATCCCGGCGTCGGCGAACTCCGGGTCGTACTGAAAGCGCGCGAAGGCCTCGGCCTCCTCCTGCGCGACGGCCCCGATTCGCCGGCCCCACAACCGGACTTCGGCGAGATCCATTATGACGACTCCCGCCCCCAGTGCCACGACCGATCAGCGGTCCGCTCGTCCGCGCGGGGACTCGCGCGCTTCGGCGTCCGTCCGCTCCGCTCCAGCAGGGCGATGGGGCCGGGCCGGGCCGGCGGGAGAAGGGCGTCCAGCCCGTCGAGCAGGTCGAGGGCCCGCAGCACGCGGAGAAAACTCGTGAGCTGGGCCGACTCCCCTGCTTCCATGCGTTCGAGCGTCCGCTTCGACACCCCGGCCTCCCGCGCGAGGTCGGCCTGGGTCCGGTTGCGGGACAGGCGTGCCGCGGCGAGGCGGTCGCCGATCGCGGCGAGAACGGCGGCGTCGGTTCGCGTATCGAGGGAAGGCATGAGTCGTCATTTCTGTCGAAGTAGCGGCCGGATGCCTGATGATGATATGACAAAAGTGACGACCTGGGACGCGGTACGCAAGATAGTCGTCGATTCTGACGATATACGGGTATTATAGATGATATCTCGTCATTGTTGACGCTTTACGTCGCATATGAATCGATACCTGACGCCCACCTGCCTGCCGTGGTCGGACTATCCATTCATGCCGTGACTGATTATCATTCACGCCATGACGACTCCAACATTGCCCCGTCTGCTGACCGATGCCGTGGTCCGCGTCGCCCGTACAATGCCGGTCGTCGTACTGACGGGCGCGCGGCAGACCGGAAAGAGCACGCTCGTCCGAAGACTCCTCCCGGGCGAGCGGCCGTACTATACGCTCGACGACCTCGATGTACGTGACCAGGCGGCGCGCTCGCCCGGCGAACTGGTCGCCCGGGCCGACGCGATGGTGCTCGACGAGGTGCAGCGGGTTCCGGACCTGCTCCTGGCCGTCAAGCAGGCCGTCGACGAGGATCGGCGGCCGGGTCGGTTCATCCTGACGGGGTCCTCGAATCTCCTCCTCATGCCCGGCGTTTCGGAGTCGCTGGCGGGGCGGGCGACATACCTCAATTTGTGGCCATTGACCCGCCGGGAGATCTCAGGCCACGGGCGCCATGGGCTGTGGCCAGAGCTGCTGGAGCACCCGGTGGAGACCTGGGTGGATCTCCTGGCAAAGGGAGGCGGTGAGGCGGCCGACTGGAAAAAACTGGTGAAGAGCGGCGGGTATCCGGTGCCCGCGCTGACCCTCGAGGACGACGAAGACCGCGACATCTGGTTCGACGGCTACATCCGGACGTATCTCGAGCGCGATCTGCAGGACCTGTCGTCGATCGAGAACATCCTCGACTTCCGGCGGCTCATGGGCGCCGCGTGTCTGCGCGCAGGCCAACTCGTCAACCAGACGGAGCTCGGCCGTGACGTGCAGCTCCCCCAGCCCACGGTCCGCCGCTGGCTCAATCTGCTGGAGACTTCCTTCCAGCTCGTCCGGTTGCCGGCCTACGCCAGAAACCGGACGAAACGACTCATCAAGACGCCGAAGCTGTACTGGGGCGACACAGCCCTCTCCCTGCGGCTGGCGGGACTCGACGAGCCGCAGGGCCGGCACCTCGAGAACCTCGTGCTGTCGGACCTGATCGCCTGGCGGGACGCATGTCCCGCCGGCCGGCCCGATCTCTTCTACTGGAGAACCACGTCGGGCGAAGAGGTGGACTTCGTCGTCGAGCGCGCCGGGAAGCTCCTCGCGATCGAAGTGAAGGCGACGGAGCGTCCGCGGATCGGCGACGCCACGCACCTGCGCACGTTTCGCGACGAGTACGGGCCCGATGTCCACGGGTGCCTTCTCCTCCACGATGGCGACCAGGTCGAGATGCTGGCGCCGCGCGTGGTATCCGCGCCGTGGTGGATGGTGCTGTAGCGCCCGCGGAAGACATGTCTCATGTCGAGTCGCCGCATCCGGGCCACCTGCGCTGGCCGGCCCTGGATGTCGACCTGAGCGTCGACTCGATCGAGCACCCTGACCGGTATCCCCGCATCGCCCGGACCGATGGGGCCGGGTAGCCGCGCAGAGATGCCCGGGAGGCGGCAGCGGCTCCGACCGCTGAGGCTACCGGCTCGCTACCGCCCTCCCGCTCCCGTGTAGCGAGGAAAAGGTTGTTGAAACACATTCGTGCATCCATATTGGCTCCACAATGGATGCACAGCGGCATCCAATCCTCTCCATGGCGTTGATCGGGAGATGACCATGCCGGTGAATCTGTCCATCAAGAACGTGCCCGATGCGTTGGCGGAGCGGCTCCGTCAGCGCGCGGAATCTTCTCATCGATCGATGCAGGGGGAACTGATGGCCATCCTGGAGAATGCGCTTTCCCCAAGGCCTCCGGTCACGCTGCGCGAGGTGTTCGAGCATGCGAAGCGCCTCGAACTGACGACTCCACGCGAGGCGGCGACCGACCTTCGCCGCGAGCGAGACAATCGCTGACTCACGCGTCACGGTCATCGACGCCTCGGCACTCGCGGCGATCCTGTTCGGCGAGCCGGACGCGGTGGCGATCGCCGAACGACTTGCGGGCCACCGCCTGGTGGCGCCGACCCTCCTGCGATACGAACTGGCGAGTGTGTGCCTGAAGAAAGCGAGTCGCTATCCCGAACGGGCGCGCGCCCTCCGGGAGATGCTGCGGCTCTTCCCCGAGATGGACGTCGAGGAGGTGCAGGCCGAAGCAAGCGAGACGGTCGACCTCGCCGAACGCACGGGCCTCACCACGTATGACGCCGCGTACCTGTGGGTGGCGCGCTGCCTCGGGGCTCCGCTCTTCAGCCTGGACGACCGCCTCGCGAAGGCCGCGGAGGCGTTCGGACTCCGCCGATGAGGGCACGGCCCGCGTCGTGTCGCTTCACCCGTCCCGCTGACCGTCTCGGCTAGCCCGGAGGCGCCTCGAGCAGCGCTCGCGTCCGATCGACGATCCGCTCCATCTCCTGTTCCGCCTCCACCTCCCACCGCCGCATGCCGACGGACCGCGCGGCGATGGATCCCGCACCGAGCGCGGCGACGACCGCAGGAATCAACCATTCGAGGATCGGACCGAAGGTCGCCGCGTCGAGGGCGCTGGTCAGCAGGAACAGCAGCCCGATGACGAGAGCCGCCGAACCCAGGCCGAGCACCTCGAGGCGGGCCGGCCGACTCGCCGCGACGCGCACCCGGTGGCCCGCAGTGCCCGCCTGGCCCGTCGGCGACGCGGGCGACGGCTCGATGAACACCTGGAGCTCCCCGGTCGTCCACTCGCGGGCATCCCCGTGCGAGATCACGCGGCCCGCGGTGCCGGTCATGTCGCGCAGGTCCGCGACGAGGGCGTGCCACTCGTCGTCGGACGGAGCCCTGGCAAGCTCGGCCGCGCGGCCGACGGCGACGGGAGCGCCCCAGGAAGTCCGGCGGGCGAGCGCGCCGGAGCCCACTGCCGCGTCCTCAGCCGACGCTGCCGCCATCTCCGCGGCCGCGGTCGCGACGCGCTCGGGCGGAATCCCGACCTCGCGTCCCACGTCCTGCAGCTCGGCGAGCGTGAAGCCTTCCCGGGCGGGCGGAACGACCGGTCCCGTGGCTTCGGCGCTAGCGGCGCGCGCGAAGATCTCGCCGACTTCGTCGTCGTGGTAGATGCGTTCGTCTGTCAGGGTGAGCCCCCCGCTCGATGACCTGCGTGTCTGCGACTGGACTGCCTATGTGTACGATCGCCCGGTCGGATGGTCCAGCCGAACGCCCGCGCGTTTCCGCGGGAACGAAGATGGGGCTGTGCTGAAAACGCGTTTCAGCGGGAACATCGGCGCGCTTGCTCCCGCGCCCACGCAACGCCGATGTTCCGCCGATGCCTTCGATGCCGCCGCCGAAAATGCGAATCTGGATCGACGCCGACGCCGCCCCGCGCGAGGTGCGGGACGTGGTGTACCGCGCCGCGAAGCGACTCGGGCTCGAGGTGACGCTCGTCGCCAA
>JBPCJZ010000038.1:0-7108 GCA_051004775.1 Gemmatimonadota bacterium
CGGCGTTGAGACTGCGTTGAGACTGCGTTGAGACTGCTCCGGCTAGCGGCCGGTAACGCCGGCTAGCGGCCGGTAACGCCGGGTAGCGCCGGCTCGCTCGGACGCCCCCTCACGCCGCGCCCGTCCGGTGCACCTCCGGGCGCTCCTCTCGCTTCCGCCGCACGTAGTCGCTGACGTGATCTCCGTAGCGGTCCACCAAATCGGACAGGTAGTCCGTCCCGCGGATCGAGCCGCGGCACATCGGTGACCCGCACTCGCAGCGGAACGAGGGCATCAGCTCGTTGTGGAGCGTCGCGTAGTCGAGCGTGATTTCCTCGCCAAGTCGGATCGGCCGACGCGCCGTCACGTCGAGACCCGTCAGCCAGCCGCTCGGGTCGCAGGAGTGGTCGATCGGCGTCCAGTCGGCCGGGTCGCGCGGCCAGACGACCCAGGTCTCGTCCGTGAGCGGCCACGCGTGCGTTTGGAAGCGCGCCCGTTCTTCAGCGCTCCACTCGCGCTCGACGTGCGAGCGGCTGACGATCCGGTGCGGCGTCGATTCGTGCGACACGATCGTGGCGTCGCGGGCGATGTCGGTGGTCGCGAACATGCCGTACGTGCCATCGGGCCGAGGCCGCACCTCCCAGCGCCGGTTCCGCCGGGCGTGCCGCGCGAATGCGACGTCGACGATCTGCTTCGTGAAACCCATGTGCCCGGCGGGGTCGTTCATCAGGCAGTGGTCGGCGCTCCCCGCATCGGCGGCGGTGAAGTACAGCCCGCAGTTCGCGTTGATCTCCAGCATCCATGGGCGGCCCTCGGCGTCGACCCGTAGATCGCAGCGCCCATAGCCCGCCCCGTGCAGGGCGACGAAGAACCGCGCCGACGCATCGCGCAGCCGCGCGTCGAGCGTCGGATCTTCGACCGGCACGCAGGCCATCGCGCCATAGTCCACCCACTTCATCTCGGTGTGCTTGAACGTCTCGCCGGGCGGGAAAACATAGCGGACGGGCGTGTAGACGGTCGGTTTCCAACGATCGTCGGGATTCTCCGCGACCAGCACGGTCGCTTCGATTCCGTCGATGAACTCCTCGATCAGCGCGCCCGCGTACTTCGCGATCATCATCCGGCCGCGCTCGAATAGCGCCTCCGGGGTCTCGACTCGAGAAGCCCGCGTGAGGTCGATGCTCGAGTAACTGCTCGGGTGCTTGACGATGAGCGGGAAGCGCAGGGTGTTCGCCGCGCGCTCCAGGTCACGATCGTTGCGCGCCACCAGGTAGGCCGGCGTGTCGATGCCCCAGGCGACGCACGCACGCTTCATCGCCTCGCGGGTCGGCTCGTAGAACTCCGATGTCGCGCCGGTGAACGGAACTCCCAGGCGCTCGAGGGTCTGCACGACTTCGATGCCGGGCGTGTCGCCTTCATCCCATGCGCCGTCGCACAGGTTGAAGAACAGGTCGAACCCTCGGCCCGCGAGCTCGTTGAGCTGCGAGACGGCGCTGTCCTTCTCGAGCACCGCGAGCGTCCACTCCGCATCCGGGAGATACGGGCGTGGATCGCAGGGCCATTCGCCGGGAGGCAAGTCCGGGCCGTCGAGATCCTGATCCGTCAGCAGACATATGCGCATCGCGCCCCGCATCGTTCGGCTCTTGATCTATGGACGCGGATATGATGGATCGCTCGTACGGTCTGCGCCAGAGGCGCCGAAAAATTGGACGCGACGCGGAGCGTCGGGTCACGTACGGCGGCTGACCCGCAGATTTCGTCGCGGTCCTGCGGCCGGGTCTATTCGATGCGGACGTACCGCGAGAGTCGCTCCACTTCCGCGTCGTCCACGTACTTGCCGATCTCGCGGCGGAACCGTGCCATCGCCGTGTAGGGCCGGTACTCCTCGAACTCGTGCGCCATGCGGTTGCCGACCCCGGGGATCAGCAGAATTTCCTCGCGGCTAGCTGTGTTGAGATCGAGCGGCATCCACACTGAACGGTAGGCCTCCTCGCGCGCGCCTTCGTCGAGCACGCCGACCAGCGCCTCGTCCACCTGCACCATGCTCTCGAAGGGTCGTCCGCCCGTGATTGCGGCTACGGCCGCGTCGGAGAGCCCCAGCACGCGCAGTTCTTCGGTCGAGGCGAGATTGACATCGAGCAACGCACCTCCCGTTTCCTCTCCGGCCGGCGAGATTCCGTCTTCGGGCGCCATACCGTCATCCGCCATCAGGTCGTCTTCGCCGTCGAGGCCCTCGTCCACCCGATTCATGCCGTCCTGCACTTCATCGATCATGGCGGTCTCGGTCGAGTCGGTCGCCCCGTCGCCGCCATCGGCGCAGGCGCCGATGGCGAGCAGCGCCACGACGATCGTCCAGGCGTTCGCGTTTCTCGTCATGTCTCTTCTCCGTTCAGGGCCGGATGCCCCTTCGTTATGGCAAGTCCGAGGAGTCCGAGCAGGATCATCGTTCCGGGAGCCAGCGCCGGGAACGCTCCCGCGAGGGATTCAGCCAACAGGCGGATTCCCGTCACGGATGCGTCCATCTCCCGCTCGAATTCCAGGTTTCCAGTGAAATGAAAATATGCGCCGAGCATGCCCGTGGGCACCCAGGCCGCGGCGAGACCGCGAAGAATCCGGACCGAAACGGCTCGGGGCCGAAGCAGGACGCCGGTGGCGACGGGCAGTCCCGCTCCGAGCAGCACCAGCGGAAACCACTGCCGCCAGTCCTCGAAGTGGGAGAGGAGGAGAAGCTCGGCGATTACACCGCAGATTCCGAATAACAGGCTGGCAAGGACGAACCGGCGGAGGTCATCGACGTTCATGGGGCGGGAGCCTAGCCCATCGGGGGAAACGGCGCACGACAGGTAGTAGAAAACACGGAACGTACAGCCCAGACGTCTTCCCCCCCACGGGAAACTGCGACGACTGGACTGCACGCCCGCGTGCAGTGCTTCATTTGCTGTAACGGCCGGGACGCGTCAGCGCCCGGCCGCGGACTTCCTCCGGATCAGGTGTTCGGCGTTCCCATGTACGGGAACGTGCCCAGGAACGCAGCGTCGTTGGAGTCGACGTTGTCGCTGGCGAGGCCGGGCGCCGGAGCGGCGTCGCTCAGGCCCATGTCACCGAACAGCACGCCGAGCTCGGCGTCGATGACGTCGTCCTGCAGCCGGCGGCCGTTGAACAGCGCGCCGCTGAGGTCGCCCAGGGGGAGAACGTCGGGAAGGACGATGTTGGCCAGGGTGTTCGCGTTCATGTCGTTCAGGCCATACCGCGCCATCAATACGCCGGCTGCCAGGTCTACGAACTGCGCGTCGTTGGCCGGAACCGACTGGTTGAAGGTGTTCTTGTCGGCATCTTCGGAAACGAAGGCCGTGTTGATCGCCGCCAGGCCCATCCGGTCGAGCTGGGTCAGCGTGGAATTGATGATCGGGCTGTCGTCGGCCGTGGGTTCGTCCGGCCCCATCATGCCGTCGTCATCGTCGTCGCCGCAGCCGACCGCGACCAGCGCTACGAGCGCCGTCACGAGCAGACCACGAGCTGTCTTCAGATTTCTCATTGTTCCTCTCAGTATCATTAGTCGATCGTGTTTCATCGTCAGGATTGTCGTGCCGTCCGGCTCATTGTCGTGCCGTGCGGCTTACCGGCTGGTAGAAGCCCAGACGGAGACGTTGGAGGCGCTGGCGCCCAGCATGGATTCCGGCAGTTCGACCACGATCGCGTAGGTATTCAGGCCGGCGAGCGTATCGACGCCGGGATCGCGGAAGGACGTCTGCGTACCCGCGATGATCTCGTTGAACCGGGTGAGATCGAAGAAGAACGGGTCATCGCGCAGTCCGGCGAACAGGCTGACGCCGTTCGCGGTGGTGATGGCCGGCGTGGCGTTCGTGCTCACGGCGACACTCATCTCCGGGCCCGACACGATCGTCGACTGAGCGCCGACGGTAGCCGGAGCCGCGGGGCCGCGAAGGAACAGGGTCTGATCGGCACCCGTGCCGACGACGAATCCCTGGATGACGAGATCTTCGACCGCGTCACCGTTGTTGTCGATCTTGATCTGGTACAGCGTGTTCTCCGCGAACAGCGAGTTGCCGAGCAGTAGATCCGGCGCCGTCTGCACGCCGCTGATCGTCATGGCCAGCACGACGTTGCTCGCGTTGGTCGGGCTGCGGAAAGCGTACACGTCCGCGATATCCGCCGACTGCGCTCCGGTGGTGATTGGGGCGTCGATGTGGTCGGCCGCGCCGAGCCACTGACTGCCGATGAGTGCCGCGCTCGCGGCGACTACTACGGCGATCGGCGCAACGTGGGCGACTGTCGCCCATTTTGAGCTCTTCATCCGTTACCTCCTGATATGTGAGGCTCCGGTTCTCCCGGAGACCATGTATTCCCACGCATTTGCACGTTTGGTGACCCGTGGGGGTCGTGTTGTTACATGGATTACGGAGGGCACTGGCGATCGGATCGGATCGGGCACGGTTGGATGGGACATGGACCGAAGGGCCGATCGAGATCGAAGCGGACGCTCGGGGCCGCTGAACGCTCGTGAGGCGCTAGACGGTCCGCGCCGCGGCCGGGCCCGACGCGGAGGCGATGAACGGCAGGCGCGGTCCATCGACGACTCCGCAGGGCGCATAGAACCGCTCGCGCAGGAGTGACAGCACGTCGGCGGCTCCGGCCGCGGGGACGAGCGCGACGATGCAGCCTCCCAGGCCCGCGCCCGTGAGGCGTGCCCCGGCCGCCCCCGCCTCCATGGCGAGGTCCACCAGTTCGTCAAGGGCCGCGGTGCTCACCTCGAAATCGTCACGCAGGCTCGCGTGCGACGCCAGCATCGCGGACCCGAACGCCCCGAGGGCCCCGGACTCGAGAGCCGAGGCGGCCGCGCTCACCCGGGCCGATTCCGTAACGACGTGGCGGAACCGTGGGCCCAGTCGGCCGGGAAGGCGCGCCGCGGCCTCGAGCAATTCAGCGGGGGATCGCCCCGCCGCCATGGCCTTGCACGACGCCGACGGACCGGACAGCCCCAGGGCCGCCGCGACGCGGCTGGACGCCTCTTCGACATTGGCTCGCCGCTCGTTGTAAGCGGCCCGCGCCAGACCCGACTTCTCCGCGGCTTCGAGGCTGAAAGCGACGATAAATGTCCAGCCCGATGGGACGGCGATCGGCCGAATGCGCAGGGGTGCGAAGCCTACCCACAGCGCATGTCCCGGCTGCCCACCGAGTATCGCCGCCTGGTCCATCCCGCCTCCGCGCACGCCCACGTATCGCTCGGCGTCGGCAAGGTGGCCGGCGAGCCCGGTGGCCGAGAACCGGTCGCTCTCCCCCGCCACTTCGAGGGCGGCGAGGGCGACGGCCACGACCATCGCGGAGGATGAGCTCAGGCCGGCGGCGGGCGGCAGATCCGATTCCACGAGGGCGTCGAAGCCGCGCGTTGCAACACCGAGTTCCGCGAGACCGTGAAGCGCCGCCTTCGCGTAGTTGCCCCAGTCTCCGGCTGCGTACGGAAGGATCGGGTCGCCGAGTCCGAACTCCCGCTCGCCGTAGCGCGGGTCCGCGTTGACGATTCGAACGCGCGCATGCGGGCGCGGTCGGCACGTCAGCGTGATGCCGCGGTCGATCGCCATCGGCAGCACGGCGAGATCGGCGTAGTCGATGTGGTCGCCGACCAGATTCACGCGGCCGGGGGCGCGCACGATCAGGGTTGGCGTGGCGCCGAACACGGCCCGGAAGTCAAGCCCATCGATGGCCTCGGCGGACTTCCGCACGCGCTTACAAGTGTTCTTGCACCGTGAGCGCCGCCCAGATCAGAAGGCGCTTGTACAGGCGGATGCGACTGATCTCGGCCCGGCTCATGCGTCGCGACTGCTCGAGGTCCTCCTCGAAGTGTTCCGTCACCTCTTCGGCCAGCCTCGGGTCGTCGACGAGCAGCACCAGCTCGTCGTTGAGCTCGAAGGAGCGGTTGTCGAAGTTGGCGGACCCGATGACCGACCATCGGCCGTCCGCCACGACCGACTTCACGTGCATCATCGTCGGCTGGTACTCCCAGACCTCGACACCCGCGTCGATCAGGTCGTCGAAGGATGCGTAGCTCGCCCACTGCACGACCTTCTTATCCAGGTGCGGCCCGGGGACGAGGATGCGCACTCTCACGCCGCGTTCGGCGGTCGCCGTGATAGCATCGAGCATGTCGCTGTCGGGTACGAAGTACGGCGTCGCGATGTCGATGGTCTCCTGCGCCCGCATGAGCAGAAGCCAGTACATGACGCCGATGTCCGACTCTTTGCCGCGGGGCGACGTGGCGAGCGGCGCCGCGCGCGCCCGACCCCCGGCCAACTGCTTCGTCGGAATCGGGTGGGTCAGCACCTCGCCGGTCGCGCGCCGCCAGTTCTCGGCAAAGGCCGCGTGGAGATGACGCACGACGGGGCCTCGCACGCGGAAATGGTTGTCGCGCCAATGCTCCGGATCCTGCGCGGTTCCAGTCCATTCCTCGGCGATGCCGACGCCTCCGGTGAAACCGACCTCTCTATCCACTACGAGCACTTTGCGGTGGGTGCGGTTGTTGAGGCGTTTCAGCGTGTACCAGGAAAGGGGGTGGTACCAGGCGACCTCGCAGCCGGCCGCCTCCAGCCGTTCGACCAGTACGTCGGACATTTTCCCGGCTCCGAACGCGTCGAGCAGGATGCGGACCTTCACGCCGCGCTCCGCCGCCGCGGACAGCGCGTCCGCGAACTGGAGCGCGATCTCGCCCTGCCAGTAGATGAAGGTGAGGAACTCGACGGTCTCGTCGGCGTCCTCGATCGCCTCCAGCATCGGCGGAAAAATGTCCTCGCCGTTCACCAGCAGCTCGATCTGGTTGCGGTCCGTGACGGGGGATGTCGTCTGGGCGCTCAGGACGTCGAGCGGGTCGAAGTCGGTGACCTCCTCGCCCACCAGCTTCGACGGTACCCGGTCCGCGGGCTCGGGCACGATGAGCGAGTAGAGCCACGACAGGACCGCGAGAGCTCCCATGATGGCGAGCGCGTACAGAAGAAAGCGCATCATCGAGCGTTCGTCCCCTCTGGTTGATTCGCGCAGATTTCGGTCGAGCAGTGTATCGTCAGTTGAAAGAAGGTAGCGATTTGAGTGTGGCGTCGGCGCCATGCCGGGACCAGCC
>JBPCJZ010000039.1:0-7377 GCA_051004775.1 Gemmatimonadota bacterium
GCCGGCGCGCTGGCGGTCACCATCCTGCCGCTGTCGCGTCTCGGCTCCGAGTTCATGCCGCCGCTGAATGAAGGATCCGTAATGGACATGCCTTCCCTGCTTCCCGGCATGGGCACGGGGCAGGCGAGGCGGGTGCTGCAGAGCCGGGACTCGATCATGGCGACGATCCCGGAGGTCGACCTCGTCATCGGGAAGGTAGGGCGGGCGCGCACCGCAACGGACGCCGCGCCCATGTCGATGTACGAGTCGATCGCGACGCTCAAGCCGCGCGAGGAGTGGCGGCCCGGTATGACGTACGAGGACATCGTGGCCGAGTTCGACCGCAAGGTGCAGACGCCGGGGGTGGCGAACATGTGGTCGATGCCGATCAAGAACCGTCTCGACATGCTGGCGACGGGCATCAAGACGCCGGTCGGCATCAAGGTGTACGGGCCGGATCTCTCCGTCATCGAAGGGATCGGCGAACGGATCGAGGGGATTCTGCCGAAGGTGCCCGGCGCGGGCTCCGTGTTTGCCGAACGCACGATGGGCGGACGGTACCTCGAGATCGAGCCCGACCGGGCGGCCGCGGCGCGCTACGGGCTCAACATGGAGGAGGTCCAGCGCCTGGCGCTCGGCGCGATCGGCGGGGTGAACGTCGCGACCTCGGTGGAAGGCCGGGAGCGCTACTCCATTCACGTGCGCTACGCGCCCGAGCTGCGCAACGATCCGGGGAAGCTGCGTTCCGTTCTGCTGCCGATCGGAAACGGCGGGATGACCGGCACCACGCAAGTGCCACTGGGGGAGATCGCCGAGGTTCGCTTCGCCGCTGGCCCGCCGATGGTGAAGAGCGAGAACGCCGAGCTGCAGGGGCTCGTGTACGTCGACGTTCGCGGGCGAGACATCGGCTCTTTTGTGGACGAGGCGAAGGGCCTGCTCGAGCGGGAACTGGACCTGCCGCCCGGCTACCGGATCGAATGGTCGGGCCAGTACGAATTCCTGCAGCGGGTGCGGCAGCGGCTGCGGATCGTCGTCCCGATCACGCTTCTGATCATCTTCTTTCTCCTGTATCTCAACTTCCGGAGCGCGGCGGAGAGCCTGATCGTCATGCTGTCGCTTCCCTTCGCAGCCGTGGGGGGCGTGTGGCTGGTGTGGATTCTCGGCTACGAGATGAGCGTTGCGGTGGCTGTCGGTTTCATCGCCCTGGCTGGCGTCGCGGCCGAGATCGGCGTGGTGATGCTGGTCTATCTCGACCAGGCGCATGCCGCGCTACTTGGTTCGGGAGAGGCGGTGGACCGGGCCTCCATCCGTTCGGCGGTCCAGGCCGGCGCCGGGCTGCGTCTCCGCCCGGTGATGATGACCGTGGCCGCGATCACCCTGGGCCTGATCCCGATCATGTGGGGCCACGGGACGGGTTCGGAGATCATGCAGCGCATCGCGGCGCCGATGATCGGCGGCATGGTGTCGGTCACGCTGCTGGTCCTGCTGGTGGTGCCGGCGGTGTATTCTCTGTGGCGGGAGCGGCAGCTTTGACCCTGCTATCCCCGCGTCGCCTTCTCGATCACCGCGCACCGGCACCCCGGTTCGAGGGACTCGGGGTCTTTGAACCGCTCGAGCGTGCCGCGGAGAGTTGCCCGAAGATCCTCCAGTTCGCGCAGTCGCACCTCCGTCTCGCGCAACCGTTCCTGAAGAAGCTCTCGCACGTGTCCGCACGGAGCCCGCCCGCCCTCGGAGATCGCGAGCACCTCTTTGATGTCGTCCAGGCGAAGCCCGAGGGCCTGACCCTTTCCGATGAATTCAAGCCGCTCGACCGCCGCCTGTTCATACATCCGGTAGCCGGACGACGTCCGCTCGGGCTCGGGCAGCACCCCGGTCCGTTCGTAGAAGCGAATCGTGTGGCGCGCCACTCCAGACCGCGACGCTAGCTCACCGATCTTGAACGATTCCAGCACTGTCATCGTCCTTCCTTTCACGGGCTCTCTTGACACTAAAGTTGACTTTAAGGTTTAACTTGTTGCTCCCGGAGTTCGCAAGGAGACCGAATTGGAGACTAGAGCAGCTTCGAGGGAGACAGTTTATGCGATTCGACCATGAGTGAGCATCGCGGCACCGCCTGGGCGGCGCTCGCGGGATCGGTCGGCACGTTGATCTGCTGTGCCCTTCCTTCCCTTTTCGTGCTGCTCGGCTTCGGGACGACAGTCGCCGCAGTCGTGTCTACCGCGCCCTGGCTCGTCGTATTGTCGCAAAACAAAGGCTGGGTGTTCCTCGCGGCCGGGGGGCTGATCGTGGCGAGCCGGGTCTACACGCACCGGATCCCTTCCCGGGCCACCGGGGACGCGGCCGCCTGTCCGCTTCCGCTTGCGCGAGCGACGCGGACGATCTGGTGGACTTCGGCCTTCCTGTACGTCGCCGGCGCCTTCGTCGCCTTTGGCCTTGGACCCTTGCTCGGCTTGCTCGACGGATGATGGACATGCGTAGGGCGCCTGGAGTTGCCCGGTTCGTCCGTCGCCTCGCGATCGGGACGCTCGTTCTTCTGGTGGCGCCGGCATCCGGATCGGCCCAGGGCCATGGTCCGCTCTACGGTTTATCGACGCCTACACTGGGCAAAGGCGGCTGGAGCGTTGACCTTCCGATCATGGGGCGGTTCGTCGAAGGTGGCTCCGCGCTCATGACCCGGCCGATGCTGAGCTACGGCGTCACGGAGGATCTTCAGGCCTCGGTGTCGCTGCCGATGCCACTTCATCGGGACGAAGGACTGCCTCCCGTGCGCGGTCTCACCCGGATGCCGATGACCCAGGATGTACAGGTCATGCTGGGCTGGCGCTTTCATCGCGACGCGCCGGCGGTCGGCTCGCGGTGGGAGAGTACCGCCTGGGTCGCATTCGAATACCCGACGGATGCCCGGCGATCCGGCATCGAGCCCTCACCCGGCCTGTATGGCGCGGCGGTCACCGGGTACGCTTCGCGTTCGTGGTACTTCTGGGCCGGTGGCGCCTATCGGCGATATATGGCCCCATCGGGTCCGAACGAGAGCCGGCTCGGTGACACGTCGATGGCGAGCGTGGTCGTCGGCTACCGGCCGCCCGCCTTTCGTGGCGACGATTCGAGCGCCGATTGGCGGGGCTTCGTCGAGCTGGTGGGCGAGCGGGTCGGACGGGACACAGCTTTGGGACGCACGATGCCGGACACGGGTTCCCGCCAGGTGTTTGTGGGACTCACAGCGCTCGGGCTCTATGGCTCGTGGGGAATCTCAGGCGGGCCGGCCTTTCCGTTGTTCCAGTCGGCCGACGGCGACGCACCGCGAGAACGGCTGAGGATGGCCGCGAATTTCACGTTCTGGTTCTAAGGAGGAGAGAATGATGCGACGGACGATGTTGATGGTACTGGTGGCGGTCGCGCTGTTCCCCGCTGACGCGGAGGCCCAGTTCCGGGAGATTCGGCAGGAGATCTACGGCATGGACTGAAGCGTCTGCGCCCACGCCGTGCGCGTGGCCGTGGAAAAACTGCCGGGCGTGACGGAGGCCGAGGTGAGCCTGGAAAGTGGTCTCGTCGCGATCCAACTGAGCCCGGTCAATGAAGTCTCGATCGCCGACGTTCGAGAAGCGATCCGCAACCAGGGATTCTCGCCGCGGGCCGCCGCGGTGCGAGTGGCCGGGCTAGTCGAGCAGGCGCCCTACGGGGTCGTCCTGCGGGTGCACGAAGCGGAGGCCTACCCCGTGACTGCGTCGGCCGAGATGCAAGACCGTTTGCGGAAGCTGATCGGCGAGGAGGTCCTCCTGCTGGGTGACATCCCCCGGACGGATGACGCGGGAGACCGGGTGATTCTCCACGTCACCGGGCTGGCCGAGCCGTGAGGGTGCCGGAACCCGTGTCTCGATGAAAGGAGTGTCATTGATGAAGAACCTGACCCTGGAGATCGAAGGGATGAAGTGCGAGGGCTGCGCCTCGCGTGTGCGCGCCGCGCTGCACCCGGTGCCGGGCGTCCGACGGGTCGACGTATCGCTGGAGGAAGCCCGGGCGAGGGTCATCGGTGACAACGAACTCGACTTGGACGCGCTGATGGCGTCCGTCGAGAATGCGGGCTACCGGGCCCGAATCGTCTCGTAGAGAACGTCGCCTTCCATGACACGCCTGCAGCTCCGAATCGGAGGGATGCACTGCTCGTTCTGCGCGCAGAGCATCGAACGCGCATACGAGCGGACTGCGGGGGTCGACAGCGTCTCCGTGAGCCTCGCCCACGAAGAAGCTCTCGTGGAGTACGATGAAACGCGGGTGGACGAGACCACGCTGCGCGACACCCTGCGGGACGTCGGCTACACGATCCGCGACTCCGACAAGGCGCGAGCCTACGAACAGGCGCGCGAAGAGTTGCGCGACAAGCGCGACCGCACGATTCGGGCGGGCGTCGCGGCCGGAATCGTCGCCCTGGCCATGGTCGGCATGTGGCTGGACTTCGTCCCCGTCCCCCTCCCTCGCGCTGCCCTGCTCTCGACCGGCGCCCTGGCGGCCTGGGTGGTGTTCGTCGTCGGTCGCGACATCGTGAGCATGGCATGGGCCGGCCTGCGGCGGCGGATATTCAACCAGCATGTGTTGCTGTTCGCGGGCGCCCTCGGCGGCTTCGTCGCCGGCCTCCTCGGCCTGCTCGGAGCGCCGGGCTTCCCGACCTTCCATTTCTTCGGCGCCGCCATCTTTCTCATGACCTACCATCTCCTCTCCGGCTGGGCGGCCACGAAGGTGCGCGCCCGGAGCCAGGACGCGGTCCGGAAGCTGCTGGATCTGCGCCCGGCCACGGCCAGGCGGGTCGACGACGACGGGGAGACGGAAGTAGCGGTCGACGACGTTTCGCCCGGCGACCGGATCCGGATCAAGCCGGGCGAGAGCATTCCGCTGGACGGCGAGGTGGTCGGGGGGCGATCGAGCGTGAACGAGTCGATCGTCACCGGCGAGCCGATGCCCGTCGAGAAGGAATCGGGCGATCGAGTGATCGGGGGTTCGATCAACCAGTCGGGAACCCTGCTGGTCGATGTGACGACGGTGGGAGAGGACGGCTTTCTGCAGCAAGTGGCGCGTCACGTCGAAGAGGCCCGGGCGCTGAAACCCGGCGTCATCCAGCTCGTCGACTGGATCCTGAAATACTACGTACCCGGCGTCCTGTGGATCGGCCTCGCGGCATTCGGCTTCTGGTCGTTGGGCTGGTGGGCCATCACGGGCGCGCCCGACTGGACGCGCGGCGTGTACGCCGCACTCACCGTGTACGTGATGGGCTATCCCTGCGCCCTGGGCATGGCAACGCCGTTGGCCCTGATTCGCGGCGCCGGGTTGGCCGCCGAGCGTGGTATCCTGATGCGTAGCGGCGACGCCTTCCAGGTGTTTCGGCAGGTAGACGTCGTCGTGCTCGACAAGACCGGCACGATCACCGAGGGACGACCCTTCGTCGTACGCGTCGAGGCGCTCGGAAACGGCGACAGGTCGGCCTCCGACCCTTCCGGCTCGGCGCGTGAGGTGCTGCGTCTGGCGGCGATCGCTGAACGACCCTCCGAGCACCCCCTCGCCGACGCCGTGCTGGACCGGGCCAGGGAGGAGGGTCTGGACCCGCCGGCTCCCGACGATTTCGAATCGGTGACCGGCGCGGGCGTCCGCGCGTCGCTGGACGGCGCCGAGCTGCTGGTGGGAACCCCCCGGCTGCTGGAGGACCACGGCGTGGACACGGAGTCCGCGCGGCCTGCGCTGGAGGCGCTCCGTTCCGAGGGCATGACGGTCGTCCTCGTGGCAGAGAACGGTTGGGTGCGCGGCTTGATCGGCATCGCCGACCGGGTGAAGGACGACTCCGCCGCCGCCGTCGCGCGGCTGAAGGAGATGGGCGTGGATACCATCATGCTCACCGGGGACAACGAGCAGACCGCCCGGGCCGTGGCGGAAGAAGTCGGCATCAACCGCGTGCGCTCCGGCGTACTGCCCGACGAGAAGGCCGATGAAGTCGGCGCCCTGCAGGAGAAGGGCTACCGGGTGGCGATGGTGGGCGATGGAATCAACGATGCGCCCGCTCTCACCAGGGCCGACGTGGGCGTGGCCATCGGGGCGGGGACGGACATCGCCATCGAAGCGGCCGACGTGGTCCTGATCAGCAATCGACTCTCCGGCGTCGTGGCGGCCTTCGAGGTTAGCCGGAATTCCTACCGCAAGACGAAGCAGAACCTCGCGATCGCATTCTCGTTCAACGGGTTCGGCGTGCCCATCGCCGCAACAGGGCTGTTGCACCCCGTCTGGGCGATGGCGGCGATGGT
Source organism: Gemmatimonadota bacterium (assembly GCA_051004775.1). Taxonomy (GTDB): domain Bacteria; phylum Gemmatimonadota; class Gemmatimonadetes; order Palauibacterales; family Palauibacteraceae; genus JARFPW01. The sequence goes on from JBPCJZ010000039.1 coordinate 6,264, forward strand.
CGCGAGTGTTTCTCTCGTGCTCGGGAACTCGTTCGCCGGGCGCCTGATCGGGCCGGTCAAAAATGCGAATCCAACCATTCACGAAACGGACGGAAAATGAGAAAAGCGAAGAAGACACCGATGTCATCACTTCTGGTCGCACTCCTGGGGGCAGCCGCCTGCTCGAGCGGTGATTCGCGGACGGAAGTAACGGAGCAGACAGCAGAGCCGGAACCGGCGAGCGGGATGGTGATGGACATGGCCGTAGAAGGCGCTCCGGAGGTCCCGCCGGTGCGGGGCTTCGCCGCGGGTGAGGAGATCCTCTTCCTGCACACGGAGGTCTCCGACTCTACGATCGCGACGACCCTGACTGACATGATGGGCGGATCGCCGGTGCTACATGTGCCAGAGTTGGCTCAGGCCGGCGGGGCGCTGCTGGCCGACGTTTACGTGTTCACGAACGGACTGCAGCCCGACACGCAGGGACCGCTCGGCTACCAGGCCGACGTGTTCGACTGTCCGCCGGGTGAGGCCTGCTACCGCCCTCTCCGCCGGGTGAACCTGGTAACCTGGGCCGATCCGAGTACCGCCCGCCTCCTCCGCTCGGCGGATGACGTGAAGACCGCGATCGATGCTGGTGAACTCGCGGTGGAGCGACCCGGGATCGTCGTGAACATGCCGATGATCCGCTGGCCCGGTGGACAGCGCTAACCTTCATACCAATCGAACCGACTCCGAGCAGGAGCGCGAGGGCAAGAAGAGCCAAGCCGCCGCGAGTCCGAGAACCCATGCGACCCGGCGACGGTATCCCCGCTGTGCGGATCGTTCGATCATGATTGCAGCTCCTCTTCCGGCCTGACGCGTGAGAGCCGCATCGCGTTCAGGGTCACCGCGATCGTCGCCCCCATATCGCCTACCAGCACCGCCACGAGCAGGCTCACGTAGCCCGCCACGGCTCCCACTGCCAGCAGGAGCTTCAGGCCGAGGGCGAGCCCGATATTGATCCGAACGATCCGCCGCGCCAGGCGCGACAGGCGGCGGGCGTACGGAAGCATGTTGAGATCATCGGCCATCAGCGCGATGTCGGCCGTCTCGATCGTGGCGGGCGATCCGGCCCCGCCCATCGCGATGCCCA
>JBPCJZ010000040.1:0-14256 GCA_051004775.1 Gemmatimonadota bacterium
GTCGCCCCGGCCCACGTTCACCTGATCCGATGAACCCCCGGCCGCCTTTCGGGTTCCGCGTCAGCCGCCGCAGCGGCCCCCGCCGCAACAGGGACAACCGCAGCCGGGGCCGCAGTCGCCGCAGCCACAATCGCAGTCACAGGCGCTCGCGGCCCGGCGGTCGGAACTCGTCGTCATGTCACGCATCGTACCTCCGTATCAAGAATGATTGATGTATTAGGGCGAGAAAAATGGCGCACCCCCAGCATGCGCTTCATCCCGTACGGCACTCGCAGTCCGGGTCGTTGCAACAGCGGCTGGTGGTGTTCGCCGCCCGCCCCAGCCGGCCAAGTACGCTCTGCAGGAGGACCACGCTCTCCACGTTGATCGAGTAGAAGCCCCACTTGCCCACGCGGCGGTCGCTCACGAGATCCGCGTTGCGCAGAACGCCGAGATGGAACGAGAGCAGCGACTGCTTGAGGCCGGTCGCCTCCGTCAACTCGCATACGCACCGCTCCCCGTCGAGCAGGCAGTCGAGAACCGCGAGGCGCTTCTCGTCTCCGAGGGCCTGGAACATCCGATGGGTCGGCATCGCCAAAGTCTTCACGCGCCCAACATATCAGTAAGTATTGATATGTCAAGCCGGCAGCCGGCAGACGGCGACACTCCGCCTCGTCCGGCTTCAGGCGATGGCGACCAGGGACCGCGCCGACTAAGGTGAATACATGAGAAAGATGAAGCGTTCCGGTGTCCGGCCCACCCTGCTGCTGGCGCTGTTCGTGGTCGTCGGGAGTGGCTGCGGGCCGAAAGTTCAGACGGTCGAGACTGCCCAGGTCCGCGAGCGCGAAGAAGACGCCGAGGTGCTCGTGTTCGTGCGCGACACCGGCGGCACCCCGCAGTGTCCGTGGGAAGTGCTCGGCACGATCGAGGTGAAGGAAGGCTGGACGGACGACGAGGGCGACACCCGCAAGGTACTCAAGGCTGCCGCCCGCATGGGCGGACACGCGGTCATGGTGGAGACTGCGTCGGCCGTCGAGGCCCGTGTCCTTCGATTCTTCGATCCCCTCTGCAACCCGCTCCTGCAGTAGCCCCGCCGCCGCAATCTCGGAGTTCAGTTCACAGGTTGCAGCTCGCGATGGTCTTCCGTCGTCCCGTCACCGAGCTGCCGGCGAGTACGGTCTCTTTCCCGGTCCCGCGGAAACAACGAACCTCGTCCCTCTACCCAAATGGCAAGGCATCGTGCCGCGGGCTGGATGCACTCTATCGAATCGCTGTATATTCGTAAGATGAATGACGATACAGTTCGACGAATCGCGATCAACACGGGAGGCGGTGACGCCCCCGGCCTCAACGCGGTCATCCGGGCCGCTGTCCTCGCCGCCGTCGGCGAAGGGTGGGAGTGCGTCGGCATTGCCGACGGCTACAACGGCCTTCTGGACCCGGGCCGGTACGAAAACGAGGGGCTCGTGCCGCTCGATCGTGCCTCGGTCCGGGGGATCACGCACATCGGCGGCACGATCCTCGGCACGACCAACCGGGGAGATCCGCTCGCGTACCCGGTGCGCGCGCCCGACGGAGGGTGGACCGTGGAAGATCGGTCGGACGAACTCGTCGCCGCGTTTGCGCAGCGCGGAATCGATGCGCTGATCGCGATCGGCGGAGACGGCTCGCTCGCGATCGCGAACCGCCTGTCGGAGAAGGGCCTGAAGGTCGTCGGGGTGCCGAAGACGATCGACAACGATCTCGAGGAGACGTCCGTCACCTTCGGCTTCGATAGCGCCGTCGCCTTCGCGACGGAATGCATCGACCGGCTTCACACCACCGCCGAGAGCCACGACCGCCTGATGGTGGTGGAAGTGATGGGCCGCTACGCGGGGTGGATCGCGCTGCACGCGGGTCTCGCGGGATCGGCCGACGCCATCCTCATTCCCGAGATTCCATACGATCTCGCCAGCGTCGTCCGCAAAGTCCGCAGCCGCGAGGAGGCGGGGCGTCACTTCTCGATCGTCGTCGCCGCCGAGGGCGCGCACGCCCGCGGAGAGGAACGCTCGGTGGTCGGGACGGAGATCGGACAGGCGGTGCGCCTCGGCGGCATCGGTCATCGGCTCGCGGAACAGCTCGCGGAGCAGACGGGCAAGGAAACGCGCTGCGTCGTCCTCGGCCACCTGCTCCGCGGGGGAGGGCCGACGACGAGGGACCGGATCCTGTCGCTCCGCTTTGGAGCCGCCGCGGTTCGCGCCGTCCGCGAGGGCTCCTTCGGGTGCATGGTCGCCCTCGACCCGCCGGACGTCCGGTATGTGCCGCTGCGCCTGGTCACGCAACGGATGAAGAAGGTGCCCGTGGATTCCGATACCGTCCGAACCGTGCGCGACCTGGGGATCAGCCTCGGCGACTGAAGCCGAAGTCGTTCAACGTCAACTCGTTTGACACACGGAGTTGTGCGAGAACTCGTTACGTGTCCGCTCTCCCCCAGCCCCCTTGCCCGCAGGAACCTGCGCCTCCCTTCGACATTTCTTCTCTCCGGTCCAGACGCGCCGGGATGGCCGCGTTGTTGCTTCTTCCTATCCTGGTAACCGTACTCGGCCGCTACGCAGCGACGGTTTGAATCGCCTGTGTCGCGGTCGATGCGCATCCCCCACGACAGCGCATAAAATCGTAGCCCTTTCGTATCTGGAGTCGCGAAATGTCAAACCAACACCGAACGGAAGCGTTCCCGCAAGCCAAGCCGGGAGACACGAATCCGGTAGCCGCAGAGACGCTCATCATCGAGTCTCCTTCAGCCCTCGCCAGCCCGTCAACCCGCAGGAGATTCGTCCAACTGCTCGGATTGGGCGGCTCGATCGCATTCATGCCGGCCGTGTTCGCCGCCTGCGGTGACGACGACAATCCGATGAACCCCAACCCCAACCCCAACCCGAATCCGAATCCGAACCCCGGTCCCGAGGCCGTGACGATCGACCTGGGCACAGACACCGGAGTCCTCAACTTCGCCTATGCACTCGAGCAGCTCGAAGCCGCGTTCTACGAGCAAGTGACGGCAAGTTTCTATGGCGGCGCCACCGCTGACGAGCAGGCCGTGCTGAACGACCTGCGGGATCATGAAGTGGCCCACCGCGAATTCTTCCGCGCTGCCCTTGGGAGCGACGCGATACCGGCACTCACGCCGAACTTCAGCACGGTCACGTTCACGGACCGGATGAGTGTTCTGCAGACGGCACGGACCTTCGAGGACCTTGGTGTAGCGGCATACAACGGCGCCGCCGCTTTCCTGTCGGATCCGGCATTACTCACCGTAGCCGGCAAGATCGTTTCCGTGGAGGCTCGTCACGCTTCCGTCATCCGTACGCTGCTGGGATTGAACTTTGCACCCGAAGCCTTCGACGAGGGAATGAGCCCGACCGATGTAGCGGTCGCGGCGGATGCCTTCATCGACAATGAAATCACCCTGCAGAACGCGTGAGGAGCGACCTGATGAATTCCACGACGATGACTGACAAGACGAACCGTACGGATAAGACGCTGATCGAAACGCTGGATCCCGAACTGACTCGCGATCTCACGGAGGAAGCGCGTCCGTCCGACGACGAGTCGGGCCGCTTCGCGGCTCGACTGGCCATGCTTTCCGTGCCTCTCGCGCTCGCGGCGACCGCGCGCAGAGCGTTCGCGCAGGAGATTCCCCAGAACGTGATCGACGTTCTCAACTTCGCGCTCACGCTCGAGTATCTCGAGAATGACTTCTACATCGCGGGACTCGCGGCGGACCCGCTGATTCCGATGACGGATCGTTCGATCTTCCAGACGATCCAGATGCACGAGCAGGTGCACGTCGATTTCCTGGAGACCACGCTCGGGGCCCAGGCAACCGCGAAGCCGACGTTCGATTTCACCGCGGGCGGCAGCTTCGACCCGTTCAACGACTACCCGACGTTCCGCCTGCTCGCCCAGGCGTTTGAAGATACCGGCGTGCGCGCGTACAAGGGCCAGGCCCCGGCGCTCATCGACAACGACATGTTCCTGTCGGCGGCGCTGACGATTCACTCGGTCGAGGGACGCCATGCGGCGCGGGTGCGGCGTCTGAACGGGCTGCAGGGGTGGATTCCCGGGGCCCAGCCGGGCGCGGCCGATGCGGTAGCGCCCGTGTACGCCGGTGAAGACACGGTGGTGCAGCTCGGCATCAACATAATGACCACCGCAGGCGTGAGTTCAGACAGCGCCACGGAGGCGTTCGACGAGCCTCTCACCATGGAGCAGGTCAACGCGATCGCGGGTCAGTTCATCGCATGAGCGCCGCCTGACCTACCGGACCTGACGTCCGAACTGTTCGCCCGACAGCGGGGTGCCCGAAGCTCGTAGAGTTCAGGCGCCCCCGACCGGGCCTCCCATCACTGGGCCGCCCATCACGGGCAGGATCGCCCCGGAGATGTAGCTCGCACACACTGGCGCGGCGAGGAATACCAAAGCGGGAGCGATCTCCTCCGATTGCGCCGGCCGGCGCATGGCCCGGCGGGTCCGACGCCGGAACGGGGAACTGGCGGCCGGTGCGACGCCGTTCATCTGGTCATGGACAAACCAATACTCTCGGGCGTGGGAGCCGTGGTCGCGGCCGCGGGCTCGATGCTCTGCTGCACGGGGCCCCTCGTCGCGGCTGCCGCCGGACTGTCGGGCGCCGGACTGGCCGCGTTCCTCCCGTATCGTCCGGTGTTCGTCCTCGCCTCCGTCGGCCTTCTGTGGTACGCTCTCCGCGAAATCGATAGGGGCGGAGAAGCGAGGGCGGCGCCGGACGTCGATCGCTGCGACGTACGAGCCCGCCGCCGCACGCGGGTCGTGGTCCTGGGCTTTGCCGTCGCTTCCGCGATCCTGCTCTCCGCACCCCTCTGGGACGACTTGATCTTTCGCACCTGAGGTTCGTGATGGACAATCCCGGGGACCGCGATGCCTGGATCCGGCTCTCGGTCATCGCTTCGGCGGTCCTGCTCGGGATGTCCGTCTGGTTCGCGGCGAGCGCCGTCTCTCCGGCACTCGCCGATCGTTGGGATCTCAGCTCGTCACAGGTAGGCGGCCTTACCACGCTCGTGCAGCTCGGGTTCGTCGCCGGAACGCTCACGGCCGCGCTGCTGGGCCTCGCCGATTCGATCCCCGCGCGCTTTTACTTCGGCTGTTCGGCGGCACTGGCGGCCTCGGCGAACGCGGCCCTGCTCGTGGCGCCCGGATATGAGTCGGCGCTCGCGACGCGGTTCCTGACCGGCGTGTTCCTGGCCGGCGTATACCCGCCCGCCATGAAGATGACCGCCACCTGGTTTCGAACGAATCGTGGGCTCGCGATCGGCGTCGTCATCGGGGCGCTGACGGCCGGCAAGGCCATGCCCTACCTCGTGGGAGGCCTCGAGACAATGGGCATCCGGGTGGTGATCGTCGCGACGTCTGCGGCGGCTGGACTGGCCGCCTTGCTCGTGGTGAGCGGATACCGCGACGGGCCGCACGCCTTCCCGGCTCGCCCGTTCTCGTTTCGGCAGGCCGCCGAGGTGATCGGCACCCGGCGCTGGCGCCTCGCGACGGGCGGCTACCTGGGCCACATGTGGGAACTGTACGCCTACTGGACGTGGATCGCGGCCTTTCTCGCGGCCGCCGCGGCGGAACCCGGCGCCACCGACGGATTTCCGGCAGGCCTGGTTCGCGCCGCCCCGTTTCTGGCCATAGCCATCGGCGCCGTGGGCTGTGTCTGGGGCGGCAGGGTGGCCGATCGGATCGGGTACGAGGCCCTGACTATCCGCTGCCTGGCCGTCAGCGGGACCTGCGCCGTCCTCGTCGGCGCCCTGTTCGGCGGCCCCTTCCTGCCCGTTTTCCTGGTGGTCCTCGTCTGGGGCTTCTTCGTCATCGCCGACTCGGCGCAGTTCAGCGCCGCGGTGACGGAGGTCGTGCCCCCCGACGTCGTCGGTACGGCCCTGACCCTGCAGGTGGCCCTCGGCTTTCTGCTGACGATGGCGACGATCCAGCTCGTGCCGCTGCTCGCTGCCACATTCGGCTGGCGGTGGGCGTTCCCCGTGCTCGCGCTCGGGCCGGCCGGGGGCATAGCCTCCATGCGGGCGCTGGCTCATGCCCGGGCATTACCTTGAAGGGTATGGCGATCCAGCACGAGATCACAGGAGAACGGACGACCGGCCACGATCATGCGCGCGGCGACGGGCCTGCTCACGCTCGCGGGCCCGAGCAAGGCCACGGGCACGGGCACGACCACGTTCCCCGCGGACCCGGCAACGAGAAGCGGCTGGCGGTAGTACTCGTGCTCGTCCTCTTCTACATGGTAGCCGAGGTGATCGGCGGGCTGCTGACCAACTCGCTGGCGCTGCTCGCCGACGCCGGCCACATGCTCAGTGACGCGGCGGCGCTGGGCCTCGCGCTGTTCGCGGTCTGGTTTGCGCGGCGGCCGGCGCCTTCGCAGCACACCTTCGGCTACTACCGGACCGAGATCCTGGCGGCGCTCGCCAACGGGGCGACGCTGATCGCGATCGCCCTGTTCATTTTCGTCGAAGCCCTGCAGCGATTCCGCGAACCGCCGCAGGTGGAAGGCGGTCTCATGATGGCGGTCGCCGCGGGAGGGCTCGTGGTGAACCTGGTTGGGATGTGGATCCTCCGCTCCGGCCGGGAGGGCAGCCTCAACGTGCGGGGAGCCTGGCTCCACCTGGTGACGGACATGCTCGGCAGCCTGCAGGCGATCGTGGCGGGCGGCCTGATCCTGTGGCTCGGATGGACCTGGGCCGATCCCGCGGCTTCGGTCGCGATCGCGCTACTCGTGATCTTCTCTGCGTGGGGACTGTTGAAGGAATCCGTGAGCGTGCTCATGCAGCGAGCGCCCGGCCATCTCGACGTGGATGAGCTGCGCTCGGCCATCCTCGGGATGGAGGGCGTCACCGGCATCTGCGACCTGCATGTGTGGACCGTCACGAGCGGCATGGAGTCGATGTCGGCGCACGTCGTCGTGCAGGATGGCAGCGGAGGGCCCGACATGCTGCAGCGGGTGCGCGACCTGGCGCACGATCGCTTCGGGATCGGGCACGTGACGATCCAGCTGGAACCGGAGGCGTTTGAGGAGCCTCCCTCTTTCTTCTAGCAGCCGATTGACTGGTGCGCTCCGCCGCCTAGCGTCCGGCCATGCTCCGGGCCATGAACCAGACGTTGGCCGGTCGCTCGGCCAGCCGGCGCATGTACCACGGAAACCAGTGCTTGCCGTAGCTGATCAGGATCCGCACGGCGTATCCATCTGCCGTGAGTTCGCGCTGCAGATCACGTCCGATGCCGTAAAGCATCTGGATCTCGAACGCGTCGCGATCGATGCCCCGATCAGCGGCAAGAACGCGGATCCCGTCGATCATCGCGCGATCGTGGGTCCCGAAGGCCACGCGCACCCCGGAGTCGGCCCGCAGGGCTTCGAGAAGCTGTCGCGAACGCGCCAGGTAGGCGGCGTCGACGTCCGACTTGCGGGGCCAAGCGATGTCGGCGCCCTCCCGATACGCGCCCTTGACCAGCCGGATCATCGGCCGCATCGGGAGCAGCCATTCGACATCCGCTTCCGTACGAAAGAGGTAGGCCTGCAGACAGACGCCGACGTTTTCGTGCTCGGGCCGGATACGCCGGTACAGCTCGAGCGTGTCGTCGACGTAAGCCGAAGACTCCATATCGACCGCGACCAGTCGACCGGCCGCGCCGGCCCGGCTGACCACTTCTCGCAGGCCGCGCTCGGCTACGTCGAAGCCGAGGTCGAGGCCCAGGTGCGTGGGTTTGACCGAGATGTCGGCGGGGAGGCCGGCGGCGGCGATGGCCTCCACCGCGCTGCCGAATGCGTCGGCCACGTCGGCCGCCGCCGACTCGTCCTCGACGTTCTCGCCGAGCAGGGTCAGAATACTGCTCATCCCGGCATCGCGGAGCTCGCCGGCGGCTTCGACGGCATCTTCGAGCTCCTCGCCCGGCAGGAACCGCCGGACGGCCCGGCGCACGGCCCGGCGCTCGGACATCTGACGCGCGAGCCACGGGCTGGTCGAGCCGCGCAGGAGAATGCGGCGCGCCAGGTTCACGGGAGGAACTCCGCGAACGCGGCGAAGAGACACAGTACGGGCAGGCTACGCATATCTTCCCTTTCGATCCGTTCACCAGCCGTGCGCGTACTGGACGAAGAAACCTACTCCGAGAGAGACGAATGGTCATCCATGCACGATCCGACCTGTGCCGCCGCGTGGCGCTGGTCGTCCTCTTCTTTGGGCTCTCCGGCTGCGGCGGAGACGACCCGACCGGCCCCGGCGACGACACCAACGTGCAGCAGTTCGTACAGCTCATGAACCAGCATAGGGCGATGCAGGGATGTGAGAAGCTCGTGTGGCGCCAGGACGTCGCGGACGTCGCCGCAGCGCACAGCGAAGACATGATCGCGCGCGGCTATTTTGCCCACACCAACCCCGATGGCAAGGGACCCGGCGCCCGACTGTCCGCGGCGAGAATCGCCAACACCGCGTGGGGCGAAAATCTCGCCCGCGGAACCACGGACGCGGGCACCGTTCTCGACCTCTGGCTCAACAGCCCCGGCCATCGCGCGAACATCGAACAATGCTCGTTCACGCAGCACGGCGTCGGCCTGGTTGCCGATCATTGGACCCACGTGTTCATCCGAAATACTACGAACTGAACGCATCGTGCGCCGCCGCGAGTCCGGCGCCCGCGTCGATGTCGGCGCCCTCGTGGCGCAGCGATTCGCCTAGCGCCGAGAGCAGCTCGAGTACGTTGCCGGCTCGACAGCCGTACCCCATGCAGCCGATGCGGAAGATGCGTCCCGCGAGGTCGCCCAGTCCGCCCGCGATCTCGATGCCGTGCTCCGCGAGGAGCCGCATCGTGACTCGCTTTGCGTCGACGGGCTCCGGGACGCGAACGGCGTTGAGGCTGGGTAGCCACCACCCGTCCTCCGGGACCATGCCGAGGCCCATCGCCCGCACGCCGGCCTTCAGCGCACCGGCGATGCGCAGGTGTCGTTGCCAGCGCGCCTCGATTCCTTCCTCCGCGACGATCCGCAGCGCCTCGCGCAGCCCGTAGATGTTCGAGATCGGTGCGGTGTGGTGGTATGACCTCTCTTCCCCCCAATAGCTCTCGAGCAGGCCGACGTCGAGGTACCAGCTCCGCGCGGGTTCGGGTCGCGTCCGAATCCGTTCGAAGGCCGCGTCGCTCAGCGTCAGCGGGCTGGCCCCGGGCGGGCAGGAGAGGCATTTTTGCGCGCCGGAATACGCGACGTCGATCTGCCATTCATCCACCCGCAACTCGACCCCGCCCAGCGAAGTCACGGTGTCGGCTATGACCACGGCCCCCACTTCGTGGGCCATTGCCGTCAGGACCGGCACGTCGGGCTGGAGCGCGCCGGTGCTCGTTTCAGCGTGCACGAAACCGAAGACCGCCGGCCGGTGCTTCTCGAGCGCCGCGCGGACGTCGTCGGGGTCGAGCGGCCGGCCCCACGGCGCCTCCACGACGACAGGCTCGCCCCCGGCGCGCCGCGCCATGCTCGCCATCCGGCCGCCGAAGTACCCGTTGCCGGGGACGAGCACGGTGTCGCCAGGTCGTACGAGGTTTGCGAACGCGGCTTCCATCGCCGCGGACCCCGTCCCACTCACGGGGATGGTCCACCGATTCGAAGTCCGGAACGCATAGCGGAGAAGCTCCTGCACTTCGTTCATGATGCGCAGAAACGCCGGATCGAGATGCCCGATCAGCGGGGTGCTCATCGCCTGGAGGACCCGCGGGTGGACGGGGCTCGGCCCGGGGCCGAGAAGCAGGCGTTCTGGTGGCGCCAGGGCGGAAAAGTCGGGAGCGGTGGTCATGGAGTCCGGGTCCATTCGCGTGGAGAGACGGCGCGCGGAGTCCAATGATAACACGGCCGCGTCTCGAAGAAAGTTCTTGCAGGGTGCGCAAGAATCACCCGTATTACCGGGGTGCAGCGGCCACAGGCTGGCGATGCGCGCCCGCAGCGGTCCCTGCGCCCTGACCCCGTCCGCTTCCTCTTCAGATATTCAATCCTATATGCATCAGCATGTTACGACGATGTCGACCGCTCGCTGGCACTGTTCCGGCTCGCCTCTGGCCGGGTTCGATGAGCGCGGTCGTCCCCGCGGCGGCTGGTCCGCGACTTGCTCGACACTCCGGTGCGCAAAGGCAGTCGAACTGAGGCCGGATATCCCGGAGCGACGGAAGATCGGCTTCACGGCAACGGCGGACGGACGATGTACCAACGGATGCACAACGAACGCGGATTCACCCTGGTCGAACTGCTGATCGTCCTGTCGATCGTCAGCCTCTCGCTCCTCGTCGCCAACAATTCCTACATGACGTTCCGCGAGAGCTCGACCCTCAATCGTGCGGCGCGAGTGGTCGCGGCGGACGTGGGGCTGGCCCGCAGTCACGCCATCCGAAATCGGACCTCGGTGGCGCTCGTCGCGACCGAGGCCACCCGCTCCTACGTCATCCGGGACGCGGCGGGCACGGTCTACCTGACCCGCGTCTTCGACGCCACTTCCGAGATGCCGCTCGACATCCTGAATGTGCAGATAGCGGACGATTCGATCGTCTTCAACAGCCGGGGGCTCATGTCGAGTTTCGGCACGGCGAACATAGACGTCGAACGCAATGGAGCCGGCCGCAGGGTGAACTTGAACGCGATCGGCCGCTCGCAGATCACGACCTACTGATGAAGGACGAGAGCATGATGCGGAACACAATCTTCACGGCGCTTGATGACGAGAGCGGATTCGGTCTTGTCGAAGCGATGATAGCCATCACGATCCTGGTGATCGGACTGCTCGCCGTGAGCGGACTGACTCTCGCGACGGCGGCGCAGGCCCGGATCGCGGACTTGAGGAACGACCAGATGATCGCGGGTCAATCGATGATCGAACAGATGCGCACGGAGGACTTCGACGGCCTGGCATCGCGGGTGGACACGGTCTCGTCGGATTATCGGATCTTCTACGTGACGAGCACGGTCGTCGATCTCAGTGCCCGCGCGAAGCAGGTTACTGTCAGCATCGCGCCGGCCAATCCTGGCCTGACTGCGCGTAGCTTCGACGCGGTGTTGCACAAGCCGCGATCCCTTCCGGCGGCGCCCTGACGGTGCGCGTCCATGTGACGGACCAGAGGGGCTTCACACTCGTCGAGGCGCTGGTCGCACTGACGATCAGCGGCATCATCGCATCGGCGCTGATCTCGCTGCTGACGGCGCAGACGCGCTTCTACAGTCGCCAGGACGATCAACGCGTCGCGGAGCTGACCGCCGGTGCGACCTTCGAACTGTTCTCGGCCGAAGTGCGCGGTACCGGCGCGAGCAGCCTGCTCGCGGCTGAAGCCGATTCCGTGACAGTGAGATATGACCTGCTGCGCGGCATTCTGTGCGACGTATCGGTAGCCGGCGACGCGAGCCTCTTCGTCTACGACCGGAAGACGACCGCGAACCTGACGAGTTCCTTCGTGGGCGTGGCCGCCTCGAGCCCGTATGCCGAAGACTTCGAGTACGCCGACTCGTGGAACCCGACCCCGACCGCGACGGGGGCGGTGCCCAAGGCGCAGTGCGTCGCGACGGGCACACCCTCCACGGGTGCGCTGTCCGATTATCTGGAGATCGCGGGATGGGACGCGAAATTCTCGGCGCCGCAGCGGCAGGAGGGAACTCTCGTGCGCGTCTACGGGAAACTGACCTACAAGATCGCACCCTCCAGCTTCTTCGGCACGCGCTCGGCGCTGTGGAGAGGTACCCAGGAGCTAATCGGGCCGTTCGAGAACGGCGCCATTCTGTCCTACGTGATGGACGACGGAACCGTCCGTTCGAGCGTCGCTTTGGCAGATTTCGACGATGTCGCGGCCATACGCGTCACCGCCACGAGCGTGGGCGAGGCGTCTAATCGCTACAACGTCTCCCGGGCCGTGAACTTCGACGTACCCTTCCGCAACTGAGAGCGATGGACGACCGGGACCTGTCGCGCGGCCTGCTTCGCGGGGCCGGGAGCGAGGCCCGGGGCTTCACGCTCGTCGAGGCGCTCATCGCCCTCGCGGTTTCCGGCCTGATCGTCGCCGCCCTCGTGGCGCTCCTGACGGGCCAGAGTCGGTTCTACGATCGTACGGACGACCAGATCAACGCGGAGCAGATCGCACAGGCGACCTTCGACCTTCTTTCCGCCGAAGTCCGAATGGCGGGACCCGCCGATCTACTCACGGCCGGACCCGATACGCTCGAGTTTCGATTCGACCTCCTGCAGGCGGTCGTCTGCGATTCCACCGGCGGCGACGCGGCGGCGCTCTTCGTATTTGATCGAACGACCAATGCCGGCCTCACGGGTTCGTTCGTCGGCGTTGCGGTGTCCGGCCCTTACGAGGAGGCGTTTGTGTATGCGGACGGTTGGGATCCCACTCCGATTGCGTCGGGATCCGGACCCAAAGGCATCTGCGTCGCGGCGGGCGCCCCCGCCACCGCCAGCGCGTCTGACTACCTGGAGCTCGACGGCTGGTCAGGAAACATGGCGGGGGGCGTCCCCGAACGCGGCGCCTTCCTGCGCAGCTACCGGAGCGTGATCTACCGGTTTGCCCCCTCGCCGTTCTTCGCCCCGAGCTGGTCGCTGTGGCGCGGGACCCAGGAACTCGTCGGGCCTTTCGAGCCGGGCGCCGCCTTCGGATACCTGATGGACGACGGATCGTCACAGTCCAGCGTGGCGATCGGCGACTTCGGCCGTGTCGTCGCCATCCAATTGACAGCGACCGCGGTCGGCGAGGGGTCGAATCCCTACGCCGTGAGGCGCATCGTGGATTTCGACATCCCCTTCCGAAACTGACGTCGGGTCAGATCTCCTCGGCCCAGCTCCCGGGAACGAGGGCCATCCCACCACCGCTGAGTCCTTCCTGGGCAGCCTTCACATAGCAGGAATTATACTGGAAGGTCTTCGTGCCATTCCCGAGGTCGGATTCGTCCACCGATTCGCCGAGCAGAATGTTCAGCCCGGTGATCGTCGAGCCGCTGACGGTATTGTTGCCGTTACTGGTCAGATTGCCGCCAACCAGAAGGATACCGTCCCACTGGAAGCTGCCGCCCATCGTCAGATCTCCGGTGATGATCAGGCTGCCACGTCCGCTCTGGGAGGGCGTGAGGCTCGCGTCCCCGGTGAGATAGATCACCGGCCAGGCGTCGGCGGGAAGCGATCCGAAGTCTGGCCACGCATCGGGCGGGACCCGGTAGTCAGCGATGTCGCCGCCGTTGTCGTGCAGATCCTCCCAATCGAGACCCGTGCCCGCCAGAAGATCCCCACCCGACTGACTGTCGTCGATGTCGGGGTCGCCTTCGGGAACCGATCCCTTTTTCCCCCCGCCGCTCTGTGTGTAGCCCCCGGGAGGAACCGTCACCCCGGCGATGTCGGCCCCTGGCATCCCGGAACATTTTGGATCACCAAGCGAGGCCTGATCCTTACCCGAGATCTTCCCGCTGCCCCCGTTCTTGTGGAGGCCGCTTCCAGAGGCGATGGCGGCGGGAGCAGCCAGTCCTGATCCCGACTTGTATATCGCCAGTGAGCTTACGGCGCGGCTTGTCGTGACGCCGCGCGTGTCCGTGCGAGTCGCGACCGAGCGGACGCGGAACATGTCCTGCCCTCCAGCGAGGGAGGCCATCGGAGTGGGCGTTACGGTGACGGCGGCCCCAGCAATTGTGTAGCCCACCGGAGACGAGCCATTGTTTGATTCTCCGAGATAGCGTTCGAGCCCCGCATCCGCCGCGTAGAAGGCTTCGGTGCTCGCCTCCACGTTCTCGCTGTGCCTGATATCGTTGCCCGTCATCGTGAGGCCCGCCGCGCCGAGCACGGTGAGGCCCACCAACAGGATGAGCACGATCATCAGCGCCTGGCCGCGTTCGTTGCGGGCCGGAGCTCCGAGCTTCGTGTCGAAACCGTCCATCAGTCGTCTCCAGTGATTACGTACGTCGGAAGTCCGTTGACCGGTGCGCCCGGGCGCGGACATGCCTGCCATTCCTGTCTGCAACCGGGATACCACCGCGCGCCGGGCGGCTCACGGCCGCGCAAGAGCAAGCGATAGCACTATTTATCGGTGTGGACGCCCGCGGCGCTGTGGACTCGTCGCCACACTCGATTTCCGCGGATAACGGCAAGAATTGCGGAATCGCAGGCGCTCCGCGGCGCCTCGCTTTGCTTTTTGCCCGGTCGGCTCCGATTCTCCAGCCTGAATCCAAACTCTCCGCGGAGGAATTCATGATCCTGGCGC
>JBPCJZ010000041.1:0-6977 GCA_051004775.1 Gemmatimonadota bacterium
ACTGCTGGGGCATCACGGCAAGCGACGGTCCGGGCCCGGCCAACCGAATCATAAACGGGGTCGAACGGCGTTTCTTCGACTACCGGGCGCGCGGCATCCCCTTCGGCCCCGACGACGGAACGATCGCGCCCTGGGCCGCCATCGCCTCACTGCCCTTCGCGCCGGAGATCGTCCTCCCCGCACTCCGTCATTTCAATGACACGTACCCCGAGATGATCAGCACCTACGGATTCAAGTGCAGTTTCAACTCCACGTTCCAGGACCGGAAACGCGATACGCGCGGCTGGATCTCAAGCGGCTACTATGGGATCGATCAGGGCCCAATCGTGCTGATGATCGAAAACTTCCGTTCGGGGCTCATCTGGCGATTGATGCGTGAATGCCCGCATGTGATGCGTGGGCTGCGCCGGGCGGGATTCGCCGGTGGTTGGCTGGGGACCCCCGGGTGACCCCCGCAGCCACGCAGCGACCGCGTTTCGCCTACGTAACCGGCTTCTGCTTGCCGATCTCGTAGTTCTCCGGGGGTTCCGCTCCGAGGAGATGCTCCACGAAGTAGTCCCAGCGCCGGCGCATCATGTAGTTGCTCGCGCTCCCGAAACCGTGCCCTGCGTTCGGGAAGATCAGCAGGTCGAAGGTCTTGTTCGCCTCGATCAGCTTCTCGGCGAGCAGGTACGTGTTCGACGGCGGCACGTTCGAGTCCATCCCCCCGTGGGCCAGCAGCAGCTTGCCCTTCAGGTTGCCGACATGGGTCTGGTTCGCTTCGGCCGCGTAGTTGTCGGTCGCGTCGTCGCCCTCGCCCTTGCGCACGAGCAGGCCCTGGTAGCGCTCGCCCCAGTCGTCTTCGTAGTTCCGGTTGTCGTGGTTGCCTGACTCGGCGATCCCGACGTCGAAGAAATCCGGGTGCGTGAACAGGGCCGCGGCGACCGCGAACCCGCCGCCGGAGTGGCCCCAGATTCCAACGTTCTCGGTGTCGATCCACGAGTAGCGCTCGCCGAGCTGGCGGATGCCGGCGACCTGATCGGGCAGCGTATTGTCGCCCATCTTGCCGTAGTAGGCGTCGTGGAATGCCTTCGAGCGGCCGGGAGTCCCCATGCCGTCGATCGCGACGACCACGAAGCCGAGCTCGGCGAGCGCCTGGTGGTCGCTTCGCGCGGGCGTGAAGCTGCGCGGGCCGACGCTGCCGCTCTGCGGGCCGGGATAGATGTAGTCGATGATCGGGTACGAAGCGGTCGAGTCGAGCCCGCTCGGCGTGTACATGAGGCCGTAGATATCGGTCTCGCCGTCTCGGCCCTTCATCTTGATCTGTGTCGGCGGGTGCCAGCCCGTCGCGACGAGGCGCGTGATGTCGGCTTCCTCGAGCTTCATCAGGAGTTTCCCGTCGCCGTCGCGCAGCACGGTGACCGGCGGGATGACCGGCGTCGAATAGCTGTCGATGAACGCATGCGCGTCGGGCGCCATGGAGATCGTGTGGTCGGCGTCCTCGGGCGTCAGGAGCTTCAGGTTCTTCCCATTGAATTCGATCCGGTAGAGGTGGCGGAAGTACGGGTCGCGGCCGGCTTCCCTGCCCTGGCCCGTGAAGTAGATCTCGCGCGCGTCCTCATCGACGTGGAGAATCTCGTCGACGTTCCCGTCGCCTGTCGTGATCCGGTTCTTGAGCCGGCCAGAGTTCAGGTCGTACAGGTAGAGATGGATCCAGTTGTCGCGCTCCGACCACCAGATCAGCTCGTCGGACTCGGGCAGCACGCGCCAGTTCTCCGTCGCGCCCGCATCGCCGATCTGGGTTTCGGACGTCTCTTCGAACAGGGTGCGCACCACGCCGGTCGCGGCGTCGGCCACGCGCATCCAGGCGTGCTTGTGATCGCGCGAGCTCGAGATGAACGCGATCGCCGAGCCGTCCGGATACCACTCGAGGTCGCACACGTCGTTGCCGCAGGCGATGTGATCCGACACGGTCGAGCGGTGCGCGTCGGGCGGCATCTGGAGTCGCACCACGCGCGGCGCGCCGGATCCCTTCACGTCGATGACGACGCGCTGAACTCGGAAGATCACGCTGTCGCCGGGAAGCGGGTAGCGCCATTCGTCGAGCTCCGGCTCGCCCACCTTCGTCTTCACCAGGTACATCTTGCTGACGCCGCGCCCGTCGTGCTGGAACGTCGCGATCTTCTTCGAGTCGGGCGACCAGGTGACGACCGGCGAATCGCGCCGCACCCAGCCGGCGTTGTTCGTACCGTAGCCGAAGTCTTCGATCCCGTCGGTCGTGAGCTGCGTATCCTCACCCGAGGCGAGATCCATCGCCCACAGGTTGTAGTCCCGAATGAACACGGCCGTCGAGCCGCCGGGAGAGACGACCGAGTTGGGGGGCGGATCCCGGCGGGCAGGCGTGGCTCCGGCGGCCCCGTCATTTCCGGCCCCTGCCGGAACACAGGAATAGCCATCGACCTTGCACGTCCAGGTGCCGTGCCCATCGTCTTCCCCGCCCTGCACCGCGACCGTCACTTCGCTCGCGTCCTCCGACAGGCCCGTCGGCCGAAACTGAAAGCGCTCGCCGACAGCGCTCCCGCCCGCCGCCGTACGGATGGCCGTTGCCAGTCGCGCGTGGTCGAAGGCCGGCTGGCGCGTCTTGCTCTTCGGGTCGACCAGGACGTATTCCGGGTCGCCGGCCGTCGAGACCCGGTACCAGGCGCGGCCGTCGCCCAGCCAGCTCGGTCCTTCCGGAACCCCGCTGACCAGCGGTCGCGTGTTCGTGCCGAGATACTGCTCGGCGCGGGCGTAGTCTTCCGCGGTGACGTCGGGTCGGGTCTGGGCCGACGCGGCCAGCGGGAAGGCGAGCAGAACGAGGACGGCTGTTTGAATGCGCATCCCGTTACTTTGTTTTCAGGGAGGAGGTGTGTCAACCATGGCCGAGATCTGCCGGCGTCCCGCGGTCGCCGCGGACACGGAGTCCGCGCGCCGGGGTGCACCACGCGGCCCACCGCGAGCGTCATGAGTTTCGGGAGACCCATCGCACGATGACGCACGCCACGCTCGAGTGGGTTGGACTCTGAGGACGTCGACCGCGGGCGGGGCGACTCGCACGAGCCGCCCCGCGTCTCGGTCAGAGCACCGGGACCTCAGTCACCAACGGGACGGCGACGGAGGTGAACTCCCCTTCCGGAACGAACATTCCGTAGCAGGTCCCGCTGTCCCCTATCAGCAGCCACGGATGGGTGAGGTACGTCGGCTGGACGTACGAGCCGCCGTCTGCGAGGGCCGTATACAGCACGCGCTCGCCCAGGTAGTCGAGCCAGTAGACGGAGATCGTCTCCCCGGTATTGTTCGTGAACTCCATGTCAGCCGCGGTGTCGCTGTTCAACGAGGTGATCGACCCCTCCAGCTCGCACGTCAAGGGCCTGACCGTGATGAGGATCGACAGGGACTCTTCCAGTCCGAAGTCGGCCGTGATCGAAGCCGTTCCCGCTCCGAATCCGGTCACGAGCCCTGTACCATCCACGGTCGCCACGCTGGGGTCGGCGCTGCTCCACGACGCCGCAGTGCCCACCGTCAGCTGAACGCTCTCATTGACCTCGATGGTCGGGTCTACGGGTGCGTTCGAGCTGAGTGACGTCGTGCGGCCGCCCAGTCCGCGGCCGGCTTCCACCATGGCCACCCGCGTCGTCGCTTCCAGCGGCGACGGTGCAAGCAGCTGACCGACCGGTCGCAGCAGGCGCCGGGCGAACTGCAGCCACGGTTTTTCGGTGTTCCAGGTGATCACGGGTTCCCCGCGCGTGGTCGCTTCCGCGCCCGAGCAGTCGATGTAGCCTCGAGCCTCGGGGTCCGGGTCCGTCGGAACGAGGAGGGTGACATCCGTCTCGTGCAGGTGTCCGATCACGACTTCGGCCGGCGCGGGCTCGACCACGCACAGTGCCACGATCACGCCTCCGCCGGTCGCGCTCGGCTGGGCGCTCGAGATGATCTCGTAGCCTTCTTCGTAGGCCTGGAAGCCAGGAATGTAGGCGCCGGGCTGGACCACCACGTCGCCGGGCGCACGGGCCAGCACGACCGTAACCGATCCGGTTCCGGGCGGGAATGCGTTCGGATTGTCGACCACGATCGCGGCTTCCCCGTTCTCCGTCCGCGCCACGATCGGATTCTCCGGGCTTGCGTCCGCCGGATTGAACGTCACGATGCCGCCCGTCGGCTCGAAGGCGCCCGGCGGGATCACGAACGGGCCATCGGTCGCGTTCGGGTCCCCAGCAAGGGCGAACACGTCGCTGGTCAGATCGCCCGCGGCCAAATTTGCGTCACCGATGAAGTTGCCGGGGATCTTGCTGTCGGTGAACACCAGGAAGTCGAACGCCATGTTGAGCGCATCCGCGTAGTGAAGTTCACACAGCTTGCGCTCGATGTTGTTGATTTTCCCGATGGCGGTCTTCTCCGTCTTGTCGTCGAACAGAGCCTCGATCTCCGATCGGATTTCGCTGGAGAGCGCCAGCTGCGCGGCGGTCAGGCACTGCGTCGGCGCCGGGGGGCGCTTTCCGAACAGCGGATCGGTGGGCCCCGTGGGTGCGTCGTCTGCGCAGGCAGCCGGCAGGATCAGTACGAGGGACACGAAAGTGGCGCTTAGAAGTCTACGCATGAAGCCTTCCAGAAACGTGTCGGCGGGGGACCGACGTATACCCAGCGTGACGTCTCTTCGGGAAGGCGCGCGCTCCAATTGCCGGCTAAGATGGGGGGCGGACCCGATTTCGTCAATGGTCGGGCGGCGCGGCGGCGGTATTCGTGGATGGAAGGCAATCGCCCCCTCCGTCGCCGCGGACACATGCCGATATCCTCGTCGGCCCGGCGGCGGTCGGCAAAATGACCGTCGAACGAACTGCCGCGCGCGCCCTGAGAGATGCGACACGGTGTTTCACCGGAGACGTTCAGGCCGTCCGCTGCCGCCCGCCGTTTTCCTTGCCGTGCCCGCGCCCGCCAGCCAAGTTCTCGCGTGGTGGCCCCTGTGGGCGCGAATCAATCTCCTCAGAGGACAAACAGCGAATTCGTGAGCATCCTCGGCAAGATCAGGGAACGTCGATTCGCCCAGTACGTGGCCGTGTACACCGCCGCCGCCTGGGGCGCGATGCAGGTGGTCGATCAGCTGGTCGACCGCGAAGTCCTCGGGAATCTCTGGTACCGGCTGGCTCTCGTCGCGTTTATCGCGGGCATTCCGGCCGCGATGATCATCTCGTGGTACCACGGCTCGAAGGGCGATCAGAAGGTGGTAGCCCGCGAGGTGTGGCTGCTGGCGATCGTCGGCGTCCTCGCACTCGGCACGGGCGCCCGCGTCGTGCAGACCTACGAACCCACCGATCCTGCCTCGGTGGCGAAGCGGCTCCGCGCCTCGGCCCTGGAAGGCCTCGCCGAGACGGAGGACCCGCGCCGGATCGCCGTCATGTATTTCCAGCCGCGAAGCACCGATGAGGAAGTTCCCTTTCTCGCCGCCGGACTAACCGAGACGCTGATCGACGAACTGAGCCAGATCGAAGTTCTGCACGTCGTGTCGCGCAACGGTGTGGCGCCGTACCGTGGCGAGGTTCTCCCTGCGGACAGCATCGGGCGCGCGCTCCAGGTGGGTACCATCGTCGACGGCACGGTGGCCCTTTCGGAGGACCAGATCCGGGTCAACGTCGCTTTCCTCAATGGGAATACCGGTAAGCAGTTCGGGCGCACGCTCGTCCAGCGTCCCCGCACGGAACTGTTCCAGTTGCAGGACGACCTGGCGCAGGAAGTTGCCGAGTTTCTGCGCGGGCTGCTTGGTGACGAGCTGGAGGTCATCCAGCGGAGCGCGGGCGCGGAGAATCCGCTTGCCTGGGAGCTCCTCCAGCGTGCCCGTGCAGCCACGGACCACGCGGACGCGCTCTCCGATGCCGACGACTCAGAGGCCGCGCTGGCTCAGCTCGCCCTGGCCGATTCCCTGCTCGGCGACGCGGAGGACCGCGCACCCCAATGGGTCGACCCCACGGTTCAGCGAGGTTGGCTCGACTTCCGGCGGTCGCGCATAGCGGGCGTGATGGACCAGGTGGCAGCGGACCACTGGATCGAAGCCGGCCTGGACAGGGCCAAGGTCGCCCTCCAGCTGGCGCCGGAGGATTCCGACGCGCTCGAACTGCGCGGTTCGCTCCGCTACTGGCGTCACCTGCTCGACGTGGTCTCGGACCCCGAAGAATCCCAGCGCCTGTTCGAGCAGGCCGAGGCCGACCTCCGACGCGCGATCGCGCTGAACAAGAACCAGGCCGGAGCCTGGGCCACGCTCAGCCACCTGCTGCTCAACAAGGCGGAGACCGCGGAGGCGAAGCTTGCGGCCGCCGAGGCCTACAAGGCGGACGCCTACCTGCGCAACGCCGACGTCATTCTGTGGCGGCTCTACTCGACGTCCTACGACCTCGACGATCCGCCTGAGGCGAGACACTGGTGCGAGGAACTCGGACGACGCTTCTCGGACAACCCGCGCTTCGTCGAATGCCATCTATGGCAGATGACGATGCGCAACACCGAGACGGACGTGGACGAGGCCTGGAAGCTGGCGGACGCGATGGTGAAGCTGCGGCGGGCGGACGAGGAAGCGTTCAGCCGCCGGTGGGCCAACATGGCCGTCGCGGCCACGATCGCCCGCGAAGGCATGGCCGACAGCGCCCGCGCAGTCGCCAACCGCTCGCGCGGCAACGCGGCCATCGATCCGACGCGCGACCTCGTCTACGTGGAGGCCTTCGTGCGCACCTTGATCGGAGACAAGCAGGAAGCGATCGGTCTGCTCGCGGAGTTCATGGCGGCGGTGGGAGGTTCGCCGTCCGACATCGACTACTGGTGGTTCGACGGCCTGCGCGACGAGCCCCGCTACCAGGCGCTGGCGGGCGGCTGAGGCGGGAAGCCCCCCCGGTAGCGGGACGGTCCGAATGGGGCCGCCCCGCCGGGTAGTTTATTCGATAGACGGCGGCTGAGGCTGAGGCTGAAACTCCGGA
>JBPCJZ010000042.1:0-26991 GCA_051004775.1 Gemmatimonadota bacterium
GTCGCACGGCGTGAATCCCGTCCACGCTCTTGCCGGCCTGCCAGTACTCGGTGCTGCCGGCGGTGTCCATGGCGGCGCGCTTCAACTGCCAGAAAGAGCGAAGCGCGTAGAACATCCGCATCCAGTGTTTGGTGCGCTTGTGCCGGAGCATCCACCGCGCGATGGGGCCGGCTTTGAGGCCCATCCGCTTCACGTAGGGCGTGTTGATGACGGCCACGGGGACTCCCGTGATGCGTTCGCTGAGCACGATGTCTTCCTCCTCCGCGTCGACGATCGCCTGCTTGTACGGCTGCGAGGCCGTACACTCGTCCGTGGCGATGAATCGCGTGCCCAGCTGGCAGCCGGCGTACCCCATGGCCATCGCGTCCAGGAACTCCTGTGCGATGCCGATGCCGCCGGCACAAACCACCGGAAGACCCAGGTCTCCCACGTCTTCCAGTACCGCTTCCGCGGACATCGGGCCGGCGTGGCCTCCGGCTCGACGGTTCACGGCGATCAGGCCGTGGACTCCGGCGTCGAGGCCCTTCAACGCCCACTTTCGTTCGGTGACGTCGTGATAGACGACGCCACCTTCCGCAACCACGCGATCCACGACCCAGCGGGGATTACCGAGCGACGTGATGAAGAAGCGCACCCCCTCTTCGAGCGCGATCTCTACCCACTCGACCATCCGGTCGTGGTAGCGCCTGGAGGACTTCTCGATCAGCGCGTTCATACCGATCGGCCGTCCCTGGGCCAGGCGAGAGGTCAGGCGGAGCCCTTCCCGGAAGTCGTGCCCGTGCACGTATGTCAGGGAGATGGGTTGGACTACGCCGAGTGCTCCGGCCGCGGAGACCGCTCCTACCAGCTCCGGATTCGAGCAGGGGTACATGGCGCCACAGATGAGTGGGACCTCGAGACCGGCATGCTCCATGAGCGCGGTACGTTGACTCATCGCTGACTCATCGCGGACTCATCGCGGACTCATCGCGCGGATTCATTGCGCGGACCCGCTCCCGTGAGTCGGTTCGATCATCGCGGAGTCAAACGCCAGTCTGCGGTGACACGAGCGACGACGTCGCCGCCTTCGTCCGTGATCTCCGCCACCACCGAGTGGTCGATCGGGCCGTCAATAGCCATGTCGGGCGCGCGCGAATAGCTTTCCGCCACCAGGGGCCCTCGGGCCTTCTTGAGGTACTCCACGTGGAGGCCGACCACGATTCCGCGGACGTCGCCCGGAAGTCCGGTGAGCGACGCCAGCCCACTCGCGAACTCTCCCAGGTTGGCCAGCGCGATCGCGTGAACGGAGCCCAGGTGATTGCGGACCGCACGCCGGTCCCGCATGGACACCCGTGCGTATCCGGGTCTCAGCTCCTCGACGGTGGGCTTGATGGTGCCGGTGTAGGGGACCATGCGGGCCATGATGCGGCCGAAGATCCAGGATCCGCCCGGACGCCCCGCGAGGCGTCGGTGGATCGCCAGGATGCGCTGCCCCGGGGAGGAAAGGTCGTGGGTCACGCCGAAAGGTGCTACCCGGAGGATTCAGGGGCAAAGTCGATGCGAGCCCGCCTAGCGGCTCTTGTCGTAGAAGGCGTTCAGTTCCTGCTTGATGTTCTCCCACTGACGCCTGTCCCCCTTGAGCGCTTCCATGACCTCCTTCGCCTTGGACAGCCCGAAGTTCCCAGCCTGCTGCAGGGTGATCTTCGGCGGTAGAGAGAGCGCGCCCCCCGTGACGTGGGCATCCAGGATGAACGGCTTGTTCGACGCCTTAGCCCTCTGCAGGGAGGAGCGGATATCCTCGTTCTGCTTCAGCTGCAGACCCTCTCCGCCACACAGCCGCGCGTACTCGGCGAAGTCGAAATTCTCGATGGCGAGCGCGTCGTAATTGGGGGCGAGCCCCGCCTCCTCCATTTCGATCTTCACGAAGCCCAGTTCCCCGTTGTTCAGCACCACGATCTTGACGGGCAGTTCGTACTCGACGGCCGTCGAGAAATCCTGGAGCGACATGTTGAAAGCCCCGTCGCCGACGATGGCCCACACCTCCCGCCCGGGATACTGGAGTTGAGCCCCGATCGCTGCCGGCAGGCCCACGGCCATGGATCCGTGGTTGAAGGAGCCGATGACCCGGCGCTCCGAATGGAAGTCCATGAAATTGGTCGACCAGATGGCTGCGGTGCCCGTGTCAACGACGAAGATGGCGTCGTCCGCCGCCACGTCGCTCAGGGTCCTGGCGATGACCTGGGGGTGCATGACTTTGAAGTCGCGATCGGGATCGGATTCGCGGCAGTTCCGCTCCTTCCAGTCGAAAAATTCCTCCCGAAGCTCGGATGCGAAGGCGTCGTCGCCCTCCTTCCGAATGCAGTGCTCTACGAGGTGCTCCAGCACGGGGCCCACGTGGGCGTGGATTCCCAGGGTCACCGGGGTCCGGTTGCCGATGTTCTCGGGGCGTACGTCGATCTGGATGGTCTTCGTGTCCTCGGGCAGGTAGCCCCGGTACGGAAAATCCGTGCCCAGCATGATCAGGAGATCGCTCTCCATCACGGCCCTGTATCCCGAAGGATTTCCGATGAGGCCCGTAAGCCCCACGACCCGGTCGGCCGAGTGGTCGAAGACGTCGGCGGCGCGAACGGTGTGGGTGATGGGCGCCTGTACGGCCCGCGCGAAGGCAAGGACCGTTTCCCGGGCTTCACGGCAACCGGCCCCGGCGAGTATGCCTATCTTGTCGGCTTCGTCGACGAGTCTCGCCGCCTCGCTCAACACGTGCGGGGCGGGGACCACCGTGGACGTGGACCGGAAGACCGGCGTGATCTCGTCCGAGCCCTCCGCCTTCATGAACGCCACGTCGGCTGGAAGCTCCACGCGGCAGACGGCCCGCTCGTTCAGCGCGATCCGGAGGGCCCGCTGGATCACGCGCACAGCTTCCTTAGGGGTCCGGATGACGGCCTGATAGGCACAGATGTCGTCGAACACCTTCACCAGGTCGACTTCCTGGTGGTAGTTGGTGCCCAGGTGCTCGACCGGAACCTGTCCGGTGATGGCAAGGACGGGAGAGCGCTCTTGCCGGGCATTGTAGAGGCCGTTCACGAGATGGAGCGCCCCTGGCCCCACCGTGCTGGCGCAAACGCCCAGGTTCTCGCCCAGTTCCCCTTGTGCAAAGGCGGCGAACGAGGCGTTCCCTTCGTGCTTCATCTTGATCCACCGCACCGTGTCCTGCTTCCCGAGTGCGGTCACGAAGGGATTCAGCGCGTCTCCGGCGATGCCGAAGATATGGCGTACCCCCTCGTCTGTCAGAATTCGAAGGAGCTGCTCGGATACATTCATGGCTTCTCGCGGGTCCGGCAGCCCGCTTCCACCGATCGTCCAACCGGGTTCGCCCCTCCGGTGCCGAACAGCTTGTCGCAGAAGCCCACGGCTGCTCCTCCTGGTTCATGGTCTCCAGGGAATGGTAGAGAAGTGCGGCGTGCGGGGAAATGGCCCCCGATCAACTGCGCTAGCGTCATCGGGGCCGTGAACGGAACCCAGGTGATTGCGGACGGCAGGCCGGTGAGGAGAGGTCATGGGTCGTGCCGCACCGCGCTTGCGGGGATCGCGCGCACGCTCCCCCCGCTCCACATTGATCGCGGTGCAGCAGCCCACTCACGGGGGGACGACATAGCCGGATCGACCGAGTGATTGAACTCCTCCCGACGCTCGGGGGTCTGGGGCTGCTCCTCGTTCTGTCCGGCTTTTTCTCCGGTTCGGAAACGGCGCTCTGTGCTCTGACGCGTGCCCAGGTCGAGCGCCTCCGCGCGGACTCGAGGAAGAGCAGTCGATCGATCGTGGGCTTCGTCGACGATCCGCGCCGGCTCTTCATCACCATCCTTCTAGGCAACACCTTCGTGAACATCGCCTTCGCCACCCTGACGGCGGCGCTGATCTACGGAGTGTCGGGCGATGGGCCGACCGGCGTGGCGATCGTGGTGGCGACGTT
The DNA here is from genome assembly GCA_051004775.1 of Gemmatimonadota bacterium. GTDB lineage: Bacteria > Gemmatimonadota > Gemmatimonadetes > Palauibacterales > Palauibacteraceae > JARFPW01. Next base: position 3,950 of record JBPCJZ010000042.1, read on the forward strand.
CTCCATTACGCTCGCTCTCCTGGTGTTCGGCGAGATCACGCCCAAGACGTACGCGATTCGCCACGCGGAGAGCTTTGCCGGGTTCACCGCGCCGATCCTGTGGATCTTCTCGATCGTCATTTCCCCGCTTCGAGTGATGCTTCGGGCGATCACGGACTTTCTGCTGCCGTTCTTCGGCGGCGTGCCCGTCGCGCCCGCGGAGCGGATCACCCGCGAGCATCTCGAGTCACTTCTGGATGCGCAGGGCCTGGGCGGCCCCGGCTCGGAAGAACGAACCATCATCCGCCGCGTTCTCGATCTACGAGAGATCAAAGCAACGGAGATCATGGTACCCCGCACCGAAATCGTCGCGATGCGTACATCGTCGACGATAGGTGAGGTGTTGAAGCGCGCCGCCGATACGGGGTTCTCGAGTATCCCGGTCTTCCGCGATCGGATCGACAACGTCTCCGGTGTCGTCCGCGTCAAGGATTGGCTCCGCTGGCGTGCCCATCCGGTACGCGATCTCACGGTCGAGGAATTTCTCGTCGCACGTCCCGAGTTCTCGGTGAGCGATGCGCTTCTCGTCCATCCTCCGTTCTTCACCCCGGAGTCGCGCCCGGTGGCGGACCTGTTCGCCGACTTGATGAGACACGGCAGTCGAGTCGCCTTTCTCGTCGACGAGTTCGGCGGTGTCTCGGGATCCGTCACTCTCGAGGACATCGTGGAAGAGGTCATGGGCGAAATCGTCGACGAACATGATGATCCGGACCTCGTCCACGAGCTGACCGAGAGAGCCGGGGAGCCGACGGTCTTCGATGTCGCCGGCCGGGTGAGCGTCGATATCGTCAATCGGCGGCTCGGGCTCCATCTCGACGAAGAGCTCGCGCAGACGATCGGTGGCTACGTCATCGCGAAGCTCCACAGGATTCCGGTCGTCGGGGATTCCTTCACCGATGAGGATGGTGTCGGCTTCGAGGTAGCGGGGGCCGAGCGTCACCGGGTCGTCCTGGTCGTTCTCCGGCTGCCGATCGAGCGCCGATGAACGACTCGGCGACACTCACCGCGCTGCTGAGCGCCGCGCCGCTAGGCGTCGCACTGCTACTGTGTCTCGCTCTCCGCGCGTTCTTCGCGGGTTCCGAGACAGCCCTCGTCTCACTGGATAGAGTACAGGTCCAGAAGCTCACCGAGGAAGGAGATCGCCGGGCACGCATCGTCGCCGGGTTGATCGGGAATCCGGATCGGATGCTGGCGATGACCCTCGCGGGCACGAACCTGATGAGCGTCCTGGTTGCTCAGATCGTGCTCGCGCTGATGATCGTCTTGCTCGCCGGGGCCTCGAACGCGCCGCTCATCGCCACCGCGACGACGACCGTGCTCGTCCTCATCTTCGGCGAGATTCTTCCGAAGACGATCTTCCGACTTCGGGCGCTGGATCTCGCGCTCCGGTACGCGACTCTGCTGAGATTCTTCGACATTGCGCTCGGCTTCGGAGTTCGGCTCATCGGGGTTCTCACGGGGGCGATCGTTCGCCTCCTCGGCCGCCGCATGGAACCGGCATCGCCAGACTCGATTCGGGCCGAGCTGCGACTTCTCGCCACGCTCGGCGAGAAGTCGGGAGGGATCCCTCGGGAGCAGCGTCGCATGATCCACGGCGTACTGGACCTGGCGGGGCGCCGGGTCGGTCGCGTGATGGTCCCGCTGGTCAACATCGTCGCCGTGAACATCGAGACCGGGCTGGCGGAGTTCCTGGAGATCGCCGCCGCATCGGGGTTCTCGCGCATCCCGGTATTCAAAGACCGGATCTACAACATCGTGGGGATCGTCCACATCATGGATGTGCTCGACGCCGGTCCGACCGGGGGAACGATCGAGCCCTTCGTCCGCCGAAACGTTCGGTTCGTGCCCGAATCGCAAAATGTTCATTCCCTTCTACGTGAGATCCAGACCGGCCCGCACACCATGGTGTTCGCCGTCGACGAGCATGGTGGCACCACGGGGCTCGTGACCGTCGCGGATCTCGTCGAGGAGGTATTCAAGGAACTGGCCGACGAGCGAGTCGAAGCGGAGTCGGTGCGCCGGATCGGTCCACGGCTCATCGAGTGTGACGGACGTACGGAGGCGTACCGGCTGGTCGAAGAGTTCGGTATCCCGGTCCCGGAGGGCGACTACGAGACGATCGCCGGGTTCGTTCTCGAGCGCGCGGGGACGATCCCCAGGCCCGGTGACCAGGTCGAGACGGACGATTTCGTCGTGACGGTCGCGGAGTCGGACGCGAAGGCGATTCGGCGGGTGCGCATCCGAAGCAAGACCGATCCCGCCATCTCGGATCCGGACGAGGACCCCATGCGCCTCGGCGAGTGAAGCCTCGATGCTCGCTACGGCTTCTGTCGCTACCTTGACCCGTCGAACTCCCCCTGCGGCACCGGGAGGGGACGAGGCGCCGCCGAAGACCCCAGGAAACACAGCCAGAACGATGGAGCGCGGGACTTGAAGAATCTGATCGACGAGCTGCGCGAAGGGTCCCTCTGGCAGGTCCTGGTCATGTACATGGGGGCGTCCTGGCTCGTGCTGCAGGTCGTGGACGTCATCGGCAACAACTTCGGGCTCCCCGACTGGGTGGCCCCGGCCGCGCTGGTCCTGCTGCTCGTAGGACTGCCCATCGTGCTGGCGACGGCGTTCGTGCAAAGGGGCCTGCGATCGAAGCTGGCTGAGCCGTCCGCCCGGGTACCGGGGGCCGTCGGCGAGGGTACCGCGCCTGCCGCCCCGGCGCCCACGGGCGCCCGCCGACTGTTCACGTGGAAAAGGGCGCTGCTGGGCGGGGTGGGCGCGTTCGCCCTGCTTGCCCTCGTCGCAGGTGCCTGGCTCGTGATGCGCGCTGCGGGCATCGGACCCGCGGGAACGCTGGTCTCTCGGGGGGAGCTGGAAGAGCGCGCGCTGGTCGTGCTGGCCGACTTCGAAGCCGAGGACCCGGCCCTGTCCGACGCCGCTACGGAGGCGCTCAGGGTCGATCTGTCGCAGTCGGGCATCATCCGACTGGCGGCCCCCGCCCTGATCGAGGAAGCTCTCGAGCGCATGGGACGAGATCCGTCCGAACCTCTCACCGCAGAACTCGCGTCCGAACTCGCGGTGCGGGAGGGCGCGGGCGCTGTCGTCACGGGCAAGGTCAACCGTGCGGGCTCCGGGCATGTGTTCTCGGCGCAGGTCATTTCGGCCGGCGACGGCGCGCTGCTCACCTCGCAGAGAGAATCGGCCGCGGATGACGGGGACGTGATCCCCGCCATCGACCGGCTCTCCAAGAAGCTTCGCGAGCGCATGGGCGACTCGTACCGCTCCATCCGCTCCGATCCGCCGCTGCAGCGCGTGACGACCGCCAACCTGGAGGCGTTGAAGCTCTACTCGCGGGCCGGGGACGACGACGCAGACCGGATTACGCTCCTCGAGCAGGCGGTCGCTCTCGACTCGACCTTCGCGATGGCCTGGCGAGGCCTCGGCATCGCCTATCGGAACAGGCGCACGAATCGCGCCCGAATGATCGACGCGTTCACTCGCGCCTTCGAGAACCGGGATCGCCTGACCGAGACCGAGCGGCGCAAGGCCGCGTCGATCTATTACATGGTAGTCGACTTCGAGCCCAGGCTCGCCTACGCCGAGTACGAGGCGTTACTCGAGGCTGACCCCCAGGACTACGGGACGATCATAAACCTCGGGGTGCTGGCGAGCTCCGTGGGGAACCACGAGCGTTCGACCGAACTGGCGCTGCGGGCGCTTGAACTGGAGCCGGACAGGACGGGGCCGGCGTACTGGAACGCCATCACGGGCCTCGTGAACACCGGGCGCGTGGACGAAGCCGAAGTGATGGTTGACTCCGCCGAGAAGGTGTGGGGGGAGGAATCTCCCCGCGCTCGCATCATGGTGCTTGCCGCGCAGGGTCGGCTCGACGAGGGCGAGGCCAACTTCCGCGCGTGGTTGGAACCAGACGTGCCGCCGGAGGGGCGCGCCTGGCTGGCCCTCCGGCTCGCCCAGTTTGCGGCCGCGCGTGGACGGCTCGCAGAGGCCGACGAGGAAATCCGAATCCGGACCGCGTTCCTCGCCGAGTCGGAGATCGGTACGGAATACTACGGGACCCTCGTACAGGCCGCGTGGACCGACGTCGTGGTCCGGCGCCGCCCCGAGCAGGCGGTGGCCCGTCTGACGGAGGCCCTGGAGCGCTATCCGCTCGCAGACCTCGAGCCCCGCGACCGTCCGTACCTGGAGCTGGCGGAGGTGTTCGCCAGCGCCGGGAACCCGGAGACGGCGAAGGCACTGGTCGAGGACATGCGTACGCAGTTCGAGCCCTCCGACTTGAAGCGCGTCCGAGCGAACCTGCGGCGAGTGGAGGGAGAGATCGCGCTGGCCGAGGGACGGCCCGAGGCGGCGATAGAGCTGTTCCGGCGCGCGTTCGAAGACGAGTGCCATATCTGCCCGCTTCCCGGTCTCGCGCGGGCGTACGAAGCGCTCGGCCAGCGGGACTCGGCGATGGTCGCTTTCGCCCGCTACGTCGAGACGCCGTATTCGGACCGCTTTCTTCCATACACGTATCCGCTGGGCCAGGCGCTGGCGCCGACGCACGAGCGCCTGGGCGAATTATACGAGGAAGCGGGGAATCCGGACGAAGCCGCGCGGCACTACGCGCGCTTCGTGGAGCTGTGGACCGACGCGGACGAGGAGCTCCAATCTCGGGTCCGCGCCGCGCAGTCCCGGCTGGATGCGATCGTCAGGCAGCGCGGTTGAGCCAACCGCGGCGAGGTCGTTGCGGCAAATCCAACCCGCCCCTCCGCCTACTGCGGTATCCGCACCTCGAATTCGATGGGATCAGCGATCGCGCGGCCCGAAGTCTGCCTGGAACAGCACCCTGGTGCCGGGATCGAGCACCACCTCAGACGGCGCGCCCGTCACCGGAATCACGAACCGATGCTGCCGCCTGTCCAATTCCACGGACACCACGGTCGTCGGGATGGACACGTCTTTGAAGGAAACCTCGAGATCCATGGTGAGCTCGTACGTCGGTCCGACCGACTGCACCTGGTTCAGATCGACGAGAAGCGTTCCCGCGCCGTACAGCCAGGTAGCGATAGGTACCGATTGCCGCCAGTGAGTCAGGCGTGTTCCGCCGCCGCGGTCGGTTTCCTCGACGCGAAGTCCGTTTGAAATCACCTGATAATGGGACGGGGCAGTCACGAGGAACTCGTTGGACGCCTTGTCATAGGGATGATCGATGGTTGGCAGCCAGTCCCGAGCACGATTCGGCCAGTTGTCGCTGAAGAAGGTCCGGTCGCCATACTTGTTGGATCCGATCCGCAGCCCGGAGCGAGGGAGGCCCCCATACTCCACGACGACTTCCCGTCGTGTCCCTGCCTGCCCGGGACTCGCGAGGGCAATCGTCAGGAGGTCTCCAGCGTGGCGGTATTCAAGCTCCGAACCGTTCGATGAAACCGCGTGGACGGCCATTCCTTTTCCGTCCTCGTCGCGGTTCGCCAGGTCTAGAGGCAGCTCGGCGATCCCAGCCCGGGTGAACCGAATGGTCACAACCGCCCGACCCGTGATCGTGTCGGCGCTGTCGGACAGCGCGATCTCGAACCGATAGTTTTCGACGTCGATCCCGACGCGCCGGGGGTAGTGATCGATGTCGGGCGCGACGGTCGGCGCGGCCGGCGCAAGGAGAAGCGTCGCAAGGAGAAGAGCTACACGCACGTTGGCCTCCTCAGGCCGGAAGGTTCACGAATTCGGGCCAGTAGGCGTGCAGCATCTTTCGCCAGGTCAGCCAGTCGTGATGCCCGCCGACGCGCTGCTGGAAGGAACCGCGTTCCCCGACGGCGATTAGACGAAGCACACGTTCGTCGTGTGGTCGATCCTCAGAAGCTGATCTTGACGATCCGCCCTTCGCCGCCGACCATCCACCCGGCGTGCTTGCCCGCGAACGACACGGCCCAATAATCGAGGAAGCCGGACAGCTCGTTCCATGTGTCGCCCTCGTCGGGCGACCAGGCGACGCCGCCGCGTGCGACGGCGAACACGACGGGCAGCCCTGCCTTGTTCACGTAGCTCAGCCCGAAGACGTTGCCGTCTCCATCCAAGGGGGAAGTGGCTCAGCCTACAGTGGCCGGTATTCGCGCCGCCGGTTCGGGTCGCCAGGGCGCCGGGCGGGCGGACACAATTAGAATCTAGCAACGATCTCGAAGACCCGGCAAGTCACAGGAAACGTGCCGACATCATGCTAGAATCGACATCGACCAGACGGTCATTGGCCCGTCACGTTGACTGAGGTCGCGCCCGCGTGAAATCCGCGAGCGTCCCGCGCACCACCTCGAGATTCCCCGGCAACCGCTCCGCCATCTCCCACTTCGTCTCGGCCGGGACGACCACGGCCGGCGGAGACGGGGGTGCGTGGCTCTCGACCCACTCCAGCGCGACGGCGCCGGACTCGTCGAGCGCCGCGACGATCGAGAACTCGAGGCTCGGGAAGTCGTCGTCGCGGTAGTATTCCTGCCCGCGGACGAACAGGAGGCGGCCGTCGCCGAGATCGAACGCCCAGCAGGCGCCCTCGTCCTCGTATTCTTCGAACTCGGCGTAGGCTACGGCATCCACGTCGATTGCGTCCGCCTCCCCGCGCCGAAGGGCGCTCTCTACCGATGCCGCCATGACTTGCATCCAGCCCGCGTCTCGCCGGAAGTCCCGCCGGACCCAGAAGAAGAGCCCCACGCCGAACGCGAGCCAGAACAAGGTGATCCACAGCGGTGCAGCTTCGGAGACCAGCAGGGTGAGGAGGTACAGGATCAGGACGGCCCCGCTCACGACGCCCCACGACGCGCTCCGCCCGCGGCGGGCGCGCCCGCGCAGATCTTCAAGTTGGAAGCGGAGGCGCTCCCGCTCGGGATCGGTAAGGGGGCGGCGGGTGAGGTTCATGCTGGAAGCACTGTTCTGATCACCATGATGCGGAGGACTCCACCAAACTCTGCACACCCAGTTCGTTCGCCTCGATCGCCGCAATCGTATCACCGTCCGCCGCGACGACGCGACTCGCCACCCGAAACCCGGTGTGGCGTGCCGAGCATGGCTCCCCCGAGGGGAGCTTCCACCTTATCATTCCTCTGCACAGGAGAGCACGGTCCCGCGACGAGAAAGCCGCTCGCGCACGGGGCCGACGGAACGGATGTCGGGGCCTCACGGTGGAGGGTGGCGAGATGACGAGTTCGAAGGTGTTCGCAGCGCTGGTGATCGCGAGCGGCGTGGCAGCCTGCGCGGCGGAGCCGTCTTCGGATGCCGAATCGGCCGAACGCACGTTCGTCGAGACGCTGGGCGTCGACACGATCGCGGTCGAGTCGTTCGCGAGAACGGATTCCTCCTTCGAGGGACAGGTCGTCTCACGAAACCCCGTGACGACGCTGGCCCGGTACCGCGCCGATCTCGACGACGCGGGGCAGATCGTGCGGTTCGCGGCCTCGTGGCACACCGCCGACGCGCTCGACGGACCCCCCTCCTCTCGCGTCACGGTCGTGAGCGATGCCGCGGGGGTCCGGGTCATTCGTACGCGCCCCGAGGGCACCGATACCGTCATCGTAGAGCCGGAAGCCACGCTCATTCCGTCCATCGGGCGTCTGCCCCTGGCGGTCGGCATGGTCGACTACGCCACGCGACGCGCGGTCGCCGAGGGCGCTGCAGCGATGGACATCGCGGTGCTCGCGCCAATGCCAGGGCGCCTCGCTCCCAACGCAATCGAGGCTCGCGGCGAGGGCGTCTATTCCCTCGACTATTTCGGCAGTCCCCAGCTGGTTAGCGTGGACGAGGTCGGTGCCGTGCAGTCGATCAGCGGCCGCGAGACGACGAACCGGGTCGAGATCGTCCTTGCCGGAGAGCTGGATCTCGACGCTCTCGCCGCGGACTTCGCGGCCCGCGACGCGAGCGGCAACGGTCTCGGCACGCCATCGCCGACCGACACTACGCATGCCACCATCGGGGGATCGGAGCTGACGGTCGTGTACGGTCGACCGGCCATGCGCGGCCGGGAGATCTGGGGCGGCCTCGTGCCGCATGATGAGGTGTGGCGCACGGGTGCGAACGCCGCCACGCACTTCACGACGTCGCGGCCGATTCGCCTCGGCAATCTCGACGTGCCGGCCGGCGCCTACACGCTGTGGAGCACCTTCTCTCCCGAGGGCGCGACGCTGATCGTCAACTCCCAGACCGGGCAGTGGGGAACGGCGTACGATGCCGAGCAGGACTTTGGACGCACGGCACTGGAGCAACGGGCGGGGGAAGGGCCGGTGGAGCGTTTCACGATCGAGATCGGGGAGACCGACGGCGCGCCGGAACTGCGCCTCGCCTGGGCGGACCGCGTGTACGTGACGCCGATCGCCGTGCGCTGACTGATCTCACTCGCTTCGGTCGAGGGAGACTTGCGTGGCCGGGTCAGCTCCCCGGCAACGCGATCGTAGCGATCACGCCGATGGTGAAGTCGAGGGACCTGCTCGCGCGCTGGCCTGGAGATCCGCCTGCCCGCAGCCGCGGGAGCCGTGCGCCGAATTCCACGAGGTCGGATTGTCGCCGCAGCCAGCCATCAGCCGGCGCCGAGCGGGACGAACTCCGGCACGTACGTGTGCAGCATCTTCCGCCAGGTCGGCCAGTCGTGGTGCCAGTCCGGCCCCCACGAATCGACGCGGTTCGGAATCCCACGCGCGCCTAGCTCTTCTGCGACCCGCCAGGACTCCCCGATGTCCTCGGCCCGACCCTCGCCGGAGGCGAGCAGCACGAACCGGGTCCGCAGCGTCTCGAGCCGCTCGCCCTCGAGCCGCGCGACGTAGTGAACCGGCGAAGATCCGTAGAACTCCTGCGTCGCCGGAGCCTTCAGGAACCGCTGCATATCGTACGTTCCGCTGAGACACACGGCGTGCGTGAAGATCCGCGGGCGGCGGCACAGCACGGCGAGGGCGTTGAACGCGCCGATGCTGGCGCCCGCGGTGACGATGCCGATGTCGTCGGAACGGCAGTCCTGGCGGATCAGCGGCACGAATTCCTCAGCCACGAACTCCTGGAACTGGTCGATCATCCACATCTGGTGCTGCGGCGTGCCCTCGCCTGCCAGCATGACCCGGCCCGCGACCGAATCGCACGAGTAGACCTTGATCCGGCCCTCGGCCAGGTACTCGCCGAGCGTGTCGACGATGTGGAAGCGCTCGATCTCTTCGGCATCTCCGCCCGCCGTGGGAAAAATGAGGAGCGGCGTGCCCGATTCGCCCCACCGCGCCACGGTGACCTCGCGCTCGAGGCGCGGCGAGTGCCAGGTCTCGGTCCGCTTCACGTCGCCATCTTCTCGCCGCCGCCGCCCTCGATCTCGCGCCATCGCTGGATGCGCTGCCAGAACAGATCCGTGAACTCGTCGACTTCGTGTTCCGGGAACAGCGCGGCCACCTTCTGCCGCACGGCCGATCGGGCCTCGTCGGAGCCGAAGAACTCGTCGGAAACTTCGTCCAGGTGGCCGAGGTGGCGATCGCAGAACGCCGAGAAGCGTTCCGTTTCGAAGCGTTCGTGGACGACGTGAACCAGTGCATCCAGCCGTTCGCGGAGGGTCATGTCCGCATCGACGACGTCGAAATACCGTGGCCAGCCCAGAGGCTTCATCGCCCGGTTCGTCGCGGCAGCATAGACAGACCAGCGGATATTCGCCTTGATGAGCCACGGAAAATGGTAATGCAGCGAGGAAACCTGGGAGTCCGGGCAGGGGTTCGCGAAGTCGATCGCGTGCCAGGTGTCCTCACGGTGGATCAACTCGCACGAGTTGAAATCCCAGCCGAAGAACCCATTGATGACCAGCGTCATGTCTCGGATCAGGGAGCGTTCCTCCACGGAGAGGAAGTCGCGCTCCATCGTGTACCGGTCGTGCAGCGGGGCGTCGATGTCGTACAGGATAATCCGCGTCTGCGGGCCCAGCCCGACGCAACGCACGAAACGGTCGAACGGCAGGACGGCCTCCTGCAAGTGCATGACGGCGCTCCCGCTCTCCTCGTACGCCGCCTTCAGTTCTTCCTCGTTCTCGATGCGCGTAACCGCTCGCCATCCGCCCCCGTCGTAGGGCTTCATGAACATGGGATACCCGACTTCTCGACCGATGGCGCCCAGGTCGAAGTGGCGCGCGTACCGCTCGAGCGTGACCTGAAGATCGGCCGCGTCCTCGTACTCCTTCGGCGGCAGCAGCCAGGTAGTCGGGATGGGGAAGCCGAGGCGCATCATCGCGGCGTACGTCGTCAGCTTTTCCATCGACTGCACGGACCACGGGTTATTGAATACGTAGACGTCGTCGAGGATCACCGCCTTCTTGATCCATTCCCGCCGCGGATGGTACCAGTGGGTCAGGCGGTCGATGACCAGGTCGTACGGCGTGCGCTCGCGCAGGTCGAACGGCTCGATCGTCATCCGCTTCACGTCGAACCGCAGCGTGTCGCCACCCATCGGAATCGCCAGGTCGAGCCGCTTCATGATCGCGCCGTAGGCGATCGGCCAGCAGACGTCAGCGCCGAGAGACAGGCCGATTCTCCGTGTGATCTCCGCCATCAGTCGCTCCGCCTCATTCGTATACCCACCAGAGAGGACCCGGAAACAGGAAGGACAGGCCGTCCCGGAGCCGATCCCGCCAGTTCTCCCAGTTGTGGCCGTCCAGGGATTCGACGTACCGGACATCCATGCCGGTTCTCTCGAGCAGCGGCACCAGCGAACGATTCTCGTAGATCAGCGACTCGAACCTCCCACAACTCACGAAAACCTTCTCGGCGACCGGGAACGGATCGGACCGGTAGCGGTTGATCATATCGACGATCGGGTCGAATACCGGCCCGCGCTCGTGATCGCCGATGTCGGAGAACGCGAAGGACCCCGACTGCAGCAGGAGCCGGCCGAAGTAATCCGGACTGCGGATCGCCGTCGAAAAGCTGGCCACGGCGCCCAGGCTCGCTCCCATGAGACACCGGCCCGCCGGCGCGCCAATCAGCGGCAGCTCATCCTCGAGCGAAGGAACGAGCTCCTCGGTCAGGTAGCGCGCGTGCGCCTCGGAACCGCGGTACTGGTCTATGCGATCCTCCGGATGCGTCAGCACCGCGACGAGGCCGGGAATCTCGAGCCGGTGGATGAGGTTGTCCAGCACGTGATGGAGGTCTGCGTACCGCAGGTAGTCTCCGCCGTCGTGTACGATCACGAGCGGGTAGGTCCGCGTCTCGCGGTAGCGGGCGGGCCGGTAGATCGTGATCCTGCGTGTGCCTTCCAGGGCCTCGCTCGCGAACGTCCGCTCCTCGAGCGTACCCGCGGGAACGTCGGCGTCGGGCTGCGTCCAGCCCGGAACCCTGTATCCTTCGGCGTGGCACACGGAGTTCGCCCCGAACGGATCATGGGCCCGCCGGGGGTTCAGCGGATCCTCGATCCACGTCGTCTGCCGCCCCTCGGTCACCTCCAGCTTGTATTCCACGCGGGAGCCTTCGGGCAGCTCAAGCACATGGTACCAGAGATCCGTTCCCGGAATGCGCCGGAAAGGCTCGGCCGACGGGAGCCCGAATATCCAGTGGCGGAGCCTGACGCCGTCTACGTCGCCACGGAACAGGAAGGTGCACCTGGAGCCCTCGACGATCGGGATCTCGTTGCCGGCCAGGAGAGCGTCGATCTCGGCCGGCGACGGGCTGGGCCCCTCGATCAGCGGAGCGATCGCCAGGCCGCGATGGTCGGTCCGGCCCGGGCTGTGGACCGTCTCCATCGGCACCCGCGTCATGCCGCGGCGTCCCGGTCGATGACTTCGCCCGCGGCTGTCAGCCGGCGAGCGCTGCCCGCGTGCCAGCTCGTCCCGTCGAAGTCGAGGCGGGCTCCGTCGTCGAGCGCAATGCACTCGGCGGGCGCGAAGCGCCGGGCCAGGCGACCGACGCGGAGCGGGTCGGTGAGCTGCAGACGGCGTGCGGCGTGCGGCAGCACGACGAGTCCCGGGGCGAGGCCCAGGCCGGACTCCGCCACCTCCGCGTGGCCCGGACCCCACGGCGGGGTGTCGTGGAACAGGACCAGCCGGTCGGTGAGGACCATCGCCCCGCCCGAGATGCCGACGGTCGTCCTCTTCGCGAGCAGGGCATCGACGCCGAACAGGCGAATCCGGTTCAGGAGTACGGCAACGTGGCCCCCGTCGAGCACCACGGTCCCAACTCCGTCCAGCAGGCCTTCGATCTCCGCTCGCTCGCGCTGGACGGCCGGCCGTGTCCCGGGTCGAGTGGAAGCCGTGAACTCGGCCCGAATCTCGCCGATCCGGCGGCGCTGACGCTCGTCCAGCTCACGTACCGTTTCCAGCGTCGCCGTGCGCTCGGGGCCCAGAAGGTGATCGGGTCCCTCCTGCCGGCCCAGCGCCGCCCAGGCGCCCATCGTAGAGGAAAGGCGAATATTGTAGGCGCGTCTCAGCACCCGCGCGTTCTGCTGCAGGGCGCGATGCGCAGCCATGAGATCCGGATCTTCGCTCCACACACGTTCCGTCCGCGCGTGAAGCGCCAGCGGTACGGCACGGGGGCCGAGTGCGTCGGCCAGCGAACCGGACTCGGCCTCCATTTCCTGCCAGCCAGCCCGGATGATCGCGACCGGTCCCGTCGGCGCAACGTCTGCGAGCGTCGCCGACAGCGCGTCGGTCGACGACGGCGGTCCGAGGAGGACGACACGCGGGCTCATCCGGCCCGCACCTGCACCATTTGGCCTACCTCGTCGAGCATCGAGCGCAGCTCGTCGAAATCGGGATGCCGCATGCGGACCCAGGCGTTCGCGAGGTACCCGGCCTCCACCGGCTGCGTGGGACTGCCCTCGCTCGGGAAGTGGAAGTCGAGCACCCACTGGCCGAATCGCCGTTGCACCTCTCCCAGACCTTCGTAGCCCCGGATCCTCCCGTCTCCGTCCGGCCGCAACGTAATCATCCCGGCGGAGTATTCGCGGCTCGCCTGTCGCGACGGACGTCCGAACAGCACGGCCGACGCCCACTCGTAGTACATGTCCATCCCGTTTGCCGCGCTGTAGAGATCCCACACGCGGACGCCCGGCGGCCGGCAGCCGATCTCGGAAAACTTCAGTCCCCTGGGCCCGAAGAACCATTCCATGTGGGTGGCGGAGGTCTCGATGTCCAGCACATCGATCACCTTCCGGCCGAGATCGAGCACCTCCCGATAGGCCGGCGCGGAGCCGACGCGGTTCGTCGTGACGATCTGCGGCGAAATCCAGCGCGTCCGTAGCGCCTCGAGGACGTTCGGGTAGTAGTGCGTTACGAATTCGTGAGCTACGCGGCCGTCGATCGTGATCGTGTCGTAGAACGCCTCGTGGCCCTCGATGAACTCCTCGACCGCGACCTCCGCGCCCTGACCGACGCCGTGTTCACGCAGCGCCACGTCGAGTCCCAGGGAGTCGTCGACCCGCGACGTTCCGGAGGCGCCGGCCGCGGCGCGCGGCTTGACGATCAGGGGGAAACCGACCTGTGTCGCGAACTCACGGACTTCATCCGGGTCTCCGGAGCCGATCGACGCGGCGCACGGCACGCCCCCCGAGCGCAGCGCTTCCTTCATCGCCGGCTTGTCGCGGCACAGGAACGCCGTCCGCACGCTCGTGCCCGGGATCCCGACCGCCTCGCGGACGCGGGCGGCCGCCATGATGTGCGCTTCGACCGTCGCCTCGAGCCGGTCGACGGGCTTGATGTCGTGGATCCTCCGAACGGCATCATGAAGGGCACCCTCGTCGACGACCGAGGGAACCCGCTCGTAGTGGAGCAGCCAACGACGGAGGTCCTCGTCCAGCGCCTCGACCGGAGGCTCACCCACGGCAGTGACCTCGCCGCCCGCCTGGTGGAGGGCGCGCACGAACTCCTTCTGATTCGCCGGGAACGCGGGCTCGATGAACACGACGTGCATGGCGAAAACATAGCGCTAGCCAGGATCCAGGGTAGCCCGACCGACGATCCGGCCCCGAGGTGTGGCCGGATCCCCGGGTACACGAGATGCCCCGCGGCCCGTAGGTTCGCCTCGATGAAAAACGTCGTCTTCGTCGCCCCGTTCTTCGCCGAGACAACGCTCGGGATCTCCGGACGATCGACATGGCCGAGCGAATCGCGGGCCGCTTCCAGATCGTCGCGGCTCGTCAGCTCGACGGGTGAACGGCCACCCGGGCATCCGATCGCCTACCGCGCGCGCCAGGTCACGCGGCGCCGAAGCGACGCGATCGTGGTTGCCCAGGCGTCCCACATTTCGTTAGTCTCGAAGAAACAACGTAGATTCCCTGCCCACCCAGGACGTCCTCATGTCGCTCGATGGCAGGACATCGCCCATCGCCGACGGTGCCCCGACGTCTGCCCAGCCCCGGCGTGAGCCGATGAGCCCTTCTTGAACCGAGCGGCCGCCGCCGACGGAATAAGGGACGAAGATCTCAGGGGCGCCTGGGGTGTCGGAGCGGACTCGCGCAAAGCGGGCTCCGTATGGCCGACCCCGGAACAGGAAATCCTGCTCCGCGCGGGCTTGCTGGACGCCCCCGCCTCGATCGAGGCCTGGCGCTCCTACGTCGGCTCTCTCGAACCGGGCGAGATGCACGGCGGAACCCATGAGATCCTGCCACTGGTCTACTCGAACCTCCGGCACATCGCGCAGGCCGACGATCGGCTCGAGTCTATCAAGCCCTACTATTTTCGCGCCTGGGGACGCAACCAGACGGCGTTCCGAATCTTGCGAGACGTGGTTCCTCTGCTGGAAGACGCCGGGATCGAGACCCTGATCATCAAGGGGGCCGCAGTCGTCCCCCTCTACTACGAAGACAATGGCGCCCGCGGGATGGGGGACATCGACGTCCTCGTTCGCGTGGAGTCTTTCGGCGACGCGGTCGAGAGGCTGCGCGAGGCCGGCTGGAGGACGTTCTACTGGCATCCGGATCACTTCGACGTGCGATTCGAACACGCCATCGCGTTTCTGAACGAGCGGGGAGAAAGCGTCGATCTGCATTGCCACCTGCTCATGGCGTGCTGCGAACCCGGTGCCGACGATCGGTTCTGGCAGAGTTCGCGAAGCGTGGAGATCGAAGGGGTAAGGACGAGGACGCTGTCCGCGGAGCACCATCTCATTCACACGTGCGTACATGGCATGAATTGGGTCCAGGAGCCGCTCGTACGCTGGGTCACCGACGCGACGCGGATCATCCGATCGACGGACGTCATCGACTGGGAGTCGCTCGTCTCGACGGCGGCCGAGCGGGGCGTGGCGCCCGCCGTTGGACCTCCGCTGGACTACCTGCGCCGGACGTTCGACCTCCCCGTGCCGGTCGAAGTCATCCGAGACCTCGAGCGGGCATCGACCCGAGCCGACGCGCGCCGCCTGGAAACCTGGACGCGCAACACGCGCGGGCGTCCGATCCGCCTTCTCCGCCATCACTGGAGCATGTACCGGCGTGGCGTCCGGGATCTGACCTGGACCGAGAAGCTGGCCGTCGCTCCGGACTACCTCCGCTTCTGGTTTCACGTCCACCGGCTGCGCGACATCCCGCCCCGCCTCGGGCTGAAGACCGCCCGCGTGATTGGTCGCGCGCTCGGCTTCTATCGGTACTGGGACGAGTGACTGGGACGGAGGCCCGCGTCACTCGGCCGAGACGATGACCTATTCGGATCCCGGTTCCGGTCCCGGTTCCGGTTCCGGTCCCGGTCACGGTCCCGGTCTCGGTCTCGGTTCAGGGCTTCGGGGTGACGCCATCCGGGGCACGCTGTGGTCGGGGCTCCAGCAGGTCGGCGATCGGGGAATACGGTTCTTCGTCTATCTCGTCCTGGCTCGACTCCTGCCCCCGGAAGCGTTCGGCCTCGTCACGCTCGCCGCGGTAGCCATCGAGTTCACGCAGTTGTTCCTCAATCAAGGCCTCACCGCGGCGATCGTTCAGCGGGACAAGCTCGAAGACGAGCATCTCGACGCCGCATTCTGGGGCAACCTCGGCTTCGGGCTCTTGCTCGCCCTCTGCATGATCCTGATCGCTCCGTCGGTGAGCCGGCTGCTGAACGAGCCCGCACTCACTCCAATATTGCGCACCCTTTCGGCGGCGTTCGTTCTGACCGGCCTCAGTGCCGTACAGGAAGCCGTCCTCCGCCGGGGGATGCAGTTTCGGGCGCTCGCCGGGCGCGAAATCGGAGGACAGGCGGCCGGCGGAGTCGTCGGCGTCGCGATGGCGTTTTCGGGGTTCGGCGTGTGGAGCCTGGTGGCCATGACGTTGATCGGGCAGGCGGTGGGCGCAGTGCTGCTCTGGCGGGCCAGCACCTGGCGTCCGTCCATGCGGTTCTCCGGCGCGCACTACGGCGACCTGTTCTCGTTCGGCGTCAACATCCTGGGCATCAATGTGCTTCGGTTCCTTCGTGACCGAGCCGACAATCTTCTCATAGGCGGCGTCCTCGGCGCGGCATCCCTCGGCTACTACAGCCTGGCCCGGCAGCTGGTGGGCGGGGCGATGGCGCTGATCAGCGGTACCATCATGCCTGTCGCGTGGTCCACCCTGTCGCGGCTGCAGAAGCAGCCGGAGCGCTTCGGGCGCGCGACCTACGAAGCGACCGGGATGATCGCCCTCGTGCTCCTGCCGGTGTTCACCGGGTTGCTCGTAGCCGGGCCGGACATCGTCGTGGTGCTGTACGGTTCCCGGTGGCTACCCAGTGCGCCGGTCGTGCAGGCCTTCGCGCTGGGCACGATCGCTATAGGCCTGACCGGCCTGAACCTGACTGCGATCACGGCGGTCGGCGAGATTCGGTGGCGCGTGCGAATCGAGGTCATCATGGCCGTCGTGACGCTGGTCGCGGTCGTGCTCGCGCTCCCTGCAGGATTGGCCGCCGTCGCCTGGGCTTCCGCCGCGGCCGCCTGGATTATCGTGCCGGTTCAGCTCGCCGTGGCGGTACGGATTCTCCCCGTCAGGCTGGTCCCGTACCTGCGACAACTCCTCTTGCCGGTGATCTCGGCGCTCCTCGTGTTCGCGGCTCTCGTGCTGGTGTCGGCAGTGGCCGCCGATGCGGCGCCAGCGGCTCGACTCGCGCTCCAGGTCCTGGCGGCCGGTGCCGTGTACGGCCTTCTTCTCCTCGTGGCATGCCCGCCGTCCGTCCGCGCTGCGTTGCGGGACTTGCGCCAGGCGGTCACCTCGCGCGCTCGCTGAACAACGCCCGCCCGATGAATCGGAGCGGTCTCCACGCATAGTGAAGGACCGCTTCAGAGGGTCGTTCGATCTGGCCCTCGGCGAGTAGCGTCCCGATCGACGGGGCGACGCGCCATCGCAGCACGAACCCCCTGGCGCGCCACGAGCGCGCGGCGCGCAGGGCGCGCCCGAGCTTGAGACCCGGCCCGGCCCAGGCGTCGGCCAGGGCGGTCTCGCGTTCCACGCGACCGGCCTGCGCGGCACGGTCGGCGAGGCGGTCGCGCACGGGCCCCGGAACTTCGACCTCGAGCTCCCGCGCGAGATAGCGAAGTACGGTATGGGCGGGGAGCGCGAGCCCGCACGACTCGACCGCGTCGGCGACAATCTCCCAGTCGCCAGGTCCGAGGCGCTCGGCCAGCAGCCAGGCATCGCACACCCAGAGCAGATTGGAGCGCTCCCATCCGCTCGCGGCAGCGCCGATGACGTGCACGAGTTGATCGGCCGTGGACGGGACACGAACGGGTACGTCGAGGCACCGAACCTCCACGGCCCGCTCGAAGACGTTTGCGGCGGCCGCGTCGTGGTGCAGCGTCGGCCGGCCACACGGATGCACATGAACCAGCACGGGGAGGCCCGACGGGTGCCGGAGGATGCTCGCCCGGTTCTCACAGGCCGCCGTGGTCCGTTCGCCGAGCGACACGAAGCCGGCTGTCTTCAGAGCGGCCACCGTCCCGGCTGCGGCATGCTCGGTGGCAAGCAGGTCGATCGTACCGGAGTGACGCAGGAGCGGGCCGGGCCATACGGTCTCGGCCAGGGCGGCCCCGCGCACCAGCAGCGGGCGTTCGTCGAGATTTCCGAGGGCGGCAAGGACCTGCCGCGCGATCCTCCGATACGCCGAGAGCCGGAGTTCCTCGCGAACGCGCGCGATCCGCAGATACGTCGTGAGGCCCGCGTCGACAGACTGCCCGCCGCCGGTCAGCCGACACAGCAGCGGCGCCAGGAGTCGACCGCCGCGGAACTCGTCCGCGAGCTCGTCGGTGGGAGCGTCCGAAGTCTCGCTCCAGGCCTTGAGGGCCGGCGCCGCGCGCTCGTCGGGCCACAGGGTGGCGCGCAACAGCAGAGTCTGACGCGGGGACGGAAGATTAAAAGCGAGCACGTCCGTCAGAAACGGCTCGTCGGGCGTCATCGACCGCGTTTCTGATCGAGCGACTTCTTGATCAGTCGCAGGTACTCCTCTCGGCTGTCGGCCGCCTGGTTTCGGGACATGTTCTGCGGATGCAACCGGCGCTCGAGCAGTACCTCCTCCATCAGGTCTACGCCGACGCCTGCGCCCCGCGCCCGGAGTACCCAGTCCTCGATCTCCGAATGCCGGAGCTTAGCGTCGAACCGTCCGATCTGGTCGAGCGCCTCGCAGGTGACCAGCATAGAGCCCGCCACGTAGGCGGGGAGAGGGCGCGCGATCCGGTGGTCCTTGAACTTCTCGGCCTCATGCTTGAGCTCGTCGACCCAGAAATTCTGCGCGTGGCCGAATACCGCGCCCACACCTTCCGTCGCCCGAATGCGTGCGAGCTGAAGCTCGATTTTCTCGCGAGTCCAGCGGTCGTCGGCGTCCAGAAAGCCGATGCTTCCTCCGCGGGCGTGGTCGATTCCCAGGTTGCGCGCCGCCGAGGGTCCGGCGTTCTCCTGCCTGAAGTATCGAACCCGGTCGTCGTAGCCCTGCGCGATGCCCGGCGTCCCGTCCGTCGAGCCGTCGTCCGCAATGATCACTTCGATGGACGGATGACTCTGCCCGAGAGCGCTGTCGATCGCCTCGGCCAGGTAGCGTTCCCCGTTGTAGACGGCGATCACGCAGCTTACCAGTTCGGCGTTCATGCCTGCCCCGCCTGTTCGATGATCTCCGCCACCCGGCGCGGGATCTGCTCGAACTGCGTTCCAAGCCGGAGTTCGTAGCAGGGAATTTGGTCGATCATTTCCGTCATGCGTTTCATCGCTTCCCGTCCGTCGATGAAGGGCAACTGCAGGATCGAACTCGGCGCGAGGCGCAGCAGGGCTTCCGCCTTTGAAACCGGGTGAAACGTGGTGTCGCTTCCTCCGGCCACCCGCGGCAACACGAGGGCCTCGACGCTGGCGCACCTGTCGAACCCCGCAGGGTACGCCTCGTCCAGCACGACGAGCGCCTTGTCCTCGTCCGGCCTGCCGTGACGGGCATGCGGGACGAGCACCGGAAACCGGCGCAGGTGCGCGGGCTCCAACCAGGTGGAACTGTAGAAACTGTATCCGATGAACCGGCCATCGTCCGACGCGCGAAGCCCGATGTAATCGTCACCGAGATAGCTGAGCCCGGCGTCGAGGCAGAGCAGGGAGGTCGTCGTCTTACCGCTCCCGCCCGCGCCGCCCAGCAGAACCCCGCGGCCCGAACGGGCTACCAGACCCGCGTGGACCGGGACGACATCCCGATCGGCCTGCCACGCGAACAGCAGTGGCTGGAGCGGCTTGCCCCGTTCGAAGAGGGAAAGGCGGGAAGGGTCCGCCACCCAGCCCAGCATGCGGCCGGACGACCGATCGTAGATCGTCGCCGCTTCGGCACTCTGGTAGCCGAGCATGGACTCGTCCTCTGAAAACGCCAGGACCGCGCGACCGAACCGGACGGTTCGATGAAACACGTCGCGGAACCAGCGAATCGGGCGCTCGACACCGCACGCCTCGCCGTCCCACAGATCGATCGCGAGGTCGGGCTCGCCTCCGGGCTCGTCGATCCTCAGGTGCGCCAGCGGACGCGAGATCACGTCGCCGAGCTCGGCCCCCGCGACCCGCAGCCGGACATTCGATTCTCCGAGCCGCAGCCACTCGGTCCGCACGCCATCTCGTCCCGCCGCGACATCGAACGCTGCCTGCATGCGGTCCATGACAGCGCCGGTGTCCCCGCCCCGTGGCGCGGCCCGCTCGCCTGCGGTCACGTTGTCCCGCTGGCTCCCGTCTCCGGATCATCCCACGGCACGGCTTCCAGCCCCGGGACCGGTGGATCCAGCGCCAGGAGATCGCCCATGTCCCGGTAGATCATGAGCTCGGGAGTGGAGTAAGCCCGACCGTCCGCCTCGACGGCTGGCGTGCCGGTGCTGCCGTCGGCGCCATCGCCATCAGCCGGGAGGACAAGGTTCTCCTCGAGCATCTGGCGAACGAGTTGCTGAACGTCCCGTTCACAGGTCTCCCGATCCACGTCATACTCGGCCTCGAGCGCGGAGGCGACATCACCGAGAGTGTGGCCTGCTTCCAACAGTGACCATATGCGTCCGCCCGTGTCCGCCATGCTGTAGTAGACCCCCGTCGTGAGGTTGATCAGAATCGCTTCACCCTCGAGAATCTTTGCTGCGACTTCGTTCGTGTTGGGTACGACTCGTTCAGGGAGCGCCGTCATTGGTTCCTCTTGGCCAGAAAATTTGTGGGTAGCTGCATCATTCACCGGGGCAAGCAATCTGCGAGAAGCGATAAATATGCCACCGCTGCAGCCAAGCTACCATCCGGGTGGCTTCAGGCACGAGCCATCCACGCCTGGCGGGATCAGGCATCGATGTCCGCAAGGTACACCGTCCGCCTGGAAGTCAGCTCCCCCATATAGGCCAGCAGCGCGTGAACGAAGACGACCGTCCCCAGCATTTCGAGGGTCTCTTCGAGCGTGTTGAAGACCTCGTACACTAAGCTGACAGAACCGTGCACTTCGTTCTCGGCAGCGCCGATCATCTCCATCCCCAGCGCCCCCCCGACGTATAGGATCGCGGCGGCAGCGAACCGCGTTCGGTGTGGCCTCCCGAGCCGGATGAGAAACGGGATGTAGAAGACACCGAGAACCGCCAGGATGGGTATTGCGAGCACGACCCAGGCGAAGTGAAAAACGCCGGTCAGATCGAAGAGCTGGTGGAGGGGCGCGTCGGTCCGCTCGTGGATCGCAGCAATCTCGTCGAGGGAGAGATACGCGAATATCAGTGCCAGCCACAGCCAATGCGTGGCGCCGGCAAGGCCGCGTCGCAGCGCTTCGCGCCGGATGAGCCACAGCAGGAACGCACAGAGGAGCAGCAGACTGCCCGAAAACCAGGTAGGGACGTTCGTTTCGCTTCCCAGGTGAAACAGGGGAGCGACACTCCAGTCCTTCGGTAAGCCATGCGTATGTCGATACGCGACCAACCCGGCGTGAATAGCCACCAGGACTCCGACGGCACCGAAGAGCCAGCGGCGGACCCTCGATGGGTCGATGCGTACGAGTCCCGAGCCGGCGTCAGTCAGTGGCCGATCTCGATCCGCCATTCGCGACCGATGTCCGCCATGTGACTCAGCAGTGTGTGGATGAAAACGATCACCCCGGTCATCTCGAGCAACTCTTCGACTGTCGTCATCAACTCGTAGGTGAGGTTCGTCAGACCGTGCGTGTAGGCCCACCCGCTCCCGACGATCTCCATCCCGATCGCACCGGTCAGATACAGCGCCGCGGCGAGGAAGAGGCCACGCCGCCGCTTGGGATCGAAGTGCCGGATGAAGCGAAAGAATACGAGGGCCAGAACGGCCACGATCGGAATCGCGACGAGAACCCACGCCGAGTAGAAGTAGCCCGTCGTACCGAGCGCGTCGCGCACCGCCGGCCCCGGCCGTTCGTGGATCTGGATCATCTCGTCCGCGGACAGGAACAGGAATACGGCCGAGAGGGCCAACCAGTGGAATCGGTACGGCAGGCCCTCGACGCCTGCCCGCGCCCCGATAAGGAAGAGGAGGGCCGCGCTCACGAGCAGCAGAAGGACCGAGAACCACGTCGGGACGTTCGCCTCGACGTCGAAGTGGAACGTCGGAGCCACGACCCAATCAAATGGCAGCCCGAACGAGTAGCGAGCGAAGACGAAGCCGAGGTGAATGACGAGGAGTATCGCGGTGATGCCCAGCAGGAACGCCCGCACCCGACGTGGCGATACGGTGAAGAGTGCCGGAGTTTCCAAGGGCGATGGCCTGACGACGGGATCGACTGTCTGCCCGACACCGGGCGGCGGTTTCATGGCTCGAATGCGACGGCGAAGCTACGGTTCCTGTGGCGCGCCGGCAACGTTTTTCCGACCTTGCGGTTTCGCGAAGCCTCTCACGCTCACGAGCCGTGGTCATGCGCATCGTCATCACCGGAGCAGCCGGAAACCTCGGACGCATCGTCACCCGCGAGCTCGATTCCTCCCACGAGCTAGTCCGGATCGATCGCCGTCCCACGCGAGGCGGGGTCAAGGCCGACATCTCGCGCCATGCCGCCAGCGACCCCGGCGACCCGCGGGCCAGGCTGGCGCGCTGGGACCGTTCGTTTTCAGGCGCCGGCGCGGTCATCCACCTGGCCGCGGCCCCGGACCCCGAGACGCCCTGGTCCGCCATCGTGCGTCACAACATCAAGGGCACGTGGAATGTGCTCGAGGCCGCCGCTCGGCACCGGGTGCCCCACTTCGTCTTCGCCAGTTCCGTCTGGGCGGTCCGAGAAACCGAGCGCGCACTGGCGTCCGACGGCGACGGTGCGGACGAACCGAAGATCGGGTCGGACGCGTTTCCTCGCCCCGCTACCGCGTACGGACTGGGGAAGGGTATGGTGGAGATGGCGGGCCGGATGTTCGTCGACGAGGGTCGGCTCGCCTCCTTCATCGCGATCCGCTTCGGGTATGTGGCCCCAGCGGATCGACTGTCCTCTGCCGACGAGTGGCTCAGGCAGCGCTGGATCGGGCCGGCCGATACGGCAACGCTGGTGCGAAGGTGTGTCGAGAGCGACCGGAGCGGCTTTCACGTCGTCTACGGCGTTTCCGCCCAGGCGGACTCCCCGTTCGATCTCGCCGGGACTCGGGACCTGCTCGGATGGGAACCTGAAGAATCCGCCGATCGAGTCGGCCCGG
>JBPCJZ010000043.1:0-17973 GCA_051004775.1 Gemmatimonadota bacterium
GATCCCGGAAGTGATTCAGCCCGGCCAGGACGAAGAGAAGTCCGAGGCCGAAGAGGGCGAGCCGCCTCAAGTCCCCGGCTTCGTCTGCGACGTGGCGTGGGACGTCGCCGACGGCGACTCGGTCGACCGGAGCGAATCCTCCCCCGCGGCCAGGCGGCCCGTGGCCCCTCGCAACGCGCCTTCGATGTCGATGCCGAGGCTGGCGGAAAGCCCTTCGATCGTCCCCATCGCCCCCCGAACCCGCTGGTTCGCCGCATTGTTCACGCCGCCACCGTCGCCGCCGTCGAGCACCACGAGGCGATCGATATCGATGTCCTTCACGGCGTCGACCGAGATGCGCAGCAGTTCGGGCATCTTCTCGGCCAGGAAGACCGCGAACGCCTGCTCGCCGCCCGTGCTCAACTTCTCGTACAGCATTTCGAGGACCTTCACGTTCGCCCGGCCGCGCTCGAGGATCGGCGCGGCCTCGGCCTCGGCGAGCGCCTGCGCCGCCTCCCGCTGGGCCTCGGCGGGCGCGACGACATCGGCGCGCAGCCGTTCCTGCTCCCGTTCAACGCGGCGAGACTCGAGCGTCTTCTGCGCCTGGATCTCCGCTTCCTCCGCCCGCACTTTCGCGATCTTCTCGGCCGTCAGCGCCTCCTGGTCGAGCTGCGCCTGGCGCACCCGCAGGAGGTTCTGCGCTTCCGCGATCTCGATGCCCGCCTGGGCCTCTCGCACCTCCGCCCGCTGCCTCGCGTCGGCCTGGCGCTCACGGGTCGTGGAGTCCGCGTCGGCCTCCGCGATCTCCGCGTCCCGCACGGCCTCCGCCGCCTTCTTCCGCCCGATGGCCTCGAGGTAGCCCCTCTCGTCGCTGACGTTCTGGATCTTGAGGACGTCGAGGTGGAAGCCGAGCGCCGCCAGGTCGTCGCCGGCATCTTCGGCGAGCGCCTTCGCGAACCCGAGCCGGTCTTCGTTGACCTCCTCCGGCGTCAGGGTCGCCAGCACGCCGCGCAGGTTCCCCATCAGCGTGTCGCGGGCGATCTCCTTGATCTGCTCGTGCGTCTTGTCGAGGAGGCGCTCAACAGCGTTGTTGAACACGCTCTCGGGCTCGGAGGCGATCTTCACGTTGGCGATCGCCTCGATCGTCAGGGGGATGTTCCCCTTCGAGAAGGCGTTGAGCACCGAGATCTCGATCGGAATCGACTCGAGAGAGACCCATTCCACTTCCTCGATGATCGGGATCCGCAGGGTGCGTCCGCCGATCACCGACCGGTAGCCGACCGAATCCCCGTCGGGAAGGACCCGTTTCCGGCCCGTGATCACCGCGGCGGAGTTGGGCGGGACGATGATGATCAATCGGCTGATCGC
Source organism: Gemmatimonadota bacterium (assembly GCA_051004775.1). Lineage (GTDB taxonomy): Bacteria > Gemmatimonadota > Gemmatimonadetes > Palauibacterales > Palauibacteraceae > JARFPW01. The sequence goes on from JBPCJZ010000043.1 coordinate 1,348, forward strand.
CAGCAGGGCGACGACCAGGACCACCAGGATCACGCCCCCGGTCAGCAGGGCGCTCGACAGGATGCCGGGATCTAGGTCCATCGTTCGGCTCCTTCTTTCCGAGCGCCGGGCGCTCTCATGACAGCAGATTCTCGTCGGCGTGCCCGACGGGACCGACATAGGCGATGCCGTCGCGCATCTCGACCACCACTACCTGCCTCCACGCCGCCGGGTCCGAGCCGGCACTGGCGTGCGGCAACGCCCGGATCGCGTGCTCGCGGTTCCCGCGGCGTACGACGACCTGCCCGGGCGCGGCGGCGCCGATCGGCAGCGTGACCCGACCGATCGCCCCGCGGAACGTGGCGTCCCCGGCGCGTGCGGGGGTATCCGACCGCTTCAGATACGCCAGAAAACTGCCCACCGCGAATCCGACGAGCAGGCCGGAGAGGACCGACAGCGCCATCGTCACGGGCGAGGTGGGATTCGCCCCGAGCGCGGTCAGCGCGGTTCCGACCGCGCCGAATCCGAACAACGTGAAGACCAGCGCGCGGAGCGAGAAAATCGCGGCGCTCGGCGCGCCCGCGTGCCCTGCATCAAGGCCGGCGTCGACATCGGCATCGAGTTCCAGGTCGAGGTCGAGGTCGGCGTCGGTTCCGACGTCGAGAAAATCCCCGAACGCGGACAGGAGGGCGATGCCGCCGCCCACGACGAGCGAGATTACGTAGACGGTCTCCATCCGCAGAGGATGGGTTTCAAGCGTGCGGCGGGCAAGTTACGAGGCGCGCCTTCAGCGCGCGGCCGGCTCTCCCTCTTCCGCCTCGATGCTTCGGCCGCGGACGGTAGCTCCGATCATGATCGCGGCTCCGATCAGCACGAGGTTCTTGATGATGTACTGGCCCTCGAGGGTCGGCGCATGCGGAAAGGCGTTGAACGCCTCGGCCGGGAATAGCAGCAGGGGCATCATCGTTCCCGGCATCTGGACGAACAGGAGGAGCAGTGTCGTACGCAGGAACCTGCGCGTCAGCAGCCCCAGCCCGATGAGCGACTCCCAGACCGCGAGGACGGGGATGCCGACCGACGGCTCGACCAGGCCGAAGGTAACGCGTTCGATCGTGCGGCCGGCGAGGTCGGTGGCGGGACTCCAGCCGGGTCCCAGCTTGATGATCCCGAACCACAGGAAGACGATCCCCAGCGCGACGCGGGTGATCGGGACGCCGTTCTTGGCCATCCATTTGGTGATCCGGATGTCGAGCGAATCCATCGGTTCGGGCAGGTGCTTCATGGCATGCTCGCTCCCCTCGGGCTGGTTGGCCCGCGCAGAAGGGCCCGGCTCAGAAGGGCCAGATGAACGGCGCGAGGAGAACCGACACGGTGCCGATCGCGATGTTCATGGGAAGGCCGATGCGCAGGTAGTCGGTGAACCGGTACCCGCCGGGTCCGTAGACCATGAGGTTGGTCTGGTAGCCGATCGGCGTGGCGAAGCTGGCCGACGCCGCGATCATGATGATCGCCACGAACGGCCAGAAGCTGACTCCCAGGCCGGCGGCCGTCGCGGAGGCGATCGGAAAGACGAGCACCGCGGCCGCGTTGTTGGTGATCAATTCGGTGAACACGCTCGTCAACACGTATACGGCTGCCAGGGCGAGCCACGGCTGCGCGCCGAACAGGCCCATCCAGGAAGCGGCGACCGCGTCGGCCGCGCCGCTCGACTCCATCGCGCGCCCCATCCCGAGCGCCGCTCCGATGACGACGAGCACGGACCAGTCGACACTCGCCCGGGCGTCAGCGCCCGTGGTGCATCGGCTGGCGACCATCAGGCCGGCCGCGACCAGCGCTGCCTCGAGCATCGTGAGCAGACCGCTCGCCGCGAGCGCCACCATTCCGCCGAGGATCAGGGTCGCGACCCACACCTTGTCGTGCCGCGGCACGGCCGACCCGCGGACTTCGCTGACGAGAAGAAAATCCCGCGAGTTCCGATGCTGGGGCGCGAAGGAGGGCCGTGCCTCGAGGAGGAGGGTGTCGCCGACCCGGAGCACGATGTCGCCGACTTTCCCGGTGAGGCGCTGGCCGTCGCGCGCGACCGCGATCACGACCGCGTCATAGCGCGTGCGGAATCGGCCCGCGCGGATCGTGCGCCGGACGACCGGGCAACTCTGCGAGACGACGACCTCGACGAGGCTCCGCTCCGGGCGCGGCACGGAGAGCTTGCCCACCTGGTCGGGCACCGGAACGAGGCCCCGCATCCGCATCAGGTCGGCCATCGAGTCGACCGCCCCGACGAACAGCAGGCGGTCGCCGGCCTGGAGCTCTTCCGTCGGAGCCACGGCGGGAAGGATCGTGTCGGCCCGCTCGATCTCGGCCAGGAAGGCACCGGGCAGATTCCGCAGCCCGGCCTTCTCCACGCTCCGGCCCACGAGTGGACTCCCGTCTTCCAGCAGCAGCTCCAGCGTGTACTCGCGGCTCGCGCCGGGCTCGCTGAACGGGGGGGTGCGGTCCGGCAGGAGCCAGCGGCCGGTCAGGATGACGAACGTCAGACCGATCAGTACGGCCGGCACCCCGAGGGCGCCGATCTCGAAGAAGCCCATCGAACCGAGGTCCGTCGTTTCCAGCACGAGACCGTTTACGATGAGGTTCGTGCTCGTCCCGATCAGCGTACACGTCCCACCGAGGATGGCGGCGTAGCTGAGGGGAATCATCAGCTTCGAAACCGGGATTCGGACCCGTCGCGCCCAGTCCTCCACGACCGGCACCATCATCGCCACGACGGGCGTATTGTTGAGGAACGCGCTCAGCGCCGCCACGGGCGCCATGAGACGGAACTGGGCCCCTCGGGTGCTGCTCGGAAACCCGAGGAGGCGCGCGCCCAGGGCATAGACGGCGCCCGTCTGGACGAGACCCGACACGACCACGTAGAGCACCGCGACCGTAGCGAGTCCGGGGTTCGCGAGGCCCTCGAGCGCTTCGGGCGGCGTCAGGATCCCGGTCAGCATGAGGATCGTCAGGGAACCGACGAACACGAGGTCGGGGGGGATCCGCGTTGCGACCAGCACCGCCATGGTTCCAAACACGATACCCAGCGTCAGCCAGGCTTCACCTCCCAACGGAGGCCTCTGGAACCGGGGGGTCGGCACGGGTGCGGCTGGTCACTGCGACGAAGCCGATCGCGAGGATGAGCAGGAGGAGAAACAGAATTTTCTTCAAGCCGCCTCTCGAGCGATCGGGCCCGGTCTGGATCCGGGCGGACACGTGGGGTTCGTCGATCAGCACCAACATAAGCATCGACCTAGCGTTCCGCTCCGGCCCACGTCTGGATGTCGGCGCCCGTTCCGCCGATCGCGCGGCTGAGGCCGGGCCCATCGTAGGCCGCCACGAGCAGGCGCGCACGTGTCGGGCCGCGCTCGAGAATGACGATCCGCCGAGCGTTCGGCGGGTCCGCGACCGCGATGCCCGCGTCGACCGTGCCGAGCGGCACGAACGCCCCGTACACGAGCGTCCGCCTGCCGTCGTCTTCCTCCACGTAGACGGCCCAGCGATGTCCGTCCTCCCACATGGGTTCGCCGTCGTCCGTCACGTACACGTCCGACGCGAGGATCAGCCGCTCGGGCACCGCGTCGTCGTCGAGGTCCGCGACGAGGGTCGTTCGGTAGGCCCAGGCGCTCGCCGTATCGACCGAAGGCACGCGAACGGTATCGATGAGGCCGATGCCGGCTGGCGCGGCCGATGCCGGCTGGCGCGATCGCGGCGCCAATCCGTCAGGGTTGCCCGGCACATCCTCCGCGGCGGCCCGTTCGCCCGCCGTATCCGCGGCGACGGCGCGCTCACCGAGCGTGTCGGCGGCGGCAGCGGGCGACTCCGCCTGCGGAAGGCCCGGCACGCCGAAGCGGATCCAGACGGCCGATGCCACGGCGACGAACACCAGGAGCAGGACGAAGCGGGTGCCGTTCACGCTGGCGATCCCACGCGTTCACCGCGTTCACCGCGTTCACCGCGTTCACCGCGTCCACCGCGTTCACCGCATTCACTGGCGTCCGCGCGGCACGATCGTCGCAGAGTGACGAATACTTTCGGAGTGCGATTCATGACTCCATCGTACGGGCGTGCGCGGACCACCGCACGCAGACTGGCTATCCTCGATACGGGAACGGAATGAGCGGAGATCCCACGCAACAGTCGCCTTCCGATGCCTCGCCGACGTCGACGAGTGGACGGTGCTCGAGCTGGAGTTATGACCCGGTCGCAGCGGGGGAGCGGACGGCCTGTCGAAGGGCGGCCACTTCGACCGGCTTGACAAGGAAGACGTCGAATCCCGCCGCCAGCGCGTCCTCTCGGTCGGTGTCTCGTCCATAGCCCGTCACCGCGACCAGCCGCATCTCGCGACCGGCCTCACTGGCACGAATCGCCCTCGCGACATCGAAGCCGCTCATCGCTCCGGGCAGCCCGATGTCGCACAGCACGACCTTCGGATTCCAGTCCCGCACTCGTTCCAGCGCGGCGTCGCCGGTCAAGGCGAGCCGGGTGTCGCACCCGAGTCGTTCCAACACGAGGGCGACGGTCACGGCCATGTCTTCGTTGTCTTCGACGAGAAGGACCCGCATCCGGCTGACGGAACCGGGGGAAACGTTCCCGTCAGCGTCGGCGACCGCGGGAGTCTCTAGCACGGGACTCTCCGCGTAGGCGGCGGTGCCCTTGTGTCCGACAACCCTGGCGGCGGCTGCCGGCGCCCCGGGCTCCTCCTCCCGAATCAGAGGGAGCCGGACAATGAACCGGGCGCCGCGACCGGGACCATCGCTCTCCGCCCGTACATCGCCCCCGTGTTCATCGATGATCGCCCGGGCGAGCGTCAGCCCGATGCCCAGGCCCTGCTGCGCGTCGCCGCCCCGCGGACCCTTGTGGAATGGCTCGAATACCTTGGCGAGCAGCGCCTTCGCCATCCCGATCCCGGTGTCGGCAATGGTGACGGTCGCAACGGCTCCCTCCCTCCCGACTGCCATTGAGACGCGGCCACCCCGCGGTGTGTACTTGCGTGCGTTACCGAGCAGGTTGGTGATTGCCTGCGCGAGCCGGTCCGGATCGGCGTCTACGACCAGCGACGCATCGGGGGACACGACGACCAGCTCGAGTCCCATCGACTCCAGCTCTGTACGGTGATCCTCCGCCAGCTGCGTCACGATCAGGACCAGGTCGACCTGACTCGTGCGCAGCGGCAGCTTGCCGCCCGTGACTCGCGAGATGTCGAGCATGTCGTTTACGAGGCGGGTGAGATGATCGACCTGCCGTTCCATGATCGCCAGCATCCGAGTTCGATACGCGGGGTCGGCGTCGCCTTCGCGCAGCAGTTCAAGCGCGTTCCGAATCGGGCCGAGCGGATTGCGGATCTCGTGCCCGAGCATCGCGAGGAACCAGTCCTTGTGGCGGACCTCCTCGTCCCGCGCGTCCTCACGTTCCCGGGCCGCGGTCACGTCGGCCAGGTAGAGGATGATGCGATCGCGGCCGCCATCGTATTCGGAAATCCGACGGGCATGCACCAGGTAACGGCCCTGCTCACCGTCCGCCGTGTCGAGCGGTATCTCGAACTGAATGCCATCTCCGGCGGTCCCGCGCCTCGACAGGCGGTGCAGCTCCGCGATCTCCCACGTCGGGCCGTCCAGCTCGGCCAGCTTCGTTCCCCGCGCTGTCGCCTCGTCGAATCCGAACCGCTCGAAGAACGACGGGCTTGCCGCCAGGAGCCGCAGTTCGTCGTCCGTGACGGCGATCGGCTCGGGCACGCTCTCTACGATCCTCTCCGCGTACTCCTGCTGCAGCCGGAGCTGGCGCTCGACCCGCTTCAGGTCCGTGATGTCGGTGAACGTCAGCACCGCGCCCTCGACCGCGTCTTCGAGGGTGCGGTACGGGAAGATGCGGAGGGTAAACCACAGGTCCTCTTCGGCGACCTGCACTTCGGAGTTGTGCGGCTCCAGCGTCTCGAGCACCCGCTCGATGTCGGCGGCAAGGTCGCCGTCGACCGCGAATCGTGGGACGACCTCGTTGATCGGGCGGCCGGTGTCCGTGTCCCGCAGCCGGAACAGCTCCGTGGCCACCGGGGTGAAGCTCTTGATCTCGAGGCTCTTGTTCAGGAAGACCGTCGCGACTTCGGTGCTGCGGAACAGGTTCTCCAGGTCGGCATGCGCCCGGTTCAACTCGTCGATCTTCGACTCCACTTCGGCGTTGACCGTCTTCAGCTCCTCGTTGGCCGACTGCGTTTCCTCCTTGGTCGTCTGCAGCTCCTCGTTCATCGAGAGCAGCTCTTCATTGGACGACTGCAGTTCTTCGTTCAGTCCCTCGAGTTCCTCTATGCTGGCCTGCAGGCGGTGGCGGGTGTCGCGCAGTTCCTGCGCCATCTCGCGCACTTCGCGCGGATCCTCCGTCTCGTCGTCTTCTCCGTCGCCCGCCGCCCGCGGGACGCGACCGGCCGGCTGGGCCGGGCGAAAGATGACCAGCATCAGCCCGGCGCCATCATCCAGCTCGCGCGCCGGACGAACCACGACCTCGATGAACTCGTGTTCCGCGTCGGCAATGTCGACCGGACGCAGAGCGGTTCGGCGGACCTCGCGCCGCTCCGAGGCCGCCTGGCCGAGTGCCGTCCACAGCGCGGCCCGTAGGGCCGGTGGCGCCATCTCGAGCAGGTTCGATCCGCCGCGGGCCGCGGAGGGTTCCAGGTAGCGGCTGGTGCGCCCGAAGAACTGGAGGACATCGAGGTGTGCGTCAACGAGCACGCAGGCGGGCCCGTAGTCGTGCAGCACCGAACGCTCGATCAACCTTCGGACATCCGCCGCGTCCTGCCGCCGGCCCCGGAACGGCGTCCCGAGGTCCGAGCGCTTCCGCGCCGGCCACTCGTGGGTCAGGGCGAGCGGAGTGCCCGCCACCACATCGGTGCGCTGAAAAACGTGGCGCCGCGTGCCGACGGCCGTGAACATCTCTCCGTGAGACCCTAAGTTCTCGGCGGATCCGATCATGAGGTGCCCGCCGGGGCGCAGCGCGTACTGGAAGACCGACAGGGCCCGCTCCTGCGCCTCGGGCCGGAGGTAGATGAGCAGGTTGCGGCAGGTGATGAGGTCCTGGTGCGAGAACGGAGCGTCCTGCAGCAGGTTGTGCACCGCGAACACGCAGCGCTCGCGCAGACGCTTGGTGACCCGGTAGTGGTGGTCCTCGCGCGTGAAGAAGCGTTCGAGGCGCCCGGGCGATACGTGATCCGCGATCCCCTCCGAGTACAGGCCTTCGCGCGCAAATCCCAGCGCCCGATCATCGATGTCGGTGGCGAACAGGCTGACGCCGGGATGCGCGCCGCGCCGACCGAGTTCCTCTTCGAGCAGCATGAGGAGGGTGTAGGCTTCCTCGCCGGTCGCGCAGCCCGGAACCCAGATGCGCAGCGGCCGGTCGGACGACGCGGCCTGTTCGACGAGCGGGCCGATCACCTCCTCGGCGAGGGCGTCCCACGCGTCGGGATCGCGGAAGAAGTCGGTGACGCCGATCAGCAGATCGCGGAACAGGGCCTCCGGCTCGTCGCCGTCCTTTCGCAGCTTTTCGAGGTACTCGTCCATGCTCCGGCTGCCGGTCAACCGTAACCGCCGCTGGAGCCGCCGGCCGATCGTCCCCGGCTTGTAGAGCGCAAAATCGTGGCCGGAGTGGGTCTTGAGCAGCGCCGCCACCTCCGTCATCGCCTCTTCGGACTCGTTCTGCTTCGCGCTCCCGGAAATCGGCAGGTCGGCGTCGCGCAGGTGGCGGACGAGCTGCTCCGCGAGGTCGGGGGTCGCCGCCACGTAGTCGACGACGCCTGCGCGCACGGCGCTCCGCGGCATCGCGCCGAACTCCGCCTCCTCGGGATCCTGCGCGAACGTCAGGCCGCCGCGGTCACGGATCGCGCCGAGGCCGAGGGTCCCATCCGACCCGGTGCCCGACAGGAGCACGCCGATCGCGCGGTGCGCGGAGTGCTCCGCCAGGGAGCGCATAAAGGTATCGATGACGACCGGCGGCGCCGTCCGTTCGCGATTCCCCTCCAGACGGAACCGGTCGTCGACGATGCGCAGGCTTGCCCCGGGCGGCACGCAGAAGACCGAGTCCGGCGCGAGGGGATCTCGGTTCGCGACGAATCGCACCGGCATCGAGGTATTCTTCGCGAGGAGCTCCGGCATCAGACTTTCGGAGTCGCGCCCGAGGTGCTGAACCACCACGAACGTCGCGCCCGTGTCCGACGGAAGCTCGGCGAACAGGGAGCGAAGGGCTTCGAGGCCGCCGGCGGACGCACCGATGCCGACGACCGGCCGAGCGACTTTCTCGTCCGCGGCCGGATCGTGTCCGGATGCATCCTCGGGAAGCGTGTTCGAGGCGGACTTTTTCATGACCCTCCAGGCGTGCGGAACGTTGGGACGGGGCCGCAGCACTCGTCCCAAGGTTCAATATACTCAATATACTCGAAGCGGGCGATCGCCGCGTCTAGCCGCGCTTCCTTGCTGTCGAGCAAAGCCGCCCGCCGACGGCGCAACCCTTTTGCGACTCCCCCCATCTCATACGGCTGGAACGGAGAGTCGGCGCGGGATGGCCGGTCACGGGGATGACGGGTGCGAGGGGGGACAATGGGGTGGATGGGTGTGGTGCGCGGCAGAGCGGGTACGGGAACGCGAGGGTGGATGCTGGGGTTCGGGCTGGTGGCGTTCGTGCTGTTTGCCGGCGTCACGCCCGTCCTCGCGCAGACGCAGGAGGCGGGCGGCGGCCCGGTGGCCGACCCGGGCGCGGCGCCCTTCGCCGCGATCAGCACGCCGGCGGTCGGCGCCATCGAGCACGAGGAACGCGCGCCACAATCGGTCGCCGTCCGGCTGGAGGGCACGATCGATCTCGACGGCCGGCTCGACGAAGCGGCCTGGCGCGCGGCCCCGGCGATCGTCGACTTCCACCAGAAAGAGCCCGTCGAGGGCGTCGCCCCTACCCAGCGCACCGAGGTGCGCTTCCTGTACGACGGCGGGACGCTGTACGTGGGCGCGCGGATGTTCGACGACGAGCCGGATCGCATCGTCGGCCGCCTCGTCCGGCGCGACGCAAACACCAACAGCGACGAGATCCGCATCACGTTCGACACCTTCCTCGACCACCTGGGCGAAACCTACTTCGCGGTGAATCCGCGTGGTGTCCGCAGTGACGCGTACGGCCCCGGCGGCTCGGGCCTCGACGAATCCTGGAATCCGGTGTGGCGAGCCTCCGCCCACGTCGACGAGCTGGGATGGACCGCCGAGATGGCGATTCCCTTCTCACAGCTCCGCTTCCCGCAGGGCGTCGAGCAGGTGTGGGGCCTCCAGGTCGAACGCACGATCGAGCGCACCAACGAGTACATCGTCTGGTCTTTCTGGCCGCGGGGGGAGAGCGGCGGGCCCTCGCGCTTCGGCCACCTGTCCGGGATCGCGGCGCCCGAGAGCGGCACGAACCGCCTCGAGCTGCTGCCGTACGTGGTCGGTCAGTACTCGAACGCGGCCATCGTCAACCGTGACGATCCGTTCTCGAAGAACACGGACGGAAACTTCCGTCTCGGCGCGGACGCCAAGTATCTGCTCACTTCGAATCTCACGCTGTCCGCCACCATCAACCCGGACTTCGGCCAGGCCGAAGTGGACCCCGCGGTCGTGAACCTCAGCGCCTTCGAGACGTTCTTCCCGGAGAAACGGGAGTTCTTCATCGAGGGCAGCGGCCTGTTCGACTTCGGCGGGCTGTGGTGCTTCACCTGCAGCAACCAGTCGTCGCTCGGGATGCTGTTCACGCGGCGAATCGGACGCTCTCCCCAGGGACGGGGCCTCGCTCGCGACGCGGGCCAGTACTTCGACGCGCCGGACGCCAGCACGATCCTCGGCGCGGCGAAGATCACCGGCCGCACGGCGGGCGGGATGTCAATCGGCGTCATCGAAGCCATGACACAGCGGGAGCAGGCGGACGTGATGGGGTTCGACGGCGTGGCGTCCCGGAAGGAAGTGGCGCCGTTCACCAACTACTTCGCCAGCCGGGTCAAGCAAGACTTCATGGACGGCGACCTGCAGCTGGGCGGGATCTTCACCTCGGTCGCGCGGGCCTTCGACGATCCGGATCTCGAATCGATCCTCAACTCCCACTCCGAGGGCTTCGGGATCGACGGGGAGTACTGGTGGGCAGACCGCAACTACCACCTGATGGCCGATTTCGCAGTCACCAACGTCGCGGGATCGCCCGAGGCGATCGACCGGGTGCAGCGCTCGAGCGCTCGCTATTTCCAGCGGCCCGATCGGGAGACGGAGGGTGACGGGCTGTTCTCCAACGCTTATGACCCTACCCGCACGTCGCTCCGCGGCTACGGTACGTATACGCGGATCGCGAAGGAGTCGGGTTCGCTGCGCTGGGAGAGCCAGCTCAACGTCCGCAGCCCGGGGTTCGAGAACAACGACTTCGCGTTCCTGTCGAACACCGACTTCATCGGCATGCTCGGGAACGTGCAGTACCGTTGGCGCACGCCGAACAAGACGTTCCGCTGGCTGCAGACCACGCTCGGCGCGCAGCAGCGCTACAACTTCGACGGCGATCTCACCGACCGGCAGTACCACAGCTCGTCTTACATGGAGTTGCCGTCCTTCTGGGAGATCAGCCTGTTCGCGCGCTGGCGGCCCGAGGTGCTCGACGACGGCCTGACCCGCGGCGGTCCGGTCGTCGCGCGGGCCGGCAGCGGGTTCATCGGACCGTGGGTGGGCACCGACGACCGCAAGAAGGTCCGCTTCGAGTTCAATCCCGAATACGGCTGGTCGACGGACGGCGGCGAGTTCATCAGCCTGTGGACCGGGATCACGTTCAAGCCGGCCTCCAGCGTGTCGCTGTCGATCAACCCGTCCTTCAACATCGATCGGAGCACCGCGCAGTACGTCACCGCGGTGGACGATCCGACAGCCGCCGCGTTCTTCGGGCGCCGCTACGTGTTCGCCGACCTGGAGCAGAAGACCTTCGCCATGACCACCCGCCTGAACTGGACGTTCACGCCGGATATGTCGCTCGAACTGTTCCTGCAGCCGTTCATCTCGAGCAACGACTTCTCGAACTTCAAGCAGTTCGACGCGCCGCGGCAGGTGGAGAAGAGCGTCTACGGACAGGATGTCGGGACGATCCGCACGGTCGATCCCGACGAGCCGGGCGGCAATCGCTCCTTCGTGATTGACCCGGACGGCGACGGTCCGGCGGCGGAATTCGGGGTGAACGATCCCGACTTCAATTTCCGGTCGCTGCGCGGAAACCTGGTATTCCGCTGGGAATACATCCCCGGCTCGACGCTGTTCTTCGTGTGGACTCAGGACCGGAACACGGCGGAGCGGATCGGGACTTTCGACCTCGGCCACGACAGCGGACGGCTGTTCGATACGCCGGCCGACAACATCTTCCTGATCAAGGCGACGTACTGGCTGGGGTTGTGAGCAGCGGGCCGCTCCCTGCGGTATACTATCCGCGTACTATGCCGGCGGTGCCCCAAATCGGCGCCGCGCCTGCCGCGCCCGGGCAAACCGGTGCGCGTCCCCCGGTCAGGGAGCAGCCCGTGCTCGCAAAACGGCCGGTCATCTTCGTCGTTGAAGACGAACCGGTGTCCGCCGAGTTGATCCAGATCTATTTCGAGGAACTGGGATACGAGGTCCTGGTGGCTCATTCCGCCGCCGAAGCTGCCGCCCTGGCCGTGCGGCGCGACCCCGACATCCTGATCACCGACATGCTGCTGGACGGCCCAGAATCAGGCCTCAGCGTGGCCCGGCGCTTCCGCGAGCAGTATCCGGAATTGCCGATCATGCTGACGAGCGGCCTGCCGCAGGACGACATCCGGGCCGCGGTGGCCGAGATACCCGGCGTGCATGCGCTACCCAAGCCCGTGCGCCTGTCGGGCCTGCGCGAGACGATCGACGGCCTGCTGCGGGAGGTAGCGGCAGATGGGGCGGGAAGGCCGGATGGGGTCGGGAAGGCGGATGGAGCCGGGAAGACGGAATCCACGGAGCTATTGTAACGCCGGCGTTCGAGGTACTCTTCTCGACCGTAGGAACAGATTCCCAATTTCCCAATTTCCCACTTTTCCCTACGGTCGGAATCGGCGGCGCACAACGTCCGGCGCGCAACGTTATAGACCGAACGCCCGCCCAAGCAGCACCTGCCCGCGCGCCCGCCCCGCCTGCGATGGGGAGAGGAACCCCGGATCGGCAGACGGACATTCCGGCGCCATCAGGTTTCCTCCTGCCGTGCATGTGACGTGCGCGAGGCCGAGCATGTGCCCGATCTCGTGCGCCAGGATGCGGCCGCTGTCGCCCGGAAGGTCCCGAACCCCCTCCGGGGTCAATTCCGGCCACAGCACCGCTGGCACCGACTGGTAGTATATCCCGCCGGCGACACCCCGCAGATCGCGGATCACGAACACGTCCCAGCCGTCCGGATGGAGGTGATCGGGCGGGATGACCGCGCCCAGGATCACCTCGTCCCGCAGGAGCCGCTCGAATTCGGCGGGGTTGCGGGCTTCCTCGCGGAGCACGGTGTCGACCACGAAGGTGATGGCAGCCTGCGTCCATACTCCGTTGACGCGGGCGAGCAGTGTATCGAGCGCGGCCTCGTCGATCGTAGTGTCGAGAGCTTCGGACGAAGCGGACGCGAGAAAGTGGACCCGGAGAGGCACCGTGAGTGGCGATCCGTCGTCGGATGGAGGTTCGGCGGGCCCGCCGCTGCACGCGGCGGTCGCAGCGATCGCGGCGATCCCGAAGATCATGGCGGCGGCACGCGCGACGACGCGGAAGGACGAGCGGGCGGCGAAGCTAGCCGCCCCCGGACGGCTCACGGTTCGCCGATGATCTCGGCGGGCGGGCGACCACTGACGAGGGCCCGCCCCGCGAGTTCGACCGCGTCGAAGATCTTCGTGTAGCCCGTGCAGCGGCAGAGATTGCCGGCGAGCGCGCGGGCGATCTCGTCCCGGTCAGCATCAGGTTGCCGATCGAGCAGGCCCACGGCGCTGCACAGGATCCCCGGAGTGCAGAAGCCGCACTGGGCGGCGCCGGTCAGGTCGAACGCCTCCTGGAGGGGATGCGGTCCGTCGGGGCCGGCGAGGCCCTCGACGGTGCGGACGTCGCGCCCCTCGGCTTCCTGCACGGGAAGGATGCACGACAGGACGGCCTCTCCATCGAGGAGTACGGTGCAGGCGCCGCAATCGCCCTTGTCACACCCCTGCTTCGATCCAGTGAGACCGAGCACGTAGCGGAGTGTCTCGAGCAAGGTATAGTGCGTGGGAACCCCCACCTCGTGGCGGTCGCCGTTCACCTGCAGCTCGATGATCTGCTTCATGGACTGCTGCGCTCACCGTTGACGAGGCGCGGATATCCGGGCGGGGGCGGACCCATGCCCGGGTCGATGCGGTACCCTGTCTGAGACGTTAGACTTTCGCTCGTTAACGGACAAGCAACCGGAGCACCATGAACGCTTCCCGCACAGGCCTGGTCCTCCTCGCGTTGACCGCGCTGGCCTCGACCCCGGCGGTCGAGCAAGAGTCGTTGCCGATCGATCGATGGCTCGTATCCGACGTGATCGTCCCCGACTCGTCCGAATCGACGGACGCGCTGGATCGTGACCTCCTGCATTCGCCCGGCGAGCCGGGGGTGCTTCCGGATCGCGGGCTGCCGGCGGCGGGCGTGACCTGGCACCTGCTGCGTCGCGATGGCGCCTCGGAGTTCGCGCTCGATTCGCTCGTGTCGGCGCCGACGCCTGGCGCCATCGTGTACGCTCACACCTACCTGCGGCTGCGACACGACCGAACCCTTCGCCTCGAGTGGCGCGCAACGGAGTGCGCCGGCGGGCGGGCGTGGGTCAACGGCCGGGAGATCTCCGGACCCGAAGCGGACGTGCGGTTCGGCGCGGGCTGGAACACGCTCCTGCTCAAGCTGGAGTCGGGCGCTTGCCCCCTCGGGTTCGCCGCCCGGCTGTCGACGATCGGGTCAGGATCGCTCGACGAGTTGAAGGTCCAGGCGTCCCGGCCGTTCGGCGACGTGCGCACAGGCCCCGCCGATTGGGTCGTGCCGGGCGACACCGCGCGGTTCTCCGAAGCCCGCCGGTGGCGTGGTGATCGCCTGTACGCCGGCCTGCTCGTTGGCCTCACCGCATGGGGTCGCGCGCCGGTCTCCGGCGTCGAACTGGAACTGCGCAGCGGCGCGAATGGAAAGATCAAGGCTCCGTGGCTGACGCCGGGCACGCGTACGGACGTGGCGGTCCCCATCCGGCTCGATCGCGTCGAGAAGCTGCTCGAGGCCGGCGCGATCGACGTGCGCATCAAGTGGGACGACGACGAACTGGACCGCCGGCTTCACGTGGCGGGCTCGGCTCCGACGCCCGCTCCGGACGAGCGCATTGAGCTCGACGGGTGGGAGGTCCGGAGAGTGGCGGCCGGAGGGCGCGCGAGCCGCATCGACGGCGGTCTTCCGAACGCGTCCGGGTGGGAGATGACCGGAGAGTGGAAGGTCCCGGAGGCACTGGCTGGCCGCACCCTGGTGTTGGTGACGGAGACGGCGCCCGCCGACTACCGGCTCAACGGGTCGCAGACGAAGTTCGCCGGCGAAGGGGTGACGCTGTGCGCGCCGTGCAAGCGAGGCGCCGAAATAGAGTTGAGGGCGCACTCGACCGGCGCGTGGAGCGCCATGCCCGTCGTGAGGGTGGGCGCCGGGCCGGACGCTCCGTGACCAGACAGCGACCGCGCGCCTTCGAGCGCGTCTTCGAGCGCGACGGCGCCGCTCTTTCCGTCGCCCTCCTCGTTGCAGTCGTTTGCGCAGGCTGCGACGGAGCCGGCATCGGACTGGCGGATGTTTCCGCGGGTGAGCTGTCCTGTGAATCACCGGTGGTTCTCGGCGCCCTGCCTCCCGTCCTGTACGAGGCGTCGGGCGTGACGCGCGACCCACGCCGCGACGATCTCTTCTGGGCGCACAACGACAGCGGGAATCCGGCGGAGCTGTTCGCGGTCGACAGCCTGGGAAGAGTGCTGGCCGTCGTCCCGGTTTCCGGGGCCACCGATCGGGATATCGAAGACATCGCGACCGGTCCCTGCCCGGAGGGAGACTGCCTCTACCTCGGGGACATCGGGGATAACTTTGCCGTGCGGGGATCCGTCACGATTCATCGCCTCCCCCTGCCCCCGCTCCCGGCGCCCGAGGCCGGCGCCAGTGCCGGGGCCAAGGCCGGGACCGGAGCCGGGGCCAGGGCCGGAGTCGGGGCCGACGCCCCCGCACTCGCGCCCTCCGCTCCGATCGCGCCTTCCGCCTCGTGGACGCTGGTCTATTCCGACGGCGCGCGCGACGCCGAATCCCTCGCCATCGACGGCAAGAGCAACGAGATCCTCGTAGTCACGAAAGGAAGAGAGGGGATCGTCGAGCTGCACGTCGCGCGGATCGACCGTCTCCACGCGGGTGGCGGTGAGCCGGACACGCTGCGGCGCGTCGGGAGCCTCGCCGTCCCCATCGGCAACAACACCGCCCAGTACATCACGGCGGCCGACCTGTCACCTGACGGCGAACGCCTCGCCGTGCGCAGCTACACCACGCTGTACGAGTTCGCCTGGCCGCGGAACGAGGGAGCCGGGGTCTTCGACACGCTCCAGGCTCCGTCGCACGCGCCGCTGATCGGCGCGCTCGAGGCGCAGGGAGAAGGCCTCGCCTGGGACGCTTCTGGAGAGTCGCTCGTACTCGTCAGCGAAGGACGGGGAGACCGCCCTCCGACCATCAGTCGGATCCGGTGCGCTCCGGGGTCAGCGGCTCAGGCTCCGGCGACGACTCCGGCTCAGGCTCCGGCGAAGGCTCCGGCGACGACTCCGGCGAGGGCTCCGGCGAAGGATCGTCCTTCTCTGACCGCGGGGGAGTCGTCTTAGCGGCGGTGCCGCCCGTCTTCAAAGGCCCGAGAATCGAATTCACTTCGTCCTTCACCGGGCGTACGGGATCGGCTTCTTCGAGTTCGCGCTGGATCTCGTTGAGGCTGCGTCGGAACTCCCGCATCGCGCTGCCGAGCGATCGGCCCAGCTCCGGCAGTCGCTTCGGGCCGAATACGACGAGCGCGATCACGAAGATGACTGCCATCTCCGTGACGCCGAGGCTACCGATCCCCATCGCCGGGGGGTTCAGAGAGGGCCTGCAGCGTGGACTCGCCGTAGAACATGCTGACGTAGCGCGCCTGGATCGGCGTCACCCTGCGCACGGCCCAGATGAGTTCGACGCCGGTCGGCTCGGCCGGCGTCGTGTGCAGCCGCAGATGCGCCTCCTCCGGCGTTTGGTTCCCCTTCCGGAGATTGCAGCGGCTGCAAGCGGTGACGACGTTGACCCATGTGTTGTCGCCGCCGCGGGAGAGCGGTAACACGTGGTCACGCGTGAGCGACTCACGATAGCCGAGTTCCTTTCTGTGTCGACCGCAGTACTGGCAACTGTAGCTGTCGCGGGCGAACAAGAAGGTGTTGGTCACCTGGCGCCGGAAGCGGCGCGGCACGTTGATGAACCGGACGAGTCGGATGACCACGGGCGCGGGAAAACTCGCCGTCTCCGAGCGGTAGGGTCGCCGCTCGTCGACTTCGAGCGCCTCGGCCTTTCCGTCGATGACGAGCCGAAGCGCCCGCCGGACCGGCAG
>JBPCJZ010000044.1:0-12627 GCA_051004775.1 Gemmatimonadota bacterium
CCGCCCTCAGTAGGCGGCGTATCCCGTGATCGACTGGCCCAGGATCAGCCCGTGGATGTCGTGCGTGCCCTCGTAGGTGTAGACCGATTCGAGATTCGCCATGTGCCGCATCGACTGGTACTCGACGAGGATGCCGTTGGCGCCGAGCAGACGCCGCGCCTCTCGCGCGCATTCGCACGCCATATCGACGTTGTTGCGCTTCGCCATGGAAACCTGGAAGGGCGTCATCGTGCCGGCGTCCTTCATCCGCCCGAGTCGGAGCGCGAGGAGCTGCGCCTTGGTGATCTCGGTCAGCATCTCGGCCAGCCTGACCTGCTGGATCTGCGTGGCGCCGATCGGCTTGTCCCCGAACTGCACGCGGTTCTTCGAATAGTCCCGGGCCTCGCAGAAACACGCCATGGCCGCGCCGATGCCGCCCCACGCGATGCCGTAGCGCGCCTGGTTGAGGCACTGCAGCGGGCTCTTCAGGCCGCCGCTCTCGGGCAGGATATTGTCGGCCGGGATGCGTACGTCCTGGAGGACCAGCTCGCTGGTGTCCGACGCCAGGAGGGACAGCTTCCCCTTCTGATCCCGGGCCGAAAAGCCGTCGCGGTCGGTCTCGACGATGAACCCGCGGATAGAAGACACGTCGTCGATCTCGCCCGTCTTGGCCCACACGACGGCCACGTCCGCCTGCGAACCGTTGGTGATCCACATTTTCGCGCCGTTCAGCACCCACTCGTCACCGTCGCGCACGGCGCGGGTGAGCATACCGCCCGGATTCGATCCGAAGTCGGGTTCGGTCAGTCCGAAGCACCCGATCGACTCGCCCGAGGCGAGCCGTGGCAGCCATGTTTCGCGCTGCGCTTCGGAGCCGAAGGCGAAGATCGGATACATCACGAGGGCGCCCTGCACGGAGACGAACGAGCGGAGACCGGAATCGGCGCGCTCGAGCTCCTGCATGATCAGGCCGTACGCGACGTTGTTCAGGCCGGCGCAGCCGTATTTCTCCGGCAGGTTGGCGCCGTAGAAGCCGAGTTCGCCCATCTGCGGGATGAGCTCCCGCGGGAAGGTGCGCGCGATGTAATGCTCGTTGATGATCGGCATCACTTCCGCATCGACCCAGTCTCGCACCATGTCGCGCACGGCGCGTTCCTCGTCGTCGAGCAGCTCGTCGGTCGCGTAGAAATCAACTCCGTCGAAACTCATCGATTCTCTCCGTGGTCAGTCTCGTGGTCGTTCTGCTCGTGGGTCAGCGTCCACCGTGGGGGCGGCTCGTCCTGCGTGTCGTGGCGGCGGATCCCGCGCAGGATTTCCCGGCCGATCCGGAATCCAAGGTAGTAGGCGCCGGCAAGCGGCATCAGCCAGGCGGCCGGGTGGAGGACACCCCGGAAATCGGAAGTCGCGACCCACAGGGCGAACGGGAGCGTGACGCCCGCCGCGAAGGCGTGCGGCAGCCAGCGCAGCCGGCTCACCTCAGGTGGGCCACGATCGCATCGGCGAACTCGTCGGTGCTGGCCGAGCCTCCGAGATCACGCGTCGTCGTCTTCCCTTCCCGCACCACCGCGATCAGGGCGTTGCGGACCTGCTCGGCCCTCTCGTGCATTCCGAGATGCTGCAGCATCAGGCAGGCGGCGAGCAGCAGGCCGCCGGGATTGGCGATGTTCTGCCCGGCGATGTCCGGCGCCGATCCGTGCACCGCCTCGAAGATCGCCGCGTTCTTGCCGATGTTGGCGCCCGGCGCAAAGCCGAGCCCGCCCACCAGGCCCGCCGTGAGGTCCGACAGGATATCGCCGAACATGTTCTCGGTCACGATGACGTCGAACTGGTGCGGGTCGAGCACCAGCGACATGGCGGTGGCGTCGACGATGCGCTCCTCGAACTCGATCGCGTCCTGGTAGTTCTTCGCGACCTCGCGCCCGACGTCGAGGAATAGCCCCTGTGTGCACTTGAGGATGTTGGCCTTGTGCACGAGCGTCACCTTTTTCCGCTTGTGCTCGACCGCGTACTCGAAGGCGTGGCGCACGATGCGCTCGGAGCCGTAGCGGGTGATGAGCATGACCGACTCGGCCACCGCCTTCGGGTCGTTGCGCATGCCGATGTAGTGCTCGATGCCCGCGTACAGGCCCTCGGTGTTCTCGCGGACGATCACCAGGTCGATGTCGTCGTAGCGTCCGGGCACTATCGTCCGCGTCGGCCGAATGTTGGCGTACAGGTCGAAGTGTTTGCGGAGGGCCACGTTGATCGACCGGAAGCCCGCGCCGATCGGGGTCGTCAGCGGTCCCTTGAGCGCGACGCGGTTCCGCTCGATCGAGTCGAGCGTCTCCTGCGGGAGCAGGTCACGCCCGGCGTCGCGGGCAACGAGGCCCGCGACCTGGCGATCCCACTCGATCGGGGCGCCGGTCGCTTCCAGGATACGGACCACGGCCTCGGAAATTCCGGGCCCGATGCCGTCGCCGGGAACGAGAGTCACGGTATAGGACATTCAGTTGCTCCCTGCGTATTTCTGGCTGTATTCGTAGTCGGTGTGCTCCTGGCCGTACTCGGCCAGGTCCACCATCGTCTGGGGCCGCGTCGTTCCGTCGACCCGGGCTCGCCCCGCGACGTTGATCGCCCGCGGCCACGTGGCGCTATTCAGGGTCCCCCGCTTGAGCAGGGCGCGCGCGACGAGGTCTCCCCTCCCGTCGAGCGTGGTGACCCGAATCCCGCCGAGGCCGCCGTAGTCGTTGAACAGCGCCTGCGTCTGGGGAGTGAACAGGTAGATGTACGGACCGGCCTTGGCCCAGATCGGACCGCCGCGCCGCAACTGCTCCGGGCTCTGAGTCACGCGGACTTCGGCGACGTTGCCGTCGAGGGTCACCCGGGCCGTCTCCCCGTAGGTCGCGGCGAGCGTTTCCTCGGGCGGCAACTCCGTCGACATCTCGGGCGTGCAGGCTGCCACCGCCACGGCGACCGCCGCCATCGTCATCCTCCGCAGCGCGCGCGCCGCGTGGATATCTCGTCCGTTCATGAGTCCGTGATCTCGTAAGTGACGGCGGATGCCAGCATGGCGAGCAGCGCGCCGGAATCAGGGCACGATGCCCCGCTCTTCACCGTACCGTGCCACAACACCGCGCTCCGGCGAATGTCGATCAGGGCGAACAGCAGCTCCGCCTGCTCGGGCGCGGCGTCGCCGCACTGCATCTCCGGGTCCGCGCCCTCCACCGCCAGTACCCGGAGGAGAAGCGGCAACACGACGTAACGCGTTCCGAACAGCGCCGCCAGCGTACGCAGCTGGCCGTGGAGCGGCTCGTAGATCTGATCCCGCTTGTCCGGACGGGCCAGGAGCCCCTGGAACGCGAGGCGGTCGGGATTGACCTCGATGAGAGGATTCCGCTCCACGCGCCGGCGGACGGCATCCGGCAGGGCCCAGTTTTCCGCGCTCCTGCGTGACCCCAACGCGAAAGCGAACTCGGCGTCCATCGCCCGGACGGCTTCTTCCTGCGAACTCGTGCGACCCGGCCACGCGCCTCCCGGCGTCGGGCGGGCGCTCTGGAGCGGCATCACGACCGCCCGGGAACCAAACGGCAGGCGCGGCGCCGCGTCCTGGGCGGCGAGCGGCGCGGCTCCGAAGCCGAGCGGCGCGAAGCCAAGCGGCGCGAAACCGAAGCTCATCGGCGCGACGCCGAGGCCGAGCAGCACGCCCAATAGCCGGGCCGTGCGCCGGGTACGGCTTCCCTGTCTCATCCGCCTGGCCTTCCCGTGTGTCGTGCGCCGAGCCAGTCCCGCATGCCCCGCACGTCGTTGGTGATGATGCCGTCGGCGCCCCACGCCGCGAGGCGACGGGCCGTCCGGGGGTCGTCCACCGTCCACACCTGAACGGTGCGTCCGGACTCCTGTACCCGCCGTACGAACGCTTGTGTCACGATCGGCACGCCGCTCCAGGCCAGCGGCGTGTGCACGACTTCGGGCACCTCCCGATCGGACCATCCGAGCGGCGCGGCGCCCGCGAGCGCGATCCGGAGGGCCTGCGCCGTGGAGGTCGCCCGACGCCCTTCGTAGCCGCGGAACGCCTCCCCGTCGGTGCCGTCTTCCACGTACAGAATGGTGTCCGACACGCGGTCATGCGCGCGAATCGTCGCGACGACGGAGGCCGCGGCTTCCTGGTCCTTCACGTCGACGGTGATCTCGACCCCGGGATGCGCCGCGAATACCTCATCCAGCTCCGAGACGGGCGTGCCGTCGGCCTGCCGGGCGGCCCGCACCTCGGCGAGTTCCAGGTCCGCCATCCGGCCCCACCGGTCGGTGGTGCGCCCGAGCGTCGCGTCGTGGATCACCAGCAGGGCTCCGTCTCGTGAGCGGCGGACGTCGAGCTCCAGGGCATCCGCGCCGAGCGCCATCCCGAGCTCCAGCGCCCCGAGGGAATTCTCGGGCGCCTCGGCCGCGGCCCCCCGGTGGGCAATGATGGCGGTCATCGCGCCCCCAGCCGATCGAATCGCACGCGCACGCCGGCCTGAACCAGCCCGTGGCGCAGATCGGCGACCGCGGCGCCCTCACCCTCGACGAACACCGCGAGGAACCCCTGGTCGCCGACCGTCAGTTCAAGGCCGGCGAGGAGCTGAAGTCCGGGCTCGAACCCGTCCCGCGCTACCGTAGTCTCGGGCATGGCGGCCACCCGCGCAGAAATGAAATGCGCGCCGAAGCCCGCGCCGATGTATCCGCGCCACGGCTCATGGCCGAGATGGAGCTTGAGCAGAACTTCGAGCACACCGTCGTCGATGTCGACGCCCGCGGCGGGATCCTCCGAGGTCCAGAAACGGAAGCCGAACCGCAGCGCGGTGCCCGGAACGAACAGGTTGGCGACGTCGAAGCCGGCCCCGTAGGAAAGGCCGGTGTCGGCCCCGTCGGGAAAAACCGGGCCGATGCCGACGTCGAAAGACGAGAACCGGGTGTCGTGCCGTGATTCCGGCTCGGGTTCCGTCTGCTGGGCCGTGGCGGTCGGGGCCGTGGCGCCGGCGCCCAGCAGGAGCGCCGCCGCGAGAACCCCGAGTTCACGCCGCATGCATCGTCGACGACGCGAGCAGCAACCTTCGACCGAGCAGAACCACGATGAGGCCGGCGACGACGGCCAGCGCCGACGCGAGCGTGCGGCCCTGCCCGGCGAAGCTGAAGGCCGCGCAGGCGAGGGCGACGCCGAGGAACATCACCGTGAGTCCCAGAAGACGGAGCTTCACCCGACGGCCGGCGGAGCGCCGATCGCCGCGGCGATCTCGTCGGGCGTAAGCGTGTGGTCGCTTCGTTTCGCGAGGTCGAACACCGCCTGCGCCAGCGAGTCGTCCGCTCCGTCGTAACCGTGCGCGCCGAGCCAGTAGCGCACGTTGCTCATCCCGGAAACGGGCGAGACCTCAATCGTCTGCTCGCAGCCCACCATCGACGCCGGGACGCCGCTGTACACGCGGTCGACCAGCCACTCGTCGCCCATCTCCATCGCCTTGATGATCGCCGAGGCGTGGACGCCGGTGCCGGTGCGGAATGCGTCGCACCCGACGATGGGATACGACGCGGGGATCTCGAGCCCGCACATCTCGGCCGCCAGGCCGCAGTACGCCGGCAGAGAGGTGAGGTCGTGGTCGTGCATGCCGAGCAGACGCAGGTTCACGAGCAGCAGATCCATCTCGGTGTTGCCGACGCGTTCGCCGATGCCGAGCGCGGTGCCGTGTACGCGGTCGGCGCCCTCCTCGATCGCGGCCAGGGCGTTGGGCATACCGAGCCCGCGGTCACGGTGCCCGTGCCAGTCGATCTTCACGTCCTCTCCGGTGCGCGCCACGAGATCCTTCGCGAACCGGACCAGCAGACGCACTCCGTACGGCGTCGCGTGCCCCACCGTGTCCGCGAGACAGATCCGGCGCGCGCCGGCTTCGATCGCCGCCGTGTACAGGGTGTCAAGCGTCTCGGGCCTGGATCGGGTGGTGTCTTCGGTTACGTACATCACGTCGAGTCCCTCGCCCACGGCGAACTCGACGGCCTCGCGGGTCGCGGCCAGGAGCCTGGCGTCGTCCCAGCCCTCCGCATACTGCCGGATGGGAGAACTGCCGATGAACGCGCCCACCTCGAGCCGGAGGCCCGTCTGCTGCGACAGCTCGGCGATGGGCTCGATGTCCGCCCGGACCGTGCGGGCGGCGCAGTTCGCGGCGATCGGCAGATCGTCGTCCACGATCTCGCGGGCGAGCGCGCGGCAGGCTTCGGCCGCTCGCGGCCCCGCGCCTGGCAGCCCGATGTCGGCCGCGTGGATGCCCAGCTCCACCATGCGGTGCAGCATCTCGATCTTTCGATCGACGGGCGGATCGATGACCGACGGGTTCTGGAGCCCGTCACGCAGCGTCTCGTCGTCCAGCTCCACGGTCAGCCCCGAATAGTCGAAGCTCCCCGGCAGTCGGTTCCAGTCGTGGATCAGGTCGCAGTCGGGCAACGCGTCAGTCTCCGGGACGGTCCGTCTGGATCGACGAGTGGTCGCCGAGGGAAACCACGCCCGACAGGCCGCTCGCGCTCACGTCGTCGCCGACGATCGAATGTTCGAGATCGCAGTCCTCGAGCACGGTGTTCTCTCCGACGATGCAGTGGCGCAGACGGCTGCGCCGGATCGTCGAACCGCGGCCGACGCTGACGTTCGGGCCGATCTGCGCTTCCTCGAACACCGTGTCGGACCCGACGCAGACATCGCCCACCACCTCGACCCCCGCACCGTCCGGCGGCGGCTGGTGCGACCCGGACGCCAGGACGCGCGCGTTCGTGTCGAGGAGCGTCTCAGGCTTGCCGCAATCCCACCATTCCGCCACTTCGGCGGTGAGGATCTTCGCCCCGTGATCGACCATGTACTGGAATGCGTCCGTGAGAAAGTACTCGCCCAGCTTGGGCGGCTGCGCCATGACGTGCCGGATGCCCTCGAACAGCAGCTCGTGATCGCGAATGTAGTACAGGCCGATGTTCGCGAGCCGGGATATCGGCTCCGACGGTTTCTCGACGATCCTCTGCATGTACCGGTCTTCGTCGTGCACGATGACGCCGAACCTCTGGTAGTCTTCGACCTCCTTCGCCCAGATGATGCCGTCCGCCTCGGGATGGCGCTCGATCAGGCCGAGATCGGCGTCGAACAGGGTATCGACGAAGACGATGAGCACCGGCCCGTCGACGTGGGGCTCCGCCAGGCGAATGGCGTCGGCGGTGCCGAGCTGCTCCACCTGCTCGACCGTGGTGAACCCGAGCTCCGGGTGCTCGTCGGCCAGGTGCTGCTCGATGCGACCCGAGAGATGGCCCATGATCCCGACGATCTCGTCGACGTCCGCGGCGGCGAGAATCTCGAGCACTCGATCGAGCACGGTGCGGTTCCCGACGCGCAGGAGTGGCTTCGGACGCGTGTGCGTATGAGGGCGCAGGCGCGTGCCCTTGCCGGCCAGCGGTAATATGGCTTGCATCGACAGTTCACAGGGGTTCAGATGAAGGCGTTGGCGCCCGGAAAAACCTACCCGGCGCCCAGAACGCGGGCTAGGGTACCATCGTGAGCGGACGAGCGGACAGCGGAGCGAGTGGCGGCTCCGGCGCGGAAGTCGTCGATACGCGTAAGCGGGGCCAGCCGGAGGGTTGTGTCTATGCCGTCCCGTTCGCCGAGGTATGGGATCTCGTCGCGTCGGAGATCCAGTCGCAGCGCGGGTGGGATCTCGTGCACGCTGACGAAGAGCGAGGAATGTTCACGGTCGTCTGCCGGTCGCGCTTCCCGAAACGCACGGACGATCTCACCATCTGGATCCGACTCGACGAGAACGGCCTCACGCGTCTCGACGTCCGCTCCAGCAGCCGCGAGGGTCGGCGCCAGCCGGGCGGTCTCAAGCGCCGCGTAGAATCTCTGCTCGGTTCCGTCGAACGATCGCTCGGACCTGGCGCCCGCGTCCGCGGCTGAAGCGGCCGACGCGGCTCGCTTCCGCCCCAGCCTTCGCGACCTATCCGGCTCCCTCCGCCGCCGGAACTCCGGGCGCCCCCGCTGTTCCTCGCTTCGCGTCGCGTCTCCGTTCCGATCGATCGATCACCGCCGCGGCCGTCAGATCGCCCGTGACGTTGACGGCGGTCCTGCACATGTCGAGCAACCGATCGACGCCGAGCACGAGGGCGATGCCCGCCGCTGGATCCACCCCGGTGCCCGCCAGCGCACCCTCGAGCACGAGCACGAGGATGATGAGCCCCGCCGACGGGACGCCGGCCGCTCCGATCGAGGCGAGCGTCGCCGTGAGCACGATGCCGAGCTGGGCGCTGAAGGAGATCCCGCCGACGAGCACCTGCGCGATGAACATCGTCGCTACCGCCTGGTACAGCGCCGTGCCGTCGAGGTTGATCGTCGCTCCGAGCGGGAGCACGAAGCTCGACACCTCCTTCTCGATCCCCAGCTCGTCTTCGGCGGTTTCCATCGTGAGGGGCAGCGTCGCGTTTGAACTCGACGTGGAGAAAGCGATGAGCTGCGGTTCGCGGATCCGCCGGAAGAAGTCGAGCGGCCGGAAGTCGGTGAGCGTCCGGAGCACCAGGGCGTACGTGATGCCCACGTGCAGGACGAGCCCCAGGACCACCGTGGCGCTGTACTTGGCGAGGCTCGCGATGACGTCGAGCCCGAAGCGCGCAATCACCGCCGCGATCAGCACGAAGACGGCGAGCGGCGCCACTTTCATGATCCAGCGGATCATGACCATCGAGGCTTCGTTGACGCCGTCGAACAGGCGGATGAGCGGGGAGCGGTGCTCCTCGGCGAGCACGGAGATCGCGGCCCCGAAGAAGATCGAGAAGAAGATGATCGACAGCATGTCGCCTTCCGCGAGGGCGGCGACCGGATTGCGCGGGATCATTCCGAGGATGAGCTCGACGAAGCTCGGGGCTTCCTGGCTGAGGGCTACACCGGTCGCCCCCTGCTCGGCGTACGTCGCGCGCAGGGTCTCGAGCGCCTCCGGGCGCATGCCGCTGCCCGGCTGGATGATGTTCGACAGCAGGAGGCCGATCGTCACGGCCACGATCGTCGTGGAGAGATAGTAGGCGACGGTCTTTCCGCCGATGCGGCCGAGTTTCGTGATGTCTCCGAGGCTTGCCGTACCGACGATGAGGCTCGCGACGACCAGCGGAACCACGACCATCGTGATGAGGCGGATCCACGCCGTCCCGATCGGCTCGAGCCCGACGAGCAACCGGGTCACGGAGTCGAAGCCCATGAGGTTCGCGATGAGGCCGGCCGCCAGGCCGAGAATCAACGCGATGGTGATCTGCGTATGGAGGCGCATGTCTCGAAGCCTGTTGAAGAACTGGGCGGGTCGCGTGGCTCACGCCGGTCGGTGTCGGCCCGGAAAGTACCGGCGCCTCGGTGTCGGTGACAGGTCCGGGATGCCCCCATACCTTGAACTGGTGAAAGTCATCTTCTGGCCGCCTCGCCTGCGGTCCCGCTGTCTCGCCCTCTCGTTCGTCGGGCTGCTGGCGCTCGCCGCCTGCGGCGCCCCGTCCGACGGGGGCTCGGACGCCGCTCGGGACGCGGAGGGCATCGAGGCCGAGAGCCCGCACCCACGCGCCGGATATCTCACCAGCCTGACCTTCGTGGGCTTCGAGGCCACGCCCGCGCTCGCGCACTTCCGGTTCGAGAATCTCGCGGACCGCAATCGTCTCGCGCTCAGCTACGCGGGCTGGATCGGCGGCGGGTCGTCTTGGACCTCGCTGCTCGATGCGAGGGACACGTTGACGGTCGCGCGCGCCGCGTGGCGGGTCGTTCCCGTGCGGCCGCTGCGACTCGGCGTCGGTGCGGGGGCCCAGATCGACTGGCTCCGTCTCCCGGTGGGTGAGTCCCCGCTCCGCCTGCAGGCGCTCGACGCCATCACGTCCTGGAGCAGCGCCACGGGCCAGCGAGAGGCGCTCCGCTCTGCCGAGCTGACACTCGGACCCGGCACGGAGGCCGGGCTCCTGCTGCAACGCAGGGAGGCGCGGCCGCTCGACATCGAGCGGCCGGGAACACCATCGCAGGTGTTCCTGGTGACCGACACGCTGGGCAACGGGCTGATCGTCATGCGCAATCGGGCGCTACCCGATGTGCCCGCGAGCGTCTGGGCGTGGCTCGACGGAGAGCGCCTCGAGTGGACCGACGTGCTCGTGATTGCGCTGACCGCCCCCGCGGGCTCGCCGGGCCGCTGGTCGCTCGAGATCCCGCGCGAGGGACTCGTCGTCGAGATCGAGGGCTCCGCGCCGCTCGTCGAGGCGGCCTCGGGTTCCGGAGCCGCCACTCGGCTGTTCCCGGTCGTGGCTACGCTCTCGGTTGGAGAGGTCCGGCGCGCGATGTCCGGAATCAGCGTCGAAGACGACGGACCGTGAACGAATTCGTCGCAACGGTGCTGCGCGACGGGCTTACCGTGGCCTTCGGCGCGCTCGCCGGCGGCGTCACCAACCGCATCGCCATCATCATGCTGTTCCACCCTTACGAGCCGCCGACGCTGCTCGGCCGGCGGATCGGCTGGCTGCAGGGGGCCGTTCCGAAGAACCGGGGCCGCATGGCCAGGACGATCGGCCGCACGATCGGGACGCATCTCCTCTCCCCCGAAGACGTCGCCGCCGAGTTGCGGGACGAGCGGCTCCGCGAGGCGTTCGACGCGCAGCTTCACGGCCTCGTGCGGGGGCTCCTCGAGGACGAGAAGCCCGCGGTCGCCGACCTCGTCTCCCCCGATGCGCTCGGCGAGGTGCACGGCCTGCTCGCGTCGCTTCTCGACGCGGTGCACGACCGCGTCCGCGGTTCGCTCACCGAGGAAGCGTTTCCGGAGCAGGCGGAGCGTACGCTCGAGCGGATCGCGGCGTCCCTCGACGACGAACCGCTCGGTGACGCCCTGCCGGCCGCGCGCCTCGCACAGATCCGAGAGCGATCCGAAGAGTGGTTCGATCAGCTAACGGGTTCCGCCGGCCTCGAGACGGCCCTGCGGGGCCACCTCGCCAGGGTCGCCGAGCGGCTGCTCGAGCCGGAACGCTCTTTCGAGGAACTGCTCCCCCCCGTGCTGGTCGAGGCCGGGGAACGCGCCGTCGCCGACTATCTCCCGGTGGCGATGGAACGCCTCGGACGCACGCTCGAGGACCCCGCTGCTCGCGCGCGCGTGGAACGCGCCATCCACGAGCTGCTCGACCGATTCATGAAGGATCTGCGATTTCACCAGCGAGTCGTGGCCAAGCTGATCATCACCGAAGACACGGTCGACAAGGTCATCGACACGCTGGAGGCCGAGGGGGCCGAGCGTCTCGGTACGCTGCTGCAGGAATCGGAGGTGCAGGACGCGATGGCCCACGGCGTCAACGAGACGATCGTGGAGTTCCTCCGGCGGCCGGTCGTCGACGTCGTGGGCCGGCCCGGCGATCCGCGGGTCGACGGTGCGCTCGATTCCCTGGCCGGCTGGGTCGCCGGGGTCGCTCGCGATGAAGGCGTTCGCGCCTTCCTTCTGGATCGCGCGGAAGCAGGGCTCCTCCGCCTCGGCGAACGCTCGTGGGGAGACGTGATCCGGCTGGTGCCCGCCGACCGGATCGGGGCCTGGCTGGCGGCCGGGATGGAATCGGACACCGGCCGTGAGTTGTACCACGAGGCGCGCGACCGCGTGATCGACCGCCTGCTCCATCATCCGATCGGCTCCGTCGCCGGATCGGGCTCCGAGGATGCCGCGGCGCGCGTGGCGGATGCGCTCAGTGAGCCCGTCTGGCAGTGGATCTCGAGCAAGGTGCCGGAAGTGGCAGCGAAAGTGCGCGTGGCGGAGCGCGTGGAGGAAAAAATCCTGGACTTCCCGCTCGACGAGGTCGAGGCGATGATCCGCGACGTGTCGGGTCGGGAACTCAACCTCATCGTCCGCCTGGGCTACCTGCTGGGCGCTGCGATCGGAGTCGCTCTCGTGCTGGTACGCCACGTGATCGGCTGAGGGATCTCCGATCGGCCTGGGGGGGTGCCGGGTGCTAGTGCGGCTCCGCCAGTTCGCGCGCCTGACGATAAAGTTCCGCCGCCCGGTCGGGCTGGAGCAACCGGTCATACAGGACGCCGAGCGTGCGGTACGCGCGGGAGTTGCCCGGCTGTAGCTCGATGGTGCGCTCCAGCGCCTCGATCGCCACGTCCACCTGCCCGATCCGATTTGCGGACTCCCCCAGATAGAACAAAGCCATCGGGTTGTTCGGCTGGATCTCGATGGCCTTCCGCAGCGACGTCATCGCAGCCGGGTAGAGGCCTTTCCGGTAGAAGACCAGGCCCAGGTTCTGGTGCACCTCGGCGTTGCCCGGCTCCAGGCGGAGCGCCTTTCGGAGCTCCGTTTCCGCATCCGCGTACTGCCCGAGCGCCCCGAGGAGCGCGCCGACGTTGTTCAGCAGGCGGATGTTGTCCGGCTGGAGTTCAAGCGCCGCCCGGTACTGCTCCAGCGCCTCCTCCGGGTGACCGAGGCTGTCATAGACGAACCCGAGGTTGTTGCGCGCCTTGAAGTGTCCGGGATCGCACCGCAGGAGCTCGGAATAGACCTCCGCCGCGGCCTCGAGATCGCCCGCGTCGGAGAGCCGCCGCCCCTCGGCGTACAGTTCTTCCGCCCGGCGCCGGCCCGTCGACTCGGAGATCGCCGCTGCCGCCTCGGCAACGACTTCGGGCTTTGC
>JBPCJZ010000045.1:0-6925 GCA_051004775.1 Gemmatimonadota bacterium
CGATGCCTTCGATGCCGCCGCCGAAAATGCGAATCTGGATCGACGCCGACGCCGCCCCGCGCGAGGTGCGGGACGTGGTGTACCGCGCCGCGAAGCGACTCGGGCTCGAGGTGACGCTCGTCGCCAACCAGTCGCTGTCCGTGCCGCCCGCCTATCCTATGGTCTCGGCCGTGCGCGTCGACGGCGGGCCGGATGTCGCGGATGACCACATCGCGGAACACGCGGCCGAAGGCGACCTCGTCGTGACGCAGGACATCCCGCTCGCGGCGCGCCTCGTGCCGGCCGGCGTCGTGGTCCTCGACGTGCGCGGAACGGAGCACACCGAGGACACGATCGGGGCGCGGCTGTCGGTGCGCGACTTCATGGAAGACCTGCGCTCGACGGGCGTCATGACCGGCGGTCCGCCGCCGTTCGACGCGAAGGCGAAGCGAGAGTTCGCCTCCGCCCTTGACCGCGCGCTGACCCGGATGACGAAGTAGCGCCCGAGCGCCGAGCGCCCCAGCGCCGAGCGCCCCAGCGCCGAGCCCCCGAGCGCAGGAGCCCCAGAGCGCCTCAGCTCCCGGGCTCCCCGACGCCAGAGCGCCTCAGAACCGCGTCGCCGTCAGCTCCGTATCGGCCTGCTCCCACGCCGCCTCGAATTCCGACCGCACCTCCGCGGCCTCGGCGTCCTTGCCCTGCGCCTCCAGGCTCTGAATCAGGCCGAACAGCGACCACCCGTTGCCGGGGAACTTGAGCAGGTCCTCGCGATACGCCCGCTCGGCCGCCGCCGGCCGATCGGCCTCGAGGAGCGCGCGCCCGAGGGAGTGGCGGACCGGGTAGTACCACAGCGGCGGCTCCAGGTAGACCATCCCGTCCTCGACGTCCGCCGCGGCGCGGAAGTGCCGCACCGCCCCCTCGGCGTCTCCCTGCCTGAGGGCGATCTCGCCCTGCAGCGCGTGGTCGGCGATCACGGGGATCGGCTCCATGTCGAGCAGCGCCGGGATCGCGGCGATCTTTTCGCCGTACGTGTTCATGGTCTCGAGCTCGGCGCGCGCCGCATCGAAGTCGCCCTGCGCGGCGTGCGCGACGCCCCGCGCGTAGTGATGCAGCATCATCGAGATCGGCAGCCGCTCCGGCGGTGCCGGGCGAGCGAGCACGTAGTCCCAACGGCCGAACGTCACCCCGGTGAGCTCCGGCGTGGCCACGGCGAGCTGGATCCAGCCGACCCCGGCCGCCACGTCGGTCGAGATTTTCTCGGGCAGGACCTCCGCCGACTCGATCGCGGTCTCGCTCATCCCCGCCATCGTCGAGGCGAAGTTCATGAAGTGGTAGTTGTGGGGGTAGTAGGCGCTCGTGTAGATGTTGATCGGGCCGAGGTCGGCGATGTACGTCTCGTCGGCGTGCACGGCGTGCCGGTTCGCCTCGACCGCGTCGGCGTAGCGACCGACCCGCAGATAGATGTGCCCCGGCATGTGGACGATGTGCCCCGCGCCGGGCATGAGCGCGGCCAGCCGGTCCGCGCACTCGACCGCCCGCTCGGGATGCGCCGCCTCGACGGCGTGAATGAGATAGTGGCAGGCGCCCGGGTGATCGGGATTGCCCTCGAGCACGCTCTCCACGGAGGCGATCGCCTCCTCCGTGCCGGGCCGCGGCGTGCGCGCGTCGTACGGACCCTCCCAGTAGAACCACGGGCTCAGGTTCATGAGAGACGCGGCGTGAAGCGTTCGGATCTCGGCGTCCTCCGGGTACTCCGCGGCGAGCGCGGTCATCGCGCGGGCCCAGGCGGAGTCCTGGGCGACGCGGTTCTCCAGCGGAGCCGGCCCGTAGCGGGCCGACAGCGCCTCGATCAGCGCGCGCTCACCGGGCGACGCGTCGGCCCCTCCGTCGAGCAGCGCCTTCGCCTCGCCGATCGCGCGGGTCGCGAGCGCGGCGCCGGCCGAGTCCATGGGCGCGTTGATGTTCGGCCCGGCGGCGAGCGCGATGCCCCACCAGCACATGGCACAGGTCGGATCGAGCGCGAGCGCGTGCTCGTAGCTTGCGATCGCCTCCGGGTGGTTGAACGCGTACTGGAGACGCAGGCCCTGGTTGAAGTAGGCCTGCGCCTCGAGCACGTCGGTGGTGATCTGGCGACCGTAGTCCCCGAGATCGTCGTACAGGGTGACCTCCGCCGCCGCCGCTTCGGGGCCGCCCTGGTCCGAGACGGGACGCGCCGCCTCCTGGGCGCCGAGCGGGGCGGGCATGGTCGCGATCAGGGCGGCGACCAGGACGGCGAACGCCACCGACAGGGTGCGGAAAGGTGCGGATACCGGGGTACTGCGCGGGGGAAACATGGGGATCCCTCCTCCGTCTCGAGACGCCCTGAACGGGGCGGACGATAGTCCGGAGGCAAGGTGCGACAATCGAGCGGCGATATCAAGCCGGGCCGTCCGCGCCCACCGGGTTCCCTACCTGTCCTCGTCGCGCAACATCGTGCTCATGCCCTCTGTCGCTATCGCACTATGGACGCCGCGTGGGCGGCAGGCCACCCGGCCTCCGCCCACGCATTCATCGCGGCTCTATCTTTCCTCGCAACACTGGATCAGACGCGGGCTTCGCGATTGATCCTCTTGTTGGCCAGTTCCGTGAGGAGCTTGTCGGCTTCGCCTTCCTCGTCCAGGATCTCCTGGAGCCGGTCGGCCACGTCGTCCAGCCCAATCTCGCGCGCGTGATTGCGGGCGGTACCGTAGGCGGCCATCTCGTAGTGCTCCACCCTCTGAGCCGCCCCGATGATGGCGGCGTCCAGAACGTCCTCGGGCAGATCCTCCTTCAACAGATCCTTGCCTTCCTTGATGAGACCCTCCATGCCCGCGCACTTGTGGCCCCGCGGACCCCAGTCGAGCTCATCGCAGATCTTCTCGACGCGGCTCTGCTGTTTCTTTGTTACCTTGAGATGGTCCTCGAGCGCCCGCCGCAAGCCCTGGTCGGACGCGGCTTTGACCATTGCCGGCAGGGCGTCGATGATCTGGTTCTCGGCACTCCACAGATCCTTCATCTCGTGATGCAGCAGGTCGCGCAGATTCTCGATGTTCACGGGTGGCTCTCCATTGTTGTGTGTGTGCATACGTCCGAACGGTCCTTCAGTTTGTTGGTGGAAGTGCAATGGGCGGGCCGGTCCGGGGAGGGGTCGGAAGCCGCATAAGTCAGCCATTGGCAACAAACGACCGATGACGTGGTTGTTTCAAATGGAGTGGATCTGAGATCAGGATGCGCGCCCGTCCTCCGAAGATTCCCGCTCAGCCCCGCAGCGACTGCGACGACCCGGTCAGGTCGTTCCGGTTCGGGAACACCACGCCGAGTACCGGGCATGGCTCGAAAACGTCCTCCGCGGGCCGTCGGCGTACGGGCTCTCGGACCTGGTGCTGAGCGGTTTCATCCGGGTCGTGACGCATCCAAAGATCTTCGCGCGTCCGACCCCCCTGGCCGATGCGATGCGGTTCGTATCGGCCGTTCGCGATCGGGAGCACAGGGTGGCCGCGAGCCCCGGCCCACGGCACTGGCTCGGTTGAGGCGGCTTGCATCCCCAAATTGCCGCCGGGACACGGGGCGTCTATCATTCCGAACGCTCTTTACGCTCTTTACAATACCGGGGACCATCCGTAGCGGAGCCGTGCGCCCCCAAACCCCGAGACCGCGGAGGGGGCCGGGACCTGTGAGCGCGTTCCCACAGTCGTTCCCACAGCCCGGGAGGTTTGATGAGCAACAGCCGTGTTCGTACTGCATTTCCGCTCTGGATCGTAGCCGCCGTCCTGTTCGTCGCCGCATGCGGTGACACTCCCCCGACAGATCCGGGCGCCGATGACGTCGGCACCGTTCCGTCCGGCGAGATCGAGTCCGTGCCGGTACAGGACCTGGCGCAGGTCTTCCGAGGCGCCTCGGCCGAGGTCCTCGCGCTTCCGCAGACCGTCTACGC
The DNA here is from genome assembly GCA_051004775.1 of Gemmatimonadota bacterium. GTDB lineage: Bacteria > Gemmatimonadota > Gemmatimonadetes > Palauibacterales > Palauibacteraceae > JARFPW01. The sequence goes on from JBPCJZ010000045.1 coordinate 3,929, forward strand.
CGACCATGATGAAGCGGCGGGCCGGATGGTCTTTGGCGTCGAGCACCGTGGTGCGGCCCGCGGGATCGAGAATGCGATGAAGCGCCGCGGGATTCCCGCGTCGGCTTACGAAGTGAAGGTCACGGAGCCGATCCTGTTCATGGCGACCCTCCGCGATCGATTCCGTCCGACGATGGGCGGGGTCCAGATCCACTTCGGGAACTTCCTGTGTACGCTGGGCTTCAACGTCGACCACGCCGGCGGCCGCTCCTTCATCACCAACTCCCACTGCACCGACCAGCAGGGCACGACCAGCGGGACGACGTACTTCCAGCCGCTGAGCAGCGTCGATTCGAACCCGATCGCCGTGGAGGTGGACGATCCGTCCTACTTCCGCAGGGGCGCCTGCCCGAAGGGTAAGCAGTGCCGCTACAGCGACGCGTCCCGCGCGTTGTACCAGGACGGCGTTGCCAACCTCGGTGAGATCGCCAGGACGACCGGTGTGAACAACGGCAGCCTCGAGGTGGCCGGAACCTTCGACATCACAGCGCAGGACAACTCTTCGAACACCTTCAGCGGTACGCTCAACAAGGTCGGGCGCACGACCGGCTGGACGCAGGGCAACGTGAGCGCGACGTGCGTCGACGTGAACGTCTCCGGCTCGAACCTCACCCTGCTCTGCCAGACGATCGTGACGGGCAATGGGACGCTGGTCGGCGGCGGCGACAGCGGTTCGGCCGTGTTCCGCACGACCACCAGCAACACCGCGACGCTCGTCGGGATTCTCTGGGGCGGAAGCTCGAGCGGCGACCTGTTCGTGTTCAGCCCGCTCAGCGCGATCAATCAGGAGCTGGGCGCGGTGACCGCGACGACTGACGGCGTCGGCGGCGTTGGCGGTGGCGGCGGGGGCGGTGGGGGCGGCGACGAGCCGAACTGCCCGCCCAAGAGCAACAAGCCGGGCTGCAGGTAGGCTGTGCCGGAAGTACGATGCAGGCGGACGAAGGGCGGGGGCGGCAGTCCCCGCCCTTCTTTTGGTTCGAGCGGTTCGGGCGGTTCGTGGAGAGCGCGCGCCGCGGTCGGGCTCTGTCTGCTCGGCGCAGTGATCGGCTTCGCCTGCCAGGGCGGAGCCGCCGAGGGAACGCCGAATGGAATGAACGGTGCGAACGGTGGGGATGGCACGGAGACACCGCGGGATGCCGTCCCGCCCGCGACGGCGACGAACGTGGAGGGCGCGATGCCTGAGACTCCCGCGGCTGGCGGGGCGGATGCAACACCGGAAGATGGCGCGCCCGCCGCTCCATCCGATTCGCTTCGCGTCGGGATCATGGTCCCGGCCGAGGTCGGCGCCGGCGAGCCCGTCCCCATCACGCTTCGGCTCGAGAACCTCACGGACGGCCCGCTGAACCTGTACCTCACCGGGCGCACGATCGCCTTCGATCTCATCGTGGAGGACGAGGCGGGCGCGGTCGTCTGGCGCCGCCTGCACGATCAGGTGGTGCCCGCGATCCTCAGGGTCGAGACGCTGGCGGCCGGTGCCACGCTGGAGCTCTCGGATACCTGGGACCAGCGCTCGAACGGCGGCGCCGCCGTCGGGCCGGGAACCTACACCGTCCGCGGCGAGGTGATGACCGAAGCGCAGCCTCTGGTGGCGGCGCCCGTTCCCCTGCGGATCGGAGGGAACTGAGGCGGGTTGTCGAAGTGACGTGCCCGCTGTCCCGCGAGATCGCTCATCATCGCTTCGGAGAGTCTAGAATGCCATATGCGCACCCGTTCGAAGCCGTCCTGCGCGGCAAGCTCGCGGAGCTCCTCCGGGGTGGCGAGTCCGCCCGACCCGCGCTGGAGCTGATGCGGGAGTTTCCCTTCGCGAAGGCCGGCGGCGTCGTCGACCCCCTGCCGTATTCCGTGTGGTCGCAGGTCGTCCATCTGCGGATCTCGCAGGACGACATCATCGAGTTCTCGCGTGACCCGGGGTATGTGTCGCCCGCCTGGCCCGAGGATCACTGGCCGAAGGAGCTTGCGCCCGCGGACGAAGCGGAGTGGAATGCCGAGATCGAGCGCTTCGCGGCCGGACTCGACACGATGGCGAGGATGGTCGTCGATCCCGAGTTCGAATTGATGGCTCCGTTCCCGTGGGGTGAGGGCCAGACCCTGTTCCGCCAGGCGGTCATGCTCGCGAAGCACAACGCCTACCACGCGGGCCAGATCGTGGTGATCGGTCGGCAGCTCGGCGTCTGGTAGGTCCGGAAAGGACGGATCCCGATGCCATTTCACGATCACTTCTCCGCGCACGCCGGCGGCTATGCGGCGCACCGGCCGAGCTACCCGCCGGAACTCGTCGACTATCTCGTCGGGCTCGCGCCGCGCGCGGGCCTCGCCTGGGATGCGGGCTGCGGTTCGGGGCAACTCTCCACCTTGCTGGCCGAGCGCTTCGACCGCGTGATCGCGACGGACCCGAGCGCCGAGCAGCTCGCGCGGGCGCCCGCCCATCCGCGGATCGAGTACCGAGAGGCGACCGCAGAGCACGGCGGGCTCGCCGACGCGAGCGTCGACCTCGCGGTCGCCGCGCAGGCCGCCCACTGGTTCGACCTGGCCGCCTACTTTCGAGAAGTCCACCGCGTCACGGCAACGGACGCGGCGATCGCGCTGATCAGCTACGGCGGGACCCGTATCACGCCCGAGCTCGACCCGATCGTTGAAGGTTTTCGCGTCGACGAACTCGAGGCCTTCTGGCCCCCGCAGCGCATTCACGTCGAGGACGGGTATCGCTCCCTCCCGTTCCCCTTCCGCGAGACCCGGGCCCCGTCGTTCGAGATTCGACTCGAGTGGACGCTGGACGACCTGCTGGCCTACATGCGGACGTGGTCGGCGCTGCGCTCGCTCGAGCCCGCCGATGCCGCGGCTCTGCTGGAGGACCTTCGCGAGCGGCTCGCGCCGGGATGGGGCGCGGACGAGGTGGTGCGAACGGTCGCCTGGCCGCTGTCGCTGCGTGTCGGCTACGTCTGATCCCCTGATCCGCGG
>JBPCJZ010000046.1:0-3953 GCA_051004775.1 Gemmatimonadota bacterium
GCCAGATGAAAATCCGGGATCACGTCGCCGCCGTCGAGCGTCTCGCCCTCCCGAAGGATTCTCACGTCTGCGCCGGGTCGCCAGACCTCGATCGTGCAGGTCCGCGGCTGAACGACCCAGACCGTCCGAGTCCCATAGTCGAGGTACTGCAGCACCTTTTCCTGCATCTCAGCCGCCGAGTTCGACGGGGACACGACTTCGACCGCCAGGTCCGGAGCCAGCGGCCAGAATCCGGTGGGAACGGGTCCCTCTGGAAGTCGTTCGGCCGAAATGAAGGCGAGGTCGGGACCACGGACCGTAGGTGGGACATCGGCGAGGAGAAATCCGGTTTCGATGACGACGCGCCCGAGATTTCGCTCACGAACGAAGGAATGCAGCGCGTAAAACAGATCTCCCGCGATCACCCCGTGGCGGGCACCGGGACGAGGCTCGCGCACAAGGCGTCCTCGTGAAAGTTCGAGAACGCGATCGCCCTCGTCCGGAAGACGCGCATACTCCTCCAGCGTAACCAGCCCGGTGTCCGGCTGCGGCGGCATACGATGCATACTCGCGCTCCAGAATCGACGTGAACTCTCACAATAACACGACGCCGTCACCGCGCCGTCATCGCCACGACGCTTCGGCGTGGAGGACCGCTCGGCAGCGTCATATCTGTGGCGAGGTCCTGGGGGGCCTCAAATACGTTCTCGTCCCCTTCGATGCTGTAGCTTCATTCCCGCGAGCCTTCCGATTGGATACGCCGTGCCGCGTTCCCCGGAAGTACACAACGGGTACCGGGCTCGCTACGCGGGCGGCGGGCGGGATCCGGGGAGGGTGAGCTTTCCGGTCCCGCTCCGGCACGATCCCTGCTCTTCCATGGCACCCGATGGAAGGAACAGGGGCCGGGCCGGCCCGTCGGCGGACAGCCGCGGGCAAACGACCCCACCGGGTTGCAGATCGCGACGACGCGAGGGAGCGAATGGGGTTCAGGAAGCGGCCAGAACCGAACGGGACCGGCGGGCCTTTGGGCCATGCCCTTGCGCTGGTCGCCGCCATCTCGGCACTGATTGCCCCGCCTTCGGCGACGGCGCAGTCCGCGAGCACCGCTGTGCGGGGCGCCGCCGATCGCGTCGTCACGTTGATCGGCTACGACGCGGACGGCGCCATCACCAGCCAGGGAAGCGGCTTCTATTTCGGGTCGGGCCGCATCGCCACCAACTACCACGTCATCGCCGGAGCGTCGAAGGTCCGGGTCCTCGACGCCGAAGGGAAGACCTTGAGTACCGTGCAGTTCGCGCAGGCGATCGACGCGCGGCTGGACCTGGCGATTCTTCCGGGGCCGGAGGGCGGGCCAGACGGACTCCCGCTCGAGTTGCACCTGCCCGAACTCGGGGACCACGTCTGGGCGTTCGGTTCGCCGAAGGGACTATACGGGACGATGACCGACGGGATCGTGTCGGCGGTCCGCGAGCGCGGGGGGCGCACGGTCGTGCAGATCAGCGCGCCGATATCGCCCGGCTCCTCGGGCGGGCCCGTGCTCGACGAGCGAGGCCGGGTCATCGGCGTCACCGTCTCTTCGATCCGCGGCGGCCAGAACCTGAACTTCGCCGTTCCCGCCCGGGAACTCGCCTGGCTCTCGGCCATGAACGCGGGCCGAGTCGAGCTGCCCGTCGGTTCGCGGACCGAACTGATCGCCGACGCGAACGACGGCAATCACGGCGCGGCCGGCCGGCATGCCGTCTCCTCGCGATGGGAGTTCATCGCGCGCAACGCCTCCGACGCCGATCTCTACTACGACCGTGAAACCATGGCGCAACGCGGGGAGCAGCTCCGCGTGTGGATCTACACGATCTACCCGAAGCCCCAGGCGGCGGGCTCCGCGGCGTACGACGCGACCAAGGCGCTGTTCGAGCTGCGCTGCGAGGACCGACAGTTCCGCCTGAATCAGTACCTGCTGCTGCGTGGCGAGAAGGTGGTCGGATCCAACGCCTCGGCGAACGGCGGCGGGTGGTCCGCGGCAGCTCCGGATTCGGTGGCGGAAGGGCTCCTGCGCTCGGTCTGCGACCGGAACGGCTAGCTACTCGGCCGACGACGCGCGGCCGCCGCGGCCGCCGCGGCTTCCGCGGGCCTACTCGTCGACGGCGTACTCGATGCGCTGATTCCGAAAACGGGCTGCCTCGGACGTCCCGCTTACAATCGGCCGGGTGGCGCCGTAGCCCACCGCGGTCAGCATGCCCGGCTCGACCCCCTCTGCCACCAGCGCCTTGACGACCGAATTGGCGCGCTCCTCCGACAGCGTGAGGTCGGCGGCCGAGTCTCCGGCGGCGTCGGTGTGTCCGGCGACGGCGATGCGCATCCCGGGCGGTGCGAGCCGCAACGCACGGGCCGCGCCACGGATGACGCCCGACGCGGACGCGGGGATCGCGGCGCTGCCGCTTTCGAAATCGATCACTGAGAGATTCAGGGCGGCCACGAGGTCTTCGGGCCGGATCTCCCCCGGTTCCAGGGAGTCGAGGGCGGCGAGGGCGGTCGTGGCCCGGGCGTTGGCGGTCCCGAGGGCCTCCGCTCGCCGGTCTTCGCCGGCCTCGCTGACGGCGATGTTCTGGCCAAGCGCGCCGCGTACCCTGGCCGCGACACTCGATCGTTCGGAGTCGGTCAGCCATCCGCCGACGCGCGCGGAATCGCCGGTGAGGGTCAGCTCGGCGCCCGGCGTGTCGAGCGCCGACAGCAGGTCTCCGACCTGCGGCATCCACTCGGCTTCCTTCACTCCGCCGTCGACGCTCACGTCGCCTTTCACCCGTACTTCGCCGAACGTCGAGTTGAGCGCATCGATGATCGTCGTGCGCGCGGCTTCGTCCCTGACGTGCGCGGTGTAGGTGACCTCGGCGCCGGCGTTACTCACGGCAAGGATCGGGTCGATTCCGGCGCCTGTCTGCAGGTAGAACCACGCGCCGGCAAGGGCGATGACCGGGATCACGAACGCCGCCAGCCGGAGCAGGCCGCCTCCGACGACAGAGTCGGCACCCGCGCGGCGGTCGGAGCGGGAGGTTCGGCTGGAGCGGCGAGTGCGGCCGGCGCGGGAGGTTCGGCCGGAGCGGCTGCGGTCGGCGCGGGCACTCTGCGGGTCGCCACGCAGGAAGCGCGACGTCTCCGCCCGGAGTTTCCCCGTAGTCGGCAGTACTCCGTCCGGGGTGATCGCGTCGAAGAGCAGGGGGATCATGAAGCCGAGTACGGGGACGACGGCGCCGCGACCGATTCCCGCGGAATCGGCTATCTCATACATCGCGGCGTTCCCGAGGACCGTCCGCGTCTGGGACGGGGTCAGCGCTTCATTCGGCCCCGTCGCGATCCACGATTCCACCAGGTGTCCGAGGCCCGCGGTGCGGAATTTCGCGACGAGTTCGTTCACGCCGCCGACCCGCTCGTCCGTCATGAGCGTGAGGAGTCCTCTCAGGGTCGTGGCGACCGCGGCGTACTCGAGATTGAATCGTGAAGTGACTCTCTTGATGAGCCGGTCCAGCATCCATGCCCTCCTGGTGTCAGACCTGGACATCTGACGCTAGATCAGGCCGCGGTGAAGCGCAATGTCGTCGCCATCCGAACCGCTGCCGCGCCCAGGCTCATCCTGCCGGCCCGAGGCGCCACAACTCCCCGTTGTCGTGGTCCGTCACAACGTACAGCGCCCCGTCGGGCCCCTCGCGCACGTCACGGATGCGCCTGTTGCGATCGACGAGAAGGTGTTCTTCGCCGACTACGCGCCAGCCCTCGGCGGTCTCCTCCAGCTCGAGCCGCACGAGGCGGGCTTCCTTCAGCGCGCCCACGAACAGGCTGCCCCGCCAGGCCGGCAACGCGTCGCCTTCGTACCACTCCGCGCCCGACGGGGCGATGACCGGGTCCCAGTAATAGACGGGCTGCCGCATGCCCTCGCGCTCGGTGGCGGCGCCGCGGATGCGGCTGCCCGAGTACTCCTCGCC
>JBPCJZ010000047.1:0-6125 GCA_051004775.1 Gemmatimonadota bacterium
CCTTCAGCTTCTTGAGGAACTGGGCCTGGCCGGCGGAAGGCAAGGCCAGCACGAAGATGATGGCGACGAAGGCCGGCGCGATGAGTCGGCGCGGGACGAAGCAGCTGCGCATGGGAGTCTCCCGGAGCGTGCGATGAGTGGCGCGGTCGTGAGGGAAAGCGCAGGGCGGGCCGGGAACCCGCCACGGGGTGCGGGGCGGGTCAGTCGGACGCCAGCATCCGGAAGAGATAGGCGCGGGCGCGGGTCCAGTCGCGTTCACAGGTCCGTTTCGAGACTCCGAGCGTTCGTGCCGTCTCCTCTACCGTCATGCCGGCGAAGAACCGGCACTCGACGACCTGTTCGAGTCGGGGATCGTGGCGCGCGAGCGCCTTCAGGGCCTCGTCGAGGGCGAGGAGGTCCACCTCGGTCGTCGGCGCTGCGTGTCGGCCCTCTCGGAGCGGACTCCGAACCACGTCGCCACCCCGCTTGGCCGCGGCGCGACGCCGGGCGTAATCGACGGCGATGCTGCGGATGACCTTCGAGCAGACCGCCATGAAGTGGTCACGATTCTGATATTCGGCCTGGCTCTCACCCGCGAGGCGGACGTACGCCTCGTTGACCAGCATGGTGGTGCTCAGGGTGGCCGAGGAGCGGAACCCGGACTGCAGGCGTGCGCGGGCGATCCGGCGCAGGTCGGCGTAGATGATCGGAAACAGCTCCTGCAGGGCTTCGGCGTCCCCCTCGGCGTGCCGCCGAAGGAATTCAGTTATGTCCTGCGCGGGATCGTCGGAACCAGGCACTGCGGCCGTTCGGCTGGGGTCGAGAGCACGCCGTCGAGAATCGATCGTACTTCAGGATGGGTGCGCGCGCACCCATGTCGGGGGCGAAGCGTCGGATCATTTCCCGCAGTTCATCCGGCTGGCTCAGGCGCTGCGCGATCTCGGCCAGCTGCCGCAGGTGCTTGGCCGGGCGGTCCTCGGGACTCACGAGCAGGAAGACCCGGCGAATCGGCGCGCGTGCCCCCGGGAAATCGAACTGAGCCCAGGGTACAAGTTGCGGTAGTGGGCGAGGAAGGAAACCGCGCTCGGCCCTGGGGTTAGTTTCCGCCCGTCCTGGGCCGGCCGTAGGACTCTCCTTTGCTTCCTGGGCGACATCCGCCTGCGCTCCGAGCTGACCGTGTCCCTGGCGGTTTCTGGACGGTTTCAACGCTTTCGATGACAGTCCCTCCCTGGCTTCGAAATGGAGACCGCCATGATTGGCATGCAGCCTGGCTCCCTTGCAGTGCCTGTAGGTATCGCGGCGACACTGGCCGCCCTGCTTTCGCCGTCAGCCGCTTCGGCACAGGAGTCGACGGGCGCATCCGGCGCACCGACCGTCGCCCTTCTCGGGTTGCCCGAGGACGCGCTCCTCTCCGCTACCACGTCTGCCGAGCTCATCGATGCCCTTCGGAATCACCTGATCATCGATCTCGTCTTGCCGTCAGGACGGACCGCTGCCGTATCCTTGAAGGGAAAGGTCGGCCTCGGCGACGGGAGGGGGAACGCGTACTTCTTCCAGCTCCGCGGGTTCCGCTGGGAGGGCCCGGCTCCGCTGGAGCGCTTTCCGGTTGCGACCGCCCTCGAAGAATCGCTGGGGGAGGGTATGGACGAGGACGGCTGGGACGAGTTCGACGCCTCTGATGAAGAGAGCGACTCTGCCTGGGAAGATCTGGTCGAGGCGCTCAACGTCGGCCTACCAAATGCAGACGAGAGATTCTGGCAACTCGAGGGCAAACCCGTGGGACTCCGGGTCCGGGCGGTACATCTCACGTCCTACCGCTACGACGAAGCAGGCGGTGGGCAGGCAGAAGAATTCTACTCCTGCTGTGAGGATTTCGATCATCCGATCCTGCAGTTGACCGCCGCGGTTGCGCTGTCGAATTCGGAGTCAGCCGAGGAAGAGGACGGAGCGATCGTGTACGAACAGAACATTCTCGTCGTCGAGTTTGAGCCGGGCCCCGCGCCGACGGGAGATGCTGCCGACGCGGTCGCCGACGCGTGGTCCCTCCATCAATCACAGTCGACTGTCGCGACGTGCTTCTCCGTCGATTTCGCGGCGGTTCCCGAGTCCAGGTCGCGCGTCGCCGCCGATACCGATGAGTGGACGGGTCGAGCTGTCATCCTCGAGCGGGGGGGCAGACTCTTCGTCGTCCTGGGTGACGGCGATCCGGCGGATGCGCACTGCACGCTCCTCGTATCGCCGGGAGGCGTCTCTGAGATCGGACGCTACCCGGTGGGCCGGATGACGCCCGAGCTTCTCGAAGGGCCCGAAGCGGGCGAACGGTCCTTCATCGCCGCGTTCAACACGAGCGACCGGACCCTCGTGGTCGACGAGGGCTTCATCGAAGTCGCTGCTACGGAACCAGCGATCGAGGCGAGCTTCGAGCTGCGGGGGTGGCTGCAATCGCCAGACGGACGTGAAGACGACGTCGTTTTTGTTGGTTCATTCTCGGCAGCTCCGCCGCCGGAGACAGGTACCGAATAGAGGACGCGACAAGGCAAATCGGACCACCGCCTGCGGCCGCCTGGCGACGGTCCCGGGGAGTCGTGGCGGACACCCGACGGAGGTGCCGCTCTGAGGGATGAGTCTCGAAAACCAGGAGTCGAGCTCTCTTCACTCTCAAATCGGAGGATCGCGATGGACACGAAAGGTATCGGCCGGGCGCTGGTCGCCTTGACTGTGGTCACGGCCGTTGGCGTCATCGCCGTGGACGCTCCCGCAGAGACCGTGACACTGGACCCCTGTCGGTCGATCAGCCCGAGGTCGATAGACAGCTACGTCGGCACGATCGAAGGCGCCCTTCGGTACGCGACTACAGATGCAAAGCAGAACGGTACAGGGGGGGCCTACGCGGTGGCCGCCACCAACAGTCGTGACCTGCTTCAACGGGCGCTCGACCGTGCGAACCGCGCGAGCGACGACATCAACGGGACCAACCCGTCGGTGACGACCGCCGCGGAGGCCGGAACCATCAAGGAACACATGGGCGCCATCCTCGGTGTCGTACCTCAAGCAGCCCATTGGTCGATCATCAGTGAAATCTACCACAACAGCTCCAACGCCAGGAAAGCATTCGAGCGGAGCATCGCGGTGCTCGAGCAGGGCAACGCCCTGTTTGCCGAATCCGGCCGCTGCTACATGAACGGGCTGTAGTGTCCGGTTCTGATGGCGGACCGGGACGGGTTTGCACGCTTGTCAAGCTGCAAGCACGTCAGCCGCAGTTTCGGCTGGTATCGAGGCAGTTCGACCACTCGAAAGTCGGGAGATGGGAACATGAAGTGGACACTCTTACGCAGCACCCGGGCCGGTCTTGGGGTTCTGGGGCTGGCAGCACTGGCCGCCTGGACGCCCGGGACGTCGTTACCGCCCGTGCCCGAAGTGGAGGACGCGGCAAGCTCCTCCTCACAGCCGCTCTTCGCCGATACGGACTGGATAGAGGTGGATCCGGATGAGGGCGGCTCATGCGGGAACGTGGCGGGGGTTGCCGTGGGCATCTTTGGCAACTTCTCGAGGGCCGCAGTAGATCTTGGATGCTCCCTCACCAAAGTCGGTGCCCTGGGCCTCGTCGCATCAAGACGACCGTCGTCAGCCAGGGCGACGCCTCGAACTACACCTCCAACATCCTCGTCAAGCTCCGCATGAACGCCAACGGCGAGCCCATCGTCGACGAGACAGAAGCCTCGGGGATCGAGTGCTCGTGAACTCATCGGCCTCGCAAGGCCACTAGAGAGAGAGAGGAAGACATGAAACTGTTCGCCATCGCGATAGCCGCCCTTCTCCCTGCCGTCCCACTCATGTCGGGAGCCGACCAGCCATCCCGAGTCACGGACGGCGACGTTCCGCTGGAGTTGACAGCCGTCGAGACAGACTACGGCTGCCGGATCACCATGAAGGCGACGAACAACTCGCGCTCGGATATCTGGGTACTCAACGAGAAGAGCCGGGTCCGCGCGCGCAAGAAAATCCCGACCGGCTACGCTCCCTGGGGCTTCTGGTCCCGCGTCCCGATGTCCAACGTCCGCGTACGACCCGGGGCCTCTGCCAGCATCACGGGTGAGTTCAATTTGGGCTGCAAAGCGAAGAGGCAGTACGAATTCCATCTGAAGAAGGGATCGTACACGGCGACGAAGCTGTACGGGGGGTCGGGTACGACCGACCGGACGCTGCAGCTCGGAGGTCTCGAACGGTCGTTCTGAGGCGGGAGCGCCGATCAGGTATCGGAGATCCGCTTCCGCTGCCTGAGCAGGGCATCCAGCGCCGCCCTCACCGATTCCACCTGGTCCTGAGCGCGGGCTCGGGGTCGGTCCGCAGGGCCAGGTAGTACTGGTACGCCCGTATCGCGGTTTCCGTGTGTCCGACCATCGCTGCCAGGCGGCCTTCCGCGCGCAGCGAGGGGGCCAGCAGCAGATGGGTGCCGTCGATGTCGACAACGCGGCGCCGCACTGCAGCGAGGGCCCGCGCCGGATCGTCCCGCAGTTCGAACAGGCGCGCGGCGGCAAGATTTCCCGGGGCGACGACCTCCGAGAACGCCGCGTCCGGACCCGTGACGAAAGCGGAGTCGAGGGCCGCAAGCCGATACCCGGCGTCGGGTCGATTCCCGACTACGGCGACGATCGCTTCGAGGAGAATTGCACATGTCGGCCCGGTGTCAGCCATCAACCGAGTCGAGGGTAATCCGGCTCGTCCGCCTGGGCCATCTCGAGCTGACGTGCGATGCGAACCGCGGCCGTGGGCCGACCGCGTAGCATCTGGAGCTGGTAATCTTCGCGCAGCACGCGGCGGCGCGTGGCAGGGGAGAGGTGCCGGTTCCGGAGGATTTCCAGGGCGCGACGAAACTGCGCCGCCGCGCGTTCCGGCCCGTCCTCCATGCCCAGGTGGGCGTGCCAGTGGTAGATGCGGTCCGCGTACATGTACTGAGACTCTACACCGTTGGGAGGTGGTCGCCGGGCTTCGGCGACGCCGGGATCTGCCGATCTAGGCCCTGCTGGCGGCCACCCTGCCGGACGTGTACGACGATTCCAGGCGCTCCGCCCGCTCCTGGATGCTGGTGACGGTCAGCTTGCGGCTCCGCAGCGCCATGATCGCGCCGGCCGCCGCGTCGGCGGCCGACAGCGTGGTCGTGTATGGGATGCCGTGCGCGATGGCGGCCCGGCGGATCATGTAGTCGTCCTGCTGGGCGTGCTTGCCGAGGGGCGTGTTGACCAGAAGCTGGATCTGACCCGACAGCAGCAGGTCGATGATGTGCGGCCGCCCCTCGTGCACCTTGAGCACGGTCATGCACGGCACGCCGCGGCCGCGCAGGTAGGTGGCGGTGCCGCTCGTCGCCTTGATCTCGAAGCCCATCTCGTGCAGCCGGCGGATGATCGGCGCCGCCTTCGGCTTGTCTCGGTCGTGCACGGTGACGACGACCGTGCCTTCGAGCGGTAGCGACCCGTCGGCTGCGATCTGCGCTTTCGCGAACGCGAGCCCGAAGCTGTCGGCGTGGCCCATGACCTCGCCGGTCGAGCGCATCTCGGGCCCGAGCTGCGGATCCGCGTCCGGGATCTTGTTGAACGGGAAGACCGCCTCCTTCACCGCGACCTCGCGCACCTGGAGCTCGTCGGGCAGTCCCATCTCGTCGAGCGTCTCGCCTAGCAGCGTCCGCGCGGCGATGCGGGCCAGCGGCACGCCCGTCGCCTTGCTGACGAACGGCACCGTGCGGCTCGCCCGCGGGTTCACTTCGATCACGTAGGTACGCCCCTCGTGGACGGCGTACTGCACGTTGATGAGGCCACGTACGCCGAGGCGTTTGGCAAACGCGCGCGTGTGACGCTTCATTTCGGCGACCTGGGCGTCTTCGAGTAGATAGGGGGGCAGCACGCAGGCGGAGTCGCCCGAGTGGATGCCTGCCTCTTCGATGTGCTGCATCACGCCGCCGATCAGCACGCGATGCCCGTCGCACACGGCGTCTACGTCGGCCTCGAAGGCGTCTTCGAGGAAGCGGTCGAGCAGGACCGGGTGCTCCGGCGAGGCCTTCACGGCCTTGGCGAAGAACTCGCGCAGCATCGGCTCGTCGTACACGATCTCCATGGCCCGCCCGCCGAGCACGTAGCTCGGGCGCACGAGGA
>JBPCJZ010000048.1:0-14727 GCA_051004775.1 Gemmatimonadota bacterium
GATCAGGCTGAGGCTGCCGTCGTTGCCCACCCGGTAGCTCGAGATCCGAGCGTCGGGGAAGAAGCTCGCGGCGAACGCCAGCTTGCCGTCGTTGGTCACGACGAACCAGCAGGTGTCCGTGCCGCCGTTGCCCACCGAACCGCTCGTCGGCGTCAGCGTCCCGTCGGAACCGACCGCGTACGTCGAGGCACTGCCGCGACCCGGACCCGCCGGACCGTCCTGCTGCTCCGTCAATACGAGCGTGCCACTCCGCGTGAACGTGAAGCCGAACGGGCCCTCACCGGTCGCGTCGAAGATCTGCTTGTTGCCGAGCGTGCCGTCGGCGTTGACGGTGAAGGTAACCAGCACGCCTTCGTCGCCCGCGTCGTCCATCTCGTTGTCGGTCTGGCCAGGCAGAACCTCTGCCTCGCGCTCGCTCACGACGAGCACGTCGCCGCCCGGCGCGAAGGAGACCTGCGCGCAGCCCGAGAACGGGTCCTCGCTGAGCGTGCGGGTCGATCCCGCGATCGGCGACAGCGAACCGTCGTTGGCCACCCGAAAGCCGGTGATCGTCGGAAGCTCGCCGCTCGTGCAGTTCTCGGGAATGAGGTCGTCGTTGGTCTCTCCGCTATGCAGCACGTACAGCAGACCGTTGGCGATCGTCACGCTGACCGGCTTCTCGCCGCCGGACTCCTGGACTTCGACCGTGCGCAGGCCGTCCTTCTCGACCCGGAACACCGTGATCGAATTGCTGCCGGCGTTGGTCGCGAACAGGAACTTGCCGTTGCCCGACAGGTTGTTGGGTGAGGCTTCCACTTCCGTGCTGGCGAGGACCAGCCCGTTGGCGGTGTCTTCGAAGCTTCCGCTACCGGTGCCGCCGGTCGGGAAGTCGCCGGCGCGCGTCAGGCGTCCGTCGGGCGCCCGACTGAACGCGACGACGACGTTGCCTTCGCGGGCGTTCGACATGCTGTATACGGCGCCGCGGTTGAGATTGATCTTCGCGGCGCCCCTGGCCTCGGCCTGGGTGCCCCGGCTGCCGAGAACGTCGGCCTCCGGAGTCGTCGGATTGTCCTCGCAGGCGGCGAAGGCCAGTACGGCCAGCCCGAGCGCCGCGAGGCGTTTCGTGGGGGGAAACATGCGTAATTTCTCCTCGTGAAAATCATGTGGGGGGTCCGTCGATTGTACCCTGGAGAACGGCGAGGGACGCCAGAGAGTTCCGGCGGAACTGTGCGCTAAGCTTTGTTCAACGGAGTTTCGGAGCGTATCGGGGGTCCTGGGGGAGGTGCTCGGACGGCCGGCTCAATCGTCCCGCTCGGTCGCGAGCTTCCACTTCTTTCGCAGCTTCTCACGATCCGCTTCGCCGGACATTCGTCGACCCGCACTTCGGGCACTTTCCGCTCCTCATGCGACGTTCCGCCCGCGCCGCCGGCAGTTCCTCAGACCCACAGCTCCACGATCTCCGTGACCCAGTTCTCGTAGCCGCGCGGATCCCGGCCGAGAAGGGACCGCACCTCCGCCAGCTCCCCCTCCGACGAGCGCAGACCGTGCTCGATGAAGTAGGCCCACATGGTGCGCAGGTCCTCGACCAGCCAGGCGGGCATCGATTCTCGGGCGCCCGCGGCCCAGGCGTCCAGGTCGTCGCCGCCGTACCGAACGGGACGGTCGAGCGCTCTCGACCATATCTCCGCGCATTCCTCTCCCGTATGGGCCTCCGGACCGACGACCGCATACGTCTTCCCCGAATGTCCGCTCCCGAGCAGGCACGCGACTGCGGCGTGCGCGACATCGATCGCGTCGACGTGGCTCACCCCCACCGGGCCGAGCGGCTGCGGATACACTCCGTGCGCCGACAACGCCTCCCGGAGGTGGAAGTCGTTCTGGTAGAAGCTGCTGGGCGCGATGATCGTCCAGTCGAGGTCCGCGCGGGCCAACTCCTCGGAGATCTCGACCTTCGACCTGAAGTGTGGCACGTCTGGCGCGTCCACCGCATGGTGCACCGACTGGAAGACGAGCCGCTCGACCTGCGCGTCTACGGCTGCGTGCACCGCGTTGCGGCCGAGTTGTGCCTCCTCCTGGTGCAGGGGCGTCAGCAGGTACACGGCCGAGGCCCCCGCCATGGCTCGCACGACCGAGTCGCGGTCTTCGAGCTTGCCTTCCACGTACTCGGTGTTGTCATCGAGCGCGGGCTTGTTGCCCGGATCCCGCGTCATGACCGCGACTTCTGCCCCGCGTTCCGCAAGCTCCCGGACGATGTGCCGACCGATCGTACCGGTTCCGCCGATGACCAAGATTCGCAAGGACGTCTCCCTGGTGATGTCGCTGCCGTTGAACGAGACGCCAATTTAGACCGCCGTCGGGAAGACCGCCCGCCTGTTCGTCGGCCTCCCGTGGCATCCGTTGTAGCATCCATAGATCCGGGCCAGGCGCTCACCGCCGGCGATTGCGATCGAGTCCGTCGGAACGGCGACCGGGGTGCCTTCGACGTCGTGGGTGCGAAGGTTGACCGGTCGCGCGGTGCACTTTTCGACCATGTGAGGGTTGTGGGATTTTGGGAATTTGGGATTTCTCTCGTACGGTCGCCACGACCACCTCGCAGGTCGGCCGTTCCCCTCCGCCTATAGTCCCCGCACCAGGCCCCCATCGACCCGAATGTTCTGCCCCGTCACGTAACTCGCGTCGTCCGACAACAGCCAAGCGACCACGTCGGCGATCTCGTCCGTCCGGCCGAGGCGGCCCAGCGGAATGCCGCCACGCGCCGAGGCGGGGAACTCCTGCGAGTCGATCAGCCCGGGGAGCACGTTGTTCATCCGGATGCCGTCGCCACCGTACCTGGAGGCAAACAACTTTACGAACGCGCTTACCCCTGCCCGCATCGCGGTCGAAACGGGATAATCGAGCGACGGCTCCTCGGCGCTGAACGTCGTGATGTTCACGAATGCGCCGCCGTTGCCCGTCATGTAGGGCGTTGCGAGGCGCGCCATGCGCACCACGTTGAGGAAGACCAGGTCGAGGCCTGCGTGCCAGTCGGCGTCCGGGATGTCGAGCAGGTCCCCCTTGGGCGCATGTCCCGTGTTGTTGACCACCGCGTCGATCCGGCCCCAACGCTCGTGGACACGCCCGACGAACTCGGCCAGGTCGTCCGGCTCGGTGACCGATCCGCGGAACGCGAACACGGCGTCCGGAGCGGCCGGCCCCGCGCCAGCTTCCGCGCCAACTTCCGCGCTCAACTCGCGGGCGAACGTCTCGACCTCCGGCCCGCGGCTCATGAGCCCGAGGCGGTATCCGTCGCGCGCGAGGCGGCGCGCGATGGCGGCGCCCATGCCGCGACTCGCGGCCGTGACGAGAGCGACAGGGCGCTCCGCGGCGGGCGAACCGGCGCCGCGCCGGCGATCGGAAGATTCCGTCACATGTACCTCAGGATCGTTCCCGCGTGGGCCATCTTGAACCCGCGATACCAGCGGCAGACCGGGTAGAGAACGATCAGGCCGGCCGCCATAGCGAGCGTCGACACCAGCAGGCCGTTCTCCTGGTAGACGCCCAGCAGGCGCGACGTCGCCTCGTACAGGAAGATGTGCGCGATGTAGAAGAAAAACGCCGTCTGGCCGAACACGAGCACGGGGTTGTTTGGATTCACGGCGTCGCCCTGCTTCTTCTGCACCACGAACAGCCACGCGAGGATCAGGCACATCAGGCCGAGCTCGAGCGCCGTGAACACGAAGCTCGGCGGATATTTGCTGACGTGGAGCCATTGGATCCACGAGCCGTCGAGCCGGTAGAGGCCGAGGTTTCCGAAGGTATTCAGCCCGCGCATCACGACGAACACCGCGAGGGAGGCGAGCCCCACGCCGAGCAGCAGTCGCACGGTCTGGTCGGTAGCGTCCGGGGCCTCGCGGCGCGCGAGCAGCCAGCGCCCGAACACCCAGCCGAAGATCATCATCGACAGCCATGGAAGCACCGGGTAGCCGACGAGAAAGGCATCAGGGATTCCGAGACTCGACCACGGCGCGAAGGATTCCAGTGGCGTGTCGAACTGGCCAGCCCCGAGGAAGAGCGCAGCCAATACGGAGCCCGGATCACCCGCGACGATGACGCTTTCGGGCACGAACCACTCAGCGGCGAACAGGATCGCGACGCCCGCCACCAGCAGGGCCGCGCTCGGAAGCCGGCGCATCGGGACCATAAGAATCATGGCAAGCCCGATCGCGTACATGACCTGCAGCAGGATCGCGCCGGGGAACCAGAACTGATTGATGAAGAACAGATCGACGGCGAGGATGATGAGCCCCCGCACCAGCATGTCCCGGTCGATCGAGAGCGGCCGCTCGCCGCGCGCGACCTTCTTCTCGATGCTCAGCGCGAGCGCGGCCCCCGCCAGGAAGAGAAACGTCGGGGCACAGATGTGGCTGATCCAGCGGTGGGCGAACTGCAGCGGCGGCAAGGGCATTCCCGCCACGTAGAGCAGCTTGCTGTCCGTCACCAGGCGACCCGCATTGAACGCGCTCGACGCGTGGTCGGTCGCCATCAGGATCATGACGATCCCGCGCATCCAGTCGAGGGCCGGAAGGCGCTGTTTCAATACGCCCCCCAGTCCTGCTTGCCGGGGATGTAGTAGCTCGGCGTGATGAACCGGAACATGCGGAACTCGAACTGGTCGAACCAGACGCCTCCGTACCCCTCGGCGCATACGTACAGCGCGATACCTTCGAATGTCGGGGTAGTCAGCGAGCCACTGCAGGCGGGACAATCCATCATCACCTCAGGTTGCGAAGTGTTGTAGCGGCGTTCGCCGAAGCCCACGATGCTCGGGCCCCACAGCTTCGGCGCTTCGCCGTTGTCGGCCTGGTCTTGTTTCGGCCATCGAACGCTCCGGGACAGGGTCACTTCGCCGGCATCACCGGCTCCATCGAGAGGAAGGGCGTTTTCGGCTCGACGCCCGGCGGCAACGGGTCGGGCATGCGCTCGCCGGCCGAGCCGAGCGAGCGGATGTACGCATACATCGCGCGTGCGTCCTGGTCCGAGAGGGCATGGAGGTTCACCCACGGCATCGGCGGCAGCGCATTGCGATTGTGCGCCATGTCGACCCACGCGTCTTCCGTCATGCCGGCGGCCGACAGGCGCAGGTTCTTCGCGTACGTCGTGCCCCAGGGGCCGCGCCACCCGAGGGGCGAGCCAACGAGCCACTCGCTCTCGTCCGGGAGGTTCCCCTCGAGAACGCCAGGCGTGTGGCAGTCGTTGCAGCCGGCGATCTTCACGAGGTAGCGGCCGGCCTCGACCGGATTCGAGGCCGTGATGTACGGAGCGGGCGGCGCGGCGGTGCCGGCGGTGTCGGCGCCGGCGTCCGGCGCGCGCACATCCGAACAACCGGAGCCGACGAGTACGGCGGGCACCACGAAGATGCCCGTGACCCAGCGCGTGAATCGCGTGGTGGACATTTCGCAAACCCTCACTTTCGCGAAAAAAGGGTGGCAGCCGTCCGCACGAGCGCGGACCGCCGCCGCGAATATATGGCAAACGATGAAAAAATCGACCGCCTACCCGCTGACCGAGCCCGAACGAGCGGCTCCGCGCATCACCATGGCTCGTCCTCCGCGTCAAGCCATTCACGGTCGGCTGCCGCCGCTTCCGGCTGAGCGCGGCCGAGGTTGGCGGCGTCCACCTCCGCGTCGATGAAGTTCTCCGGGGGCACAGGGGAACCGTGCAGCCGGCGGAGCATCGCGAGCTGACCCGCATGGGTCATAACGTCGGCCAGGGGCCCCTGCAGGAGCTCGCGGGAAGAGAATTCGACGAAGTCTTCCTCGGCGATCAGCCGGCCGAGATCGCCCAGTACCTCGTGGAACCGCTCGATCTCGTCGTCGAAGGCGGGAAGCGTGTGGGCGCGCCAGCTCCCGCCGGTGAAGAAGCGTACTCGCGCGTAGCCGAGCACGTCGCTCATGTGCCGCAGGAGGGCGTGGGGCGTGCGGATTCCGGGCGCCGCGCGGAACTCCGCGAAGCCGGGCGGCGAGCCGCGGAGGGCCTTCTGCGTACGGTAGGCGATCGCCGCAAGGAAGTGCCGCAGGAGGCGGCGTTCGGCGTCCCTGGCGGACGCCCTACTCTTCCTCGTCTTCGCCCAGGTCCAGCGCCGCCCGCGCGTCGTCCGCGTACTGGGCGGGCACGTTGAGCGAGATGCCCCGGACGGTGCCCCCGGCGTGGCCGGGCCCGAAGATGCCGATGTTGTCCTGCTGGTCGATCATGAACGGGATGTCGGCCGACTCCAGGCGGCCGGCGGCCAGTTCGGCCAGCGGGAGGGCTCCGAATGACGCGATCGTCTTCCATCCTTGCTCCATGTCGCCTCCTCGGTTTCGTGCCGAAGCGTTTTGGAATCGAGCCGATTCCGCACTGTAGTGGATCGAGGCGCCGGTTCCCCGCGTTCAAGCGGGTCGGGGTTACTCCTCGACCCGTTCGATCGATTCTACCTCCACGATCCGGCCCAGCATACAGAATCCCATCGCGTCGGCGGGCCGGGCGCGGATCCGCACGCGCAGGGAATCGACCCTGAAGTCCTCTGCCAGGTTGGCGGGCTGCAACCGCTCGCCCGTCTGGCCGCCCGCGCCGTCGAGGTCGATCGCCCAGCATCCGCCCTCGAGGTCAACGAAGCGCACCGTGCCCGTGCCCTCGATCACCCCGCTCTCGTTCCCGGTCCGCGCCCGCGGGACGGCTCCGCCCGCCGGGGCGTGTGAGCTGTCGATGACGGCCGAGTCGGGCGTGACGCCCGTGTCGGGCGACGGCGAGGCGCACGCGGACAGCGCGACGAGCGCGAGGAGCACGGCTCCCGCTCCGGCGCGCCGCCGTCCTCCGCCGAGCTTCATCCGGCCACCTCCTCGATCAGCGCCCTGACGCGGCGTTCGATCTCGTCGCGAACGCCGCGGAACTCCTCCGGGGGCAGATCCTTCGGGTCTGTGAGCTCCCAGTCCTCGCGCCGCTCGGCGGCCACATAGGGGCAATCCTCGCCGCAGCCCATCGTGATCACGTAGTCGAAAGGACCCTCCACCTCGTCGAGCCCCTTCGAGCGATGCGTGCCAAGATCGTACCCGACCTCCCGCATCGCGGCGATCGCCCGCGGGTTCACGGCGCCCGAAGGGCGGCTTCCCGCGCTGAACGGCTCCAGGACGTCCGCTCCGTGCAACCGTGCGAGCGCTTCCGCCATCTGACTGCGATTGGAGTTCTCGACGCAGGCGAACAGAACGCGTTTCACGGCTACTCCTCGACACCGGTGAACGAGTCTCGAACGTCGTACACGGTAATGTACCCTGGAATGCGCGACCTCCGCTTCTTCGCTTGCCCGCCCGTGGCGCCCCGGCCATTGTTCTGCGCGTGATTCTCCAGCGAAGCAGCCTGCTTGCACTCCTCGTCCTGGCGGCCGGATCCGTCGGATGTGGCTCGGCGCCCGCCGCGGCCGAGCCAACCGGCCGTCCTTCGCCGGTGGCCCCGCGCGTCGCGGATCCCGCCGAGGACCCCGCGGGCAACCCGGCCGATGCCGACGCGGCGAATGACGACGGTGTGGCGAAGGACCGCGCGGTCGATGCCGACGATGCCGTCGAGCCCGAGGGCGACCTCGAATCCCGACTGGTCGAGATGGCCCGGGCGACGCGCGGCGAGGAGCCCGCCGAGCTCCCGGTCAAACCGTTCGGGGTCTCGTGGAGCCCGCCGCCGCAGGAGGGTCATGCTTTCGCGGTCCGCCTGTACGAGCGGCCGACCGGCCGGAAACCGATTGCCGTGGAGGGCACGTTCGCCGGAACGGACGTCCGCTTCGCACGGTATGGCCCGAGCGGGAAGTGGCTGGGCGTCGGCGCCGTCCCCATCGGACAGTCGAATCCGTCGACGCTCGAACTGACGATGCGCTTCGAGGACGGGACGACCTACGAGCAATCCGCGCAGATCGCGGTCGTGGCGACGCGCTTTCCGAGCAGCAACCTGAGCGTCGCTCCGCAGTTCTCGTCGCCGCCCGCCGACGTGCTCGCGCGGATCCGGAGGGAGAGCGCGATGGTGCGCGAGATGCTCGCGAAGGTCACGCCCGAGTGGCTGATGCGGGGTCCGTTCCTGCTTCCGCGCCCGCTCGACGTGACCAGCCCGTTCGGGCAGGCGCGCATGTTCAACGGCGAGCTCAGCAGCCGTCATACCGGGCTCGATCTGCGCGGCCAGACGGGCACGACGGCAAAGGTCGCGGGCCGCGGCCGGGTGGCCTTCGCGGGCAACCTGTACTTCGCCGGGAACGTCGTGTATGTGGACCACGGGCTCGGCGTCTATACCGGCTATTACCACCTTTCCCGCATCGACGTGTCCGAAGGAGACATGCTCGAAACAGGCGACCAGGTCGGCCTCGTCGGCGCAACGGGACGCGTCACGGCGGCGCACCTGCATTGGTACCTGGCCGTCGACGGGATGGCCGTCGACGCGAGCAGCCTGCTGGAGATGAAGCTGCCCGACTAATCCGGCATTCGATCGCCGCTCGTGCGGCCGTTCGCTTGCTCCAGCCCTACCATCCCGGCACTATGCTGCCGCTTCCGGCCCCATGCCGGCGTACCCGAATCCCATCGCATCTGAACGGAATCTCATGACGAAAATCGCGCTCGTCCTCGGCGGCGGCGTCTCGCTCGGTTCTTACATCGGCGGCGCCGTTACCGAACTGCTCCACGCCCTGCAGAACAACAAGTCCTCGGCCGGACCGGTCCGCGTCCACGTCGTGACGGGCACGTCGTCCGGGGCGCTCAACGCCGCCATGGCGGCCCGGACTCTCGCGGTGAATGCCCGGCTGCTGCCGTGGATCGAGAAGGCCTGGGTCGACGCCGCCGACGCCGAGCATCTGCTCAACGCGAACCGGCCCAACCGCGGCGCCTGGCTCGACGACTCCGCGATCGAAGAACTGTCGCGGGCGCTCATCGCGGGCGACCCGGCCGCGGAAGACGGCTTCTCGCCGATCGCCGGCGATCCGCTGCGGGTCGGTGTCACGCTCGCGAACCTGTACGGCGTCCGGTACGACATGCCCTACGGGTTCCTCAACGTGCCTGAGCGCTCCTTCGGCACCCGTGACTACGAGGACGCCGTTTCCTTCGAGTTTTCCCGTACCACGAAGGCCGGAGATCCCGCATGGGAAGCGCTGCGGCAGGCCGCGCTCGCGTCGTCGGCCTTCCCGTTCGCCTTTCCGGTCCGGTCGCTGCAGCGTTCGCGGGGCGACTATCCCGGCGCGACGCTCCCGGGCGGCGGCGACGACCTGTCGATGTTCTACGTCGACGGCGGCCTGTTCGACACCGCTCCGCTCGGCCTCGCCAAGCGCCTCGTGGAAAAGGACCGCGACTACCGGTCCGACGACTGGCGCTACATCCTCGTCGAGCCGACCCTCCGCAGCAGTCAGAAGAAGGGGCCGGCCGAGCTCACGCAGTCGGCACCCGGCGCGCTGGTCGACCTCGCGGCGGACCTCAGCCGCGCGGTGCTCGGACAGGGCGCAGCGGAGGACTGGGTTCGGGCCAACCGGATCAACGCGCGCCTCGAGGTCCTGTCGGCTCTCGTCGAGCGGCTGCCGGAGCTGAACGACCGCCTCCACGATCCCGACGAGGTCGGTCTCGGCCGGCGGATCGGTGAACTCGCCGAACGCGTCGCGGAGATGCACGTGGCGATGAACCCGCGGATGAACGGGGCCGGCGCCGGGGACCCGGCCGGGGACTATCTCGATGCGGAAGTCGCCCGCATCGAGGTGGACGAACGGTACCGCGACACGCTCGACTCCGCGGATTCCCGTTCGTCGCGATCGCGGCTGGCGAAGCTCGTGTTCCTGCTGGAGTCCGCCGGCGGGCTGTCTGGCAAGGACATCATGAAGCTGTACCTGGTGGCGCCCACGGAGCGGGGCGACCTCGCGGGCGATTTCCTCGGCAACTTCGGCGGGTTCCTCAACCGGTCGTGGCGCGCGAACGATTTCCGCGCGGGCCGGCGCGACGCGCACCGGATGCTGCGCGAATCCCTGTCGGACATCGTCGCGTATGATCCAGGGCCGGAAGAAGAGTACCACGTCGAGGACATCGATCCGGACTGGTCGATGGTACCTGCCTCGGCACGGCGTCGCCTCGAAACGGTTCTCGAGGCGGAAGCCAACGGCGTGCTGGCCGACCTCCGCCCGGGCGGCCTCGCCGGCTTGATGTCATGGGCGTGGAAGCCCGTGCTGCGGCGCTGGATGGTCGAGCGCGCAACCCGGGCCCTGCAGGAGGCGCGTTGATGGAGATGCAGAAAGCGTGGCAGGGGACGAAGCAGATCATGATGGCCGTCCTCGGCGGCCTCATCGTGCTGTTTGCGATCGTCAACAGCGAAGCGGTCTCGGTGAACCTGCTGCTGGGCCAGGTGGAGCTGTCGCTGTCGCTGTTGATCCTGATCTCGGCGCTCGCGGGCGTCGTGTTCGGCTGGCTCGGCGCCGCGGTCCGCGGACGCCGCAAGCGGAAAGCCATGACGGCCGACCACCGCGACGCCCTCTCCGCGGCCGAGAACGACGAAGAGTGGCTGGAGCAGGAGCGCCAGCCGGAAGGGGTGCCGCGCAGCCGGCAGTGAGTTGACCCTGCCGTGACGCGTCACCGCATCATACCTCCGGGCGACCGAATCGCACCGACGCATGACCGGAGGTATAATGTGGACCCTATGGCTCTACCGCAGATCACCTGGCAGGACGTTCAGCAGCTCCCCGAGGATGGCAAGCGCTACGAGGCCATCGAGGGCGAGCTCTACGTGACGGCTGCGCCCGCCATCCGACATCAGCGCGTGAGCCTTCGGCTCGAACTCGAACTCGTCCGACTGCTCGTTGAACCAGGCCACGGAGAGATGATGCACGCGCCGGTCGGTGTCGAGTTTCCGGCCACCGGCGAAGGGGTCCAGCCTGACATCGTCTTCATCGCCAGCGCGCGCAGCGGCATCATCGCAGAGAAGTGGCTGATGGGCGCGCCCGATCTGGTCGTCGAGATTCTCTCCCCGAGCACATCGTCTCGTGACCGGGGGATCAAGCTGCGCCTCTACGAGCGTCAGGGCGTCGCGGAGTACTGGGTGGTCGATCCCGTGGACGACGCTATCGAGGTGTGGCGGTTCGGGCGCGAGCCCCTCCACGAGAGGTTCACGGGGTCCGTTCCGGTGCGGCTCGGCGAGGAGAAGCTGGGCGAGATCGATCTCGGGGGCGTGTTCCGGCGCGGCTGAAGTCTACGCCTCCACCGTCGCCGGCTCGCGCTGGCCGAAGGCCACGATCTTCCCGGCGAAGGCCGACGCGATCGTGGTGTACGGGCTCGCCAGGTACACCAGCCCCGGCCCGCTGCGGCCCGGGAAGTTGCGGTTGATCGAGCTGATCGTGACGTCGATCGGCGTCGTGCTCACGCCCGGACCCGCGTTGATGCAGGCCCCGCAGCCGGGGGCGAGAACCTTGAAGCCCGCCCGTTCGAACTCGTCGTGGTAGCCTTCCGCGTGGGACAGTTCCTCCACCTCGAGCGAGCCGTACTGCAGGTAGGCGGTGACGCCGTCCGCCACGGTCTCGCCGCGACTCAAGGCCGCGCGGACGACCTCCGCGGCCATACGGATATCGTCGGGCTTGGCGCCCGTGCAGGAGCCGGCGTACACGATATCGATCGGCACGTCCTCGGGTAGCTCGTCCACCGGCACGCCGTTGCCGGGGTCGCCGGGCGTCGCGACCATCGGGCGCAGGGCCGACGCATCGATCGTCATCGTCCACTCGTACTCGGCGCCCCCGTCGCTGGTGAGCCCTTCGATCAGGCCCTCGGCCTCGGAGCGATCCATCCCGCGTTGCTCGATCAGCCAGTCGACCGTGGTCGCGTCCGGCGCGACGATCCCCGTGAAGGCACCCACCTCTGCCGCCATGTTCGTGAGCGTCGCGCGCTCATCGATCGACAATGCCTCGACGGCCTCACCGCAATACTCGATGATCTTGCCGATCGCCTCGCCGCTCCGGACGTACGGGTGCGCGAGGATCTCCAGCATCATGTCCTTGGCGGCCACGTTGTCGGCGATCTGGCCGGTGATCTCGATCTTGACCGACCTGGGGACCTCGAGCCGCACGTCGCGCGTGGCCCACGAGTTCACGATCGCCGTCGTTCCGACGCCGAAGGCGACGCAGCCGATCGCGCCCGAGTGCGGCGTGTGCGAGTCGGAGCCCACGATCACCTGCCCGGGCAGCGCGTAGCTGCCGAGCACCTTCACGTGGCAGATCGCCTCGCTGCCGACGCGGCCCGCCAGCTCTCCGTGCAGGCGGACGCCGGTGCGCGCCGCAAACTCCTTCTGGCGATCGTGCAGCGCGTGCGCGGCGTCGAGCAGGCCGGCGGCCTTGCGCTCGTCGGTGATCACTTCGTCGAGGAACGCGAGATGGTCGCGGAAGAAATAGATGCTCTCCGGCTCGTTGAGCCCGGCCTCGGGGCCGGCGAACTCGTCCCAGAAGGTCGAGGCCATCGGCGTCACGTACTCGTGGCTGAACCGGATGTCGGTGCGCACGAAGCCGGTGTCGCCCGGCTTCACGGCCGGTACGCCGAGCCGCTCCTCGGAGAGGTTCTCCACCCAGTGCCGCGCGAGGATCTTCTCGGCGAGGCTCATCGGGCGGTTCTCTGCGGTGATCGGCGCGGGCACGGTGACCAGTCCCTTGAGGCGCGCGACGGCGTAGTCGAGCAGGCCGCCATACTCGATGATGTCCTGCTGGATCCGGGTCGCGCCTTCGGTGAACAGCGACAGCGGCATTTCTTCGCCGCGGCGGATCTTGTCGATCACGCCGAAGTCGGTGGTCGTGAGGACGCCGATGTTCTCGCAGTTCTCGCGGTAGATGCGCTCGATGTTCTCGGCGATGACGATGCGGATGCCGGCGGCGCGCTCGGCGTAGGGCGACGCCTCGCGGCTCGATCCTTTGCCCCGGCGCTTGCCCGAGACCGAAGCGACGAAGCCGCCCTTCGCGATGTCCGACTTCCCGATCGGCTGCTCGCCGCCCGCCCGCAGGCCGACGTACGGATACTGGCCGAGTGTCTCGTCGAAGTAGTAGCACACCCAGGCGGGCGTGATCTCGTCGGTGCTGATGTCGTTGCGCAGCGGGATCGACGGATCCCATTCGAGGTCCTCCCCCGCGAGCTGCCGGCGGATGAGCTCGGGGTCTTCGGTCAGGAAGAGTACACGCCCCTGGAGCTGGACGGTATCGGGTCGCTTTGCGATGTCGCGCTGGAGCAGTTTATCGAGCATGTGGCCTTCTCACCGGGCTGATCTTGCACGTTTCGCGGGGTCGCGAAGTCCACGCGAATGTACGCTCGCCGGGATCGTCGGGCGACCTTCGGGCGACTGGAGATCGGCCCCTGCTATTGCTCTGGCGGGGTCGATCGATTCCTCCGGTGCCCACCGTCAGCACCGCGGATTCTGCGTCAAGTCCGAGTTCCGCCCGCAATCCCGAACATCCGGCATGCTCGTGGGTAGTCGCGTTCGGGTCGAAGCCGCCGCGCGCCACCGCACTTCAGATGGGAAGCACGATCATGCCAGACTTCCGTTCGTACCCGCTCTCGATCGCCACCGCGCTGGTTGCGTTCGGCCTGGTCTCCGTGCCGTCGGCCGCCGCCCAGGAAGCCGCCGCCGAAGCGGCGCAGCCAGTGTCCGACACTCAGGAGATCGCCCTCCCCGCCGGCGTCACGCGCGGCGCGAGCGTCGAGGGCATCACCGAGTACCAGCTCGAGAACGGCCTGAAGATCCTGCTCTTCCCGGATCACACGAAGCAGCAGACGACGGTGAACATCACCTACTTCGTCGGCTCGCGTCACGAGTCCTACGGCGAAACGGGGATGGCGCACCTGCTCGAACATCTCGTCTTCAAGGGGACGCCGAAGCACCCGAACATCCCCAAGGAACTGACCGATCGCGGGACGTTCCCCAACGGGACCACGTGGCTCGACCGCACGAACTACTTCGAGACGTTCCCCGCGACGGATGACAATCTCGAGTGGGCGTTCGATCTCGAGGCCGACCGGATGGTGAACTCGTTCATCGCGAAGAAGGATCTCGACTCCGAGATGACGGTGGTGCGCAACGAGTGGGAGTCGGGCGAGAACCGCCCGTTCAGCGTGCTCCGCAAGCGGGTGCAGTCGGCCGCCTACGACTGGCACAACTACGGCAACTCCACGATCGGCGCGCGCGCCGACATTGAGAACGTGCCGATCGAGCGGCTGCAGGCCTTCTACCGGAAGTATTACCAGCCGGACAACGCGATCCTCGTGGTGGGCGGAAACTTCGATCCCGCGCGGGCGCTCGAACTGGCGGCCGAGAAGTTTGCTCCGATCCCGCGGCCGGACCGCTCCGGCGCGAACCAGTTGTTCGAGACCTACACGGCTGAACCGGCCCAGGACGGCGAGCGCTCCGTGACGCTGCGCCGCGTCGGCGACGAACAGATCGTGATGGCCGCCTATCATGTTCCCGCGGGATCGCACGAGGACTACGCCGCGGTGCAGGTCCTGTCCCACATCCTGTCGACGCGGCCGGCGGGCCGCCTGTACTCGGGGCTCGTCGAGTCGGGACTCGCCGCGAGCGCCGGCGTCGGCGCCGGCCAGGTCCGTGAAACAGGCCCTCTTACGGGCCGGGAGGAGGCCCTGCGAAGGGAACTGTCCTGCGCCGACGCCGGCGCTGGCGGCGAGTCCAGCTTCAACGAGCCCCGAGTACAGGCGGCCCGCCGGCCGGGTCGACAGGATGTGCGAGAGTACCTGGACCGCGGCGTAGTCC
>JBPCJZ010000049.1:0-3196 GCA_051004775.1 Gemmatimonadota bacterium
GGAGCGTTCGGGTGGACGTTCACCGACTACGGCCCGGAGTACCGCGCGTTCAACGATGGAGCGTTCGACGGCGGATTCCGGAAAGCCGAACTCCGCTCGCGCACCGAGACGGGCGCCGCGCTCATCATCCTGTACGCCGAGGACCTCGAGGCCGTGGAAGCGGCTGTTCGAGAGCACGGCGGAGAGATCAGCGAGGCGATATTCGCCTTCCCCGGTGGACGGCGCTTCCATTTCCTCGACCCCCACGGCAACGAGCTGGCCGTCTGGTCGGACAAGTGAGCGTGCCGCATCCCGCCAGTCCGTCGTCCGAACCCGAATCCCGAACCTGCACCCATCTCTAGCGGTGAAGTGCGATCGAGGATACCGCGCGAAGCCAGATTCCGAAGGAAAGGAGAGGCCGATGGCCTTCATACCGTACGTGCCCGAGGACGAGCAGCCGGAACGCCATAGGGTCCCCGACCGCGACAACATCCTGCAAGTCCACGGCGTCCATCCGGCGGTCATGCGCCGACATTACGATCTGTATGTGTCGCTGATGCACGCGCCCGGGCCGCTCGAGCGTCGCCAGCGGGAGATGATCGCGGTGACGGTTTCCGCGATCAACGAGTGCCGTTACTGACTGCAGCATCACGGGGCGGGGCTCCGTAAGCTGCTCAGCGCCGCGGGGTGGACGCCCGATGCGCAGGACGAACTGATCCGCGCGTTGTCGATCGACTTCACGACCGCGGATCTTTCCGCTGCAGATCGGGCCATGCTCGACTACTCGGTGAAGCTGACTCGGACGCCCTGGGCAATGGAGCAGGCCGACGTCGACGCGCTGCGCGCTGCGACATTCGACGATCGCGCGGTCCACGACATCTGCTCGATCGCCTCGTACTTCGCCTTCGTCAACCGGGTGGCCGACGGACTTGGGGTGGAACTCGAAGATGATCGGGAGTGGCCGGCGGTCTGAGGGCCGCGTCCGACATGCGGCGGTCGGAGTGCGGCGGGCGGAGTGCGCCCGGGCCGCCGGGTCAGCCCGCCCGGGCCTCCGCCAGCGCGCGCTCCACGACGGCAGGCAGGTCGGATGGCGAGTCGACCACCCAGCGGGGGTCGAGCATCGCCATCTCAAGCACGTGCCGGCGCGTGAAGTCCGTGGGCACCGCGACGACGAACGCTCCGGCCGCCGAAGCGGCGCGGATTCCCGCCGGTGAGTCTTCCAGCGCCAGGCACTCGTGGCCGTCGACGCCAAGCATCTCGAATGCCCGGAAGTAGCCCTCGGGATCGGGCTTCGTGCGCTCGACATCATCGGCGGTGACGATGACCGCAAAAGCCGTCTCGATCCCGAGCGCCTGCAGGACGCGGAGCGCTCGCTTGCGATCGGACGTCGTAACGAGCGCGAGCCGGCAAGCGCTGCGCCTCGCCGCTTTCAGCAGGTCGAGGGCGCAGGGGTGGCGATTCGCGCGAATGAACTCGTCATCGGAGAGCAGTTCGTCGTAGTGGGCGAGCCGAACGGCAACGAGGATCTCCCACGGCTCGCTTCCGCCCTTCGCAGGCGCGGCGGCGTCCAACACCCCTTCGAGGCCGAAGCGCTCGACCATGTGCCGGGCTACCGTCTCCCGTGCGAGGCCTACCACGTCCCGATACGCTGAGAACACGGCCTCCTCGGACACGCCCGCGTCGAAGTCGCGCACGGCGCGGGCGTAGGATCTCGCCTTTAGCAACTCCGACGCCACCAGCGTGCCGTCGAGGTCGAATACGAATGCGCGAATCACATCGGGCTCCGATTCTCGGGGACCAACGAACGACTCAGAATACGGGAACAGGAGCAGGGATGAAGATCGGGCTGATCGGGCTGGGCCGAATGGGCCAGGGGATGGCGCGGCGCCTCATCGACCGCGGGCATGAGGTCGTCGGTTACGATCTCGCCGAGAACAACGTCGCTGAGCTGGAGGGTGAAGGGGGAACAGGCGCCCGCTCGCTCGAGGAGCTGGTCGAGTCGCTCGAGGCCCCGCGTCACGTCTGGGTCATGGTCCCCCACGGCGAGCCGACTCGTGCGACGGTCCGCGCCCTCCTGGAGCACGTGGACGAAGGCGACCTGATCGTTGATGGCGGGAACTCCCGCTGGACCGAGTCGCTCGAACACGCAGAGCTGTGCGAAGCGCAGGGCGTGCGGTTCCTCGACATCGGGGTGAGCGGCGGCGTATGGGGGCTCGAAGTGGGATTCAACATGATGGTTGGTGGCCCGCCGGAGGCAGTGCAGCGCATCTCTCCGGTCCTCGACGCGCTCGCTCCCGAAGACGGCTGGGCGCACGTGGGCCGCAATGGCTCCGGCCACTTCGTGAAGATGCTCCACAACGCCATCGAGTACGCGATGCTCCAGTCGATCGGCGAGGGCTTCGAGTGCCTCCACCGCTCCGAGTTCGACCTGGACCTCGGGCAGATCGCGGGCCTGTGGAGCCGCGGCTCGGTCATCCGCTGCTGGCTGCTCGAGCTCCTCGAGTCGGCGTTCACGAAGGAAGGCAACACGCTGGCCGACATCGGCGCCTACATCGACGACTCCGGCACGGGCCGCTGGACGGTCGAGTACGCGCTCGAGAACAGCGTGCCGGTGCCCGCCATCGCGACGTCGCTGTTCCAGCGCTACGACTCGCGCACCGAGGAGCGGTTCGCCTACCAGGTCGTCGCGGCGCTACGCAACCAGTTCGGCGGCCACGCCGTCAAACAGGGGTCGGAGGCGTCGTGAGGTCCGGCCCGTCCGGCCCGGACATGCCGCTCGAAGTCGCCACCCCCGGACTGGCGATCGAAGAGCGCCCCGATCCGTGCGTGGTCGTCCTGTTCGGCGCGAGCGGAGACCTCGGCACGCGCGAGCTCGTCCCGTCGCTCTTCGAACTGTACGCGAAGTCCTTGTTGCCGGAGAGCTTCGCGATCGTCGGCGTGGCGCGAAGTGACTGGTCGAACGAGGAATACCGCGAGCGCATGCGGCGCTCGGTGGAGGAGAACTGCTCGGTAGGGTGCGATGACTTCGACGACTTCCTGGGCCACCTCTACTACGTCGCGGGCGATGTCGGGGATGACGACGCGTATGCCCGTCTCGCGAGCGTGCTCGACGAGATCTGCGGGGCGCGCGACATCCCGGGGAACCTGGTGTTTCACCTCGCGCTGCCGCCTCGCTTCTTTCCCGATGCCGTGCGGGGACTCGATGCGGCGGACCTGT